>CAIUWO010000326.1 GCA_903902895.1 Candidatus Hydrogenedentota bacterium | reverse complement strand
TGCGCTGTTCGGTGGTGGCGATGACGATGACAAGCACCACCACGGCCACGGTCAGCACGGCCCAAAGCCATGCCGGCAATCTTCCTGCCAATCCTTTTGTCGATTCCTGTTGCATGTGCCTATTTCCCCGCCGCCAGCGAGACGCAGACCATCTGCGTCGAATCGCGCAGCAGCAGCCGGTCGCCCGCAAGGGCCATGGGCCCCCACGAATCCTGCCCGTGCAGAACCTGGGCCGTGGCCAGCGGTGCGAACCCGTCGCGGCTGAGTTTGAGCATTGTCAGCGCACCCTCGTCGTTGAGCACAAAGAACTTGCCGTCTGCAAGGAGGTACGGTCCCAAACCAAAACGGTTCGACTGGCCGCTGGACCAGACCAGATCGCCGTTGAAGTTGTAACACACGAACTGTGAGCGCAGCGCGCCCGAGTCCTTGGGCATGATCCCGTAGAGCAGCCCGTCGAAGACGATGGGTGTCTGCTGTTCGGACGTAATTCCGTCCTTGGGGCCGCGCTTGTACAGCGTCTCGGCCTTGAAGGCGCCGTTGTCTGCCTGGACCTGGATCATGACGCTGCCCTCGCCGTAGCCGGCGCAGAGCAGGACCTTGCCGTCGTTAAGCAGCACGGGGGAGGGGGCTACCACTTTCGCGTTCCATGGCACGTCCCACAGTAATGCGCCCGCGTCGGCGGCTTCGGCGGACACGCCCGCGACACCGCCCACGGCGCAGTAGACGTACATCTTTTTGCCCGCAATGGTCATGGGCATGATGGACCCGTGCGACATGTTCCAGTTGCGCTTGTTCGGCGTTTTCCATAGGGGCGCACCCGTTTCGGCATCGACAGCCATCATCAGCGCATCAGGTCCGCATGGCGCGAGGACAACTTTGCCCTCGTCGACCAGCGGGCACTGGCCGGTGTACCACAGGGGTTCTTTCGTGCCGAAGTCGCGCTGCAAATCGAGTCCCCAGCGGAACACGCCGGACACGGGGTCGAGACAGACCACATGGCACCGGGGGCCGATGGTGACCAGGCACTTGTCGGTCACGGCCGGGACCGTGCGCGACATGCCGTGGTTGCGCTTGACCGTGATGGAATAGGAATGCCGCCAGATTTCCTTGCCATCGGCCAGGGAGAAGCAGCGGATGGCGTCGGACTTGGTGGCCTCATCGTAGTCAATCAGGTACACCCGGCCCGAAAGCACCGCGGGCCCGGCGTGGCCCTCGCCCAGTTCGACCTTCCACAGCACGGGCGGCCCGCCTTCCGGCCAGGTGTCCGCCAGGGGCGGCCCGTCCTTGCGGATGTTGTCAACGTCCGCGCCGCGAAAGCGGGTCCATGCGCCGGGCAGGTCGGCCGCAACGCCGTCAAACTGCTCGAAGCGGCCCTTGAGTTCGACCTTCTTAATCTTGCCCTTTTCGCCTGCGGGGGTGCCGTCCGCCCCGGGCAGACGTGCCTGCATCCCCGGTTCCGCGTCGTGAACGAACCACGTCCACAGGGCGGCACCGGCAAGAACGGCTGTAACCGCAAACGCGACCGCCGCCGGAAGTATGTTTCGAGCCTTGGATTTCATCTGGTACTTATATTCATGCGCAACGCTGTAAATGAACAAAAATGCTGCAAGGTTTGCCTATTCCGAGCAACGCAATGAGACCGGTCCCAGAAGCCCTGAGACGAGCGGCGATAGTGTATCAATTTTCAGCCTGCCCGATCCCGTCTCATCGTTGACTTCCAAGTTGCATTTCTGCCAGTCAACGCCCCGGCGATGCATGTCAATAATGCGGTTTTGAGCCTTGTTAACCACGTCCAGCCGCAACGTGTTCGCGCCCTTGCGCAGATGCCGCGAAATATCCAGCTGAAAGGGGGTGGTCCAAACGCATCCCACTCTGTTTCCGTTGACGAAGACTTCGGCGGAATCATGAACCTTTCCGGCATCAAGGAGCCAATGATTTGCGGCTTTGGAAGCATTATTGTTGTCCGGCACCTCCTGGGCTTCCAGGGTAAAACTCGTTTCGTAAGAAACGACGCCGCTGTACAGCGCAAGTTCAGGCAATTCAGTCCACGATTTCAAGGTGTCCGATTCCAATTGGTGCCGCCTGCCCTGATAATCGGACCATGAAAGGACCCATGCGGTTCCAATGGTCCTCACGCGGGCAGGTTCCCGGTAATCCACTGGCTGGATGCCCTCAAGGAATTCATTCGCCCCCATTTCAGCAACGACCAGAACTTCCGATGGTTCAAGGACCAAATGGACCAACTGACCGCCTTCCGGATTGACCCGGTGCTCCGCGAGTGCAAGTCCGGCTGTTCGCGGATTTCCCACGAGTACTTGAGCGCAGGTTGCGCCAAAGTGTGAAAACGGCACCCAATCGTCCAGACGCGCTTCCGCATTGTTGTTCTTGACGAGACAGGTCATCTTTCCGTTCTGGTTCACCCTGTAAGTGGTCAATCGGCCCCGAATCCCTTCTTCCACAAGGCCGCATGGCCTGAGAAGGCGGAACAAGTCGTCAAGACCGGCGGCTATGTGCACGCCGCCTTTGTTCGACGTGTTGGTTTCGGCCATTGCGTACAGGGAGACGGCGCTCTTCGACATGTCCTGGACCAGAGGCAGGCCCTGCGGTGCGGCAAGTGGTATGTGCTTCATGAAGATGATTGTCCCGCCGTCGCGGGCCAGCTGTTCCAGTTTATCGAGTGTTTTTGTTCCAATCATCTCTGTCTCAGGAACAACCAGCGCCCTGCAGGTGAGTTGACCGGCCCGGATGAGTCCGTTTTCCACGCGGGTCCGTTCGGTGACAACCGCATCGGAGCAGAAATCCGTTTGCAATCCCCGGCCTGTCAGTTCAGCGCCCAATTCCCGCTTCACATCCCTGCGTTCGAAGGCGGAATTGGTGTTTCTCCAAACGAAGGGCTGCCCAAACTTGAAGCCGCCAAGATTGGGCATGTTCCAAAAATCGTGGATGGACCACAGCAGAAGCACATCCGTATCGGGAACCGATTCCTGAAGCAGGAGTTGGAGCCTTGCAAAATAGTCGTTCATGCAGCGAATGTGTTTGAAGAAGGGCTGTGTTTCGCTGAAGTTTCCCCCGGCGTAGTACATGGGTCCGGGCCACGGCTCGCTGAGGGGGGTAAAGGGAACGCCGTGGTAGAACTTGTGGTTCACGCCCTGGAGCAGGCTTTGGTCTCCCCGTTGGCGATAGAAGTCCAGGTTGTCCTTGAAGTTGTGTCCGGCGCCCCAGGTAAACGCCTCTTCCGAGACCAGTTTCTTGCCCAGAAAGTGGGCGGGGGAGGTGCTGAACGGCGCCCCGTCTTCCGGAATATCGGCTTCGGCGCAGGTGTCGATCGGATTGGCCGGGTCACCGTCATATTGGTACCGGGTCGCGATGCCGTTCTTGTTGGCCCACTGGGTCCACCGTTGCACAAATTCCACGTGGAGCTGTGCCATGGTTTGGCGGTAGTCGTGCCACAGCCGAATGTTTTCCGGCGTTCCCGTTTCTTTCAGGAACTGGTGCATGTAGGGCCGGACGTCGTACTTGTTGACCTTTTCGAACGCCGCAAAGAACCCGGGCGTTGTGCCGGCGCGCCCTTCGTAAGAGTCGCAGTACACCGCCCGGGGACGGAGTTCGCCCAGTTGACCAAGCATTTTGTTTAACGGTGCAACCAGATTGTCAAACGCCGCAGGCGAGTACCAGTCGAAAACGGGGCCTTTGGCGCCCTCCCCGCCGACATAGACATCCAGTCCGGTATAGCCCATGCGGGCAACCAGAACGCTGCACTTGCCGACCGGTGGGATGTGCCACGCCGATGGCCCGTCATTCCCGTGCGCTTCAATGACTTTGGCAGGTTTAAGATTGTTCCAGGCCTCTCCGGGGTCTGCATCGGCAGCGGCGTCCAGGAGTGTGACCATTTTGATCGGATCTTTTCCCGGTTCGTCCCGCAGAACAAAAGGCTTTTCGGGCGTTACATCCAAGTTCAGGACATCCAGCCGCCAATCGCGTTCCGAGTGCTCTTTGGAGATCCACGGTCCGCCGATGGGCCAACCGCCGCCGGTTGTGACGTCGACAATCATGCCGAGCTCTTTTCCCTTGGCGAGCGTGAACCGGAAGACTTCGACCCAGCGGTCGGAAAGAAACGGAATGGATGCGATGCTGGGATGCTTGTACGGATAGAGGGGACAGACCATGACGCCGCCAAAACCGGCATCCTTCAGCACCTTCAACTGCCGTTCGATTTCGGCCTCGTTGACGCTGCTTCCGAGCCACCACCAGAAACAGGCAGGCTGGGCCGATGCGGTAAGATGATTCCAGCCGAAGGGATCGGAGGAGGCCGCCTGCGGAATGGATTTGCCTGGCAGGCTGCCGGACGGCTCATCCTGTGCCATAGCGGTCCCCGACGCCGAAGCCGCCGCCACGGCAATCAAAGCAAGCAACAGAAACTTCTTCATCGTCGCCATTGTTTTGGTGCTTTCATGGGGGAATTCCGAATTCAGGCGCCCGCTTTCTGAGATTATGGCCTTAGGACTCCGCCGCGGGGTGATTTTGCCTATGGTTGGAGAACAAGTCCGCTCCGGCCTCATCCGTCCGCCGCTCAGCCAGCCTTTAACTCCTGCCCCGCGCCAGGAAGCCTCCTATCGAAAGATAGTCCAGCCCCGCGGTCATAAACGAAGCCACACCCTCCTCCGGCGTGCGCACGATCGGCTCCTCGTGTATGTTAAAGCTCGTGTTCATCACCACGCTGTTGCCGCAGCGCCGCTTGAACTCGGTCAGGATGCGGTGGAAGCCCGGATTGCTCTGCGCCTCCACCAACTGCGCGCGCGCCGTCCCGTCCGTATGCACCACCGCCGGATGGTCCCGGCGCATCCGCTCCGTGCAGTCAAAGCATACCGTCATGAACTGCGCCGCGTGGCGGCCCGCCTCCCAGTGCTCGCAGTATTCCGCCACGTCCTCGTCCAGTATGGCCGGCGCAAAGGGCATGAAATCACTCCGCTTCAGCAGGCCGTTCAAGCGGTTTACCACCTCGCGGTCCGTTGTGCGAACCAGAATCGAGCGGTTGCCCAGCGCGCGCGGCCCCCATTCCATGCGTCCCTGGAACCGGGCCACGATTTTTCCCTCCGCCAGCAGCTCCGCCACGCGCTCTTCACCGTTTGGGCACGGCTCGTAGGACACCCCCGCCCGCTGCAACACCGGCTCGATCTCGCCGTCGCTGTACGATTCCCCCCAAAACACATCCCGCACCCGCTCGGGCGGATTCAAGTGCTCCGCGCAGATTGCCCCGTGACCCAGCCCGCCATCGCCCATGTTGGGACACACAAACAGCGACTCCACCTCGTCCAGCTCGTGCAGGCGCTGGTTCAGTTTTACGTTCGCAAACACCCCCCCCGACAGCACCAGCTGCTTCAGCCCCGTCTTCTGGAGCCAGTGCCGGGCAATCTCCACCGTGTGCACTTCGAGCAGGTACTGCCCCCACGCGGACAGGTCCTCCCGCGAGTAGCGTGCCGCGTAATGCTCCTTCGCCCAGCGAACGCCCCGCTGGCCAAAAGCCGGGCCGTTGTACACCAGCCGCCCGTCCTCCATGTGGAAGGGGTCCGGCTCCGTCACCCGCCGATGGTCCCCGTTCGCGGCAAGACCGGTCAGCTTTCCCTCGTCCCGGCACGAAAGGAACCCCAGCGCCTCGGTCAACACCTGAAAGAACAGCCCGAACGAATCCCGCGACGACGCCGTCCACAGGCGTTCCATGCCGCCCCACGGCGTTGCGCCCACCTCTTCGGGATACCGCGTGCTGCGTTCCGGACGGCCGGTGCGCGAAAAGGGAGCGCAGGTGCTCACCGTCAGCGACAGGCCGTCGCCCATGCCGTCGGACGTGATGCACAGTGCCTCTTCAAATCCCGAAAGGTGCCACGCACTGGCCGCGTGCGCATAGTGGTGGTCCACAAACCGGAAGGGTTTGTTCCGAAGCTCTTTGGCGAACATGCGGCGCGCGACGTGACCCAGCAAGGGCTTTACCACCGAGCGCATCAACGACCGGTCGGACGTGTGCGAAATCGGCGTGTAGAAGGTCACATCGTCCAGCAAGCCCCTAAGAAAAGACTCTTTGTGGCTCCTGCGCGCATTGAACAGCCAATTGTGGGCGCCCGGCACCAAACGCACCGGAAGCGGCGGCGTCATGAAACCGGCGACGCACACCCGTTCGATGTCCTGCGGACGCACCCCTGTTGTCTTGAACAGCGAAGCAAGGGCCTGGTACGGGAACCCACCCTCATTCTTGGCCCGGGTGTACCGTTCCTCATTGGATGCAAACAGCACTTTGGGGCCGTCGCACAGCGCCACGCCCGAATCAAACAGGTCCTCATTTATTCCAAGTGCTATCACGATTATTCTCTGGTTGTGCGCATCGGGCCGGTCCCCCTGCGCCCGGTGTTTTGCCGCGCGCCACCCTCCGTCATAGAAGGTTTTTGAAGGCGTTGAAAATCGAACTCGGACGCAGCGAAAACAGCAGCGCCAACTCCACCAGGGGCGCGCACCAGCACTGGACGCATCCCTGCGGAATCTGGGCGCAGCAGAACCGTTCCGCCAGCGGCGCCTCCGCGCACTCCGTCTTCAGAAACGAGCCCACCTGCGCCTGGTGGCACGTGAGCACAGACCCGTCGGGCTCCAAGACCGATATCAACCGGCCCGCCACGCACCAAATAGGGGTCGGGTCGGGCCAATGGGCTATGTGATCCAAACCACCCAACGAATTCCGAATGGGTGCTCCGCCCTTTTTCAGCGTCTTTAGCCGGGCGACCGTCGCGCGGTACGCGTCCACCGGCGGGCAGATGGGGTTTGATTCTACGGAGGAGTTGAGCCAGCGCGTTGCCGGCTGAAACATCACCGTCAATCCCCGTTCCGATGCGATGCTGACCACCTCTTCCACATGCTTGAGGTTGTGTTTGGAGAGCACGCACAGCAGGGAAACGGAGGCGCCTTCTTCCCGGCACACGTCAACGCCTTCCAGCGCCTTGTCAAAAGCACCGGCACCCCGCACCAGGTCATGAACCTCCCGCGGACCGTCCAGACTGATGTTCACATGGTCCACCCAGCCCAGGTCCGCCCGGTGTTCCGACGCGAGCCCGCCGTTGGTGCTCAGAAAAACGTTAAATCCAAGGCCTTTCGCATGGGCCAGGATTTCCCCCAGACCTTTTTTCAGGAACGGCTCGCCGCCCCCAAAGGTGATCCAGCGGACCCCCTGCCCCCACAGTGTGTCCAGTCCGGCCAGAATCTGCGGCAGGTCCCATTCCTTGCGGCGTATGCTGTGCGTGTTGCAGTACTGGCAGTGCAGATTGCAGTGAAATGTGATGTTCCACGACACGAACAGGGGCGAGCGGCGGCGCAGCGCATGGATGCGGAACAATGCCGCAGCCATTGTCGCCGCCTGACCCAAGTTCAGCCTGCTGCGTTTTCCCATGAAACAGTATCCGCCTTCGGGCGCAACGCCGCATTTCAGCGCGCGTCCCGCGTCCCGGCCCGGCAAGTGTCGGCGTCCTGCCTGCGGACTGCGGAAGGAACGCCTTGTGCAGCGTTAGTGTACCAGCAAATTCAACCGCCGTCCAAATAGCCCCGCCGGGGCGCGGGCCGAAAAAGCCGCCAATATGAACCTTTCGGCGCCGTTATGCTCACGCGAGGAGCGCCTGAAAGAACGCGCGAATCAGGGGGTCTTGACATCCAGGCATTTCATCTCCGACTGGCTGCGCACGAGCAGTTTTCCGTCGGACAGGGCCATGGGCGACCAGATTTCCTTGCCGCCGAGCAGTTTCACCTCGGCGATCTTCTTGAACTCTTCCGGCGAGGGATCGAGCAGGTAGAGCACGCCCTTCTTGCCGTCGAGGTTGTAGATCAGCCCGTCGGCCATCATGAGCGGGCCCCGCTCGAAGGTGGCGGTGAACCAGGAGTCCTTGGTCTTCCACTTGATCTGGCCGTCGAGCGACATGCACATCATGCCGTCCTCACGCTCATTCGAGTTGCTGTTGATGTACAGGTAATCTTTATAAAAGAGCGGCTGCTGGATCTGGCTGCCGCATTCGGCCGTCATGAACAGCTCCTTGACGGTGAATTTGCCGTCCTGCTGCTTCACCTGGATCATGCAGGAGCCCGCGCCGTAGCCGCCGGTGATAAAGACCCGGTCGTCGGGCAGCGTGGTCGGGTAGGGGATGGGGATGAAGCACTGGAACCCGTCGTAGGTCCACAGCGTCGCGCCCGTGTCCGGGTTCAGCCCCGCCACCTTGCCGGGACTGCCCCCGCCCTTCTTGCAGGCGGCGACCATGACCACCTGGTCCGCGCCGGCCAGTTTGGTGACCACCGGGGTCGAATATCCGAGCACGCCGAGCACTTCCGATTTCCAGGCGATTTCGCCGGTGGCCTGCTTGTAGGCCACCACGATGCAGCCCTCCTTGGCCATAGACGAGACAATCACCAGGTCCTTGTAGAGGGAAGGCGCCTGCACCACGCCCCAGCCCGGCTTTTCGCCGCCGAAATCGGCCACCAGGTTCTTGTTCCACACCGGCTTGTGCGTCTTGCGGTCGATGCAGTAGAAGTCGCCCAGCGCGCCCACGGTGTAGACCACGTTGGTGTCAATCGTCGGCGCAGTGCGGGAACCGTCATGGCTTACCTCGCCCGGCGCGTCGTAGGCAAAATTCCACAGTTCCTTACCATCCGCCAGGCTCAGGCAGCGCAGGATGTCCTGCTTCTGGTCCACCCGGTCCAGCAGATAAATCTCGCCGTCGCGGACTGATGGCGAGGCGTAGCCCTGTCCGAGCGGCAGGGTCCAGAGCACCTTGGGTCCGCCGCTGGGCCAGGTCCGCGCCAAATCGGTCTCCGGCGAAACGCCGTCGCGGGCGGGGCCCATGAACTGGGGCCAGTCCGCCGCAACTGCGGAAAATGCGAAAAGAATCGTAATGGTGCACAAGACAGACCACAGGATTCGGAAGGCCATCGGGGATTTCATGGTCGAGCGTTCTCCTTTGTCAAGCAAGACATCACGTTAAAGCGCGCAATTTCACACCGTTCCAAGACGCAAATGATACAACAAACGGGCCGCGAAATAGATTCTTCCGGCCCATTGGACAACAACTGTCTGTATGCATGATCAGAGTCGGGAGCAATTCCCGTCACCATCTTTGACCATGGGAAGCACGGCAATGTTTCGGGTCAGCAGTTGACGGCTGACGCCGCTGCTGTAGGGTGTGCGCAACGAAGTGGAGCGCACCTGTTTTGGCTCAATTGCGGTGCGCTTCGCTGCGCATACCCACGGACCCGGTTACTTCTTCTTGATGACAATATTCCGGTACCAGGCCTCGCCGTAGTGGTCCTGCAGGGTGATTTTTCCCTTGGCGGGCATGCCGGAATAGGGCACCTTGAACTTGCCGATGGGCTTCGTCATGAGGGCGAAGTCAGTGTCGACGACTTTCCAGCCGTTCATGATGACCACCACCTTGCCGCCCTGGACAGAGATATCGAAGGAGTTCCATTCCCCGGCGGGGCGGGACATGTTGAACATGGGGGAGACCACGTCGTACACGGCGCCGCTGGTGTTCTTGTCGGGCGGCATGCCGAAATCGTCCTGCACCTGGAGTTCAAAGCCGCGGTAGGCGGCGCCCTCCGGCTGGGCGCGGAGAAAGAGGCCGCTGTTGGCGGCCTTGGACACCTTGAACTCGACGTGGAGGTCGAAGTCGCCGAATTCCTCGGCGGTGTACCCGGCGTAGCGCAGGGGTTTCTTCGGGCTGCCAAAGATGTGCAGGACCCCGTCCTTGAGCTCGAAGATGTTGTTCTTGTCGGTCACGTTCTTCCACGCGGCCGCGTGCTGCGCGTCCAGCAGGTTCACCCAGCCGTCCCCGGTGGGGGCGGGGGTGGGCTTGCCCTCTGCAGCGGGGGCGGGTTTCTTGTCCCCGGCCACGGTTTGGGTGATGCACCCGGCGACCAGCACGGCAACGAGCGTGCCCAGCACGGCAAGAACGAGGGTCTTCTTGTTCACGGCAGATTCTCCAGATTACAGGGTTGCGAAGTGTAACTTCGCGTGCAAGCGCGTCCCCAAGTGCAACTTGGGGACGAGGTCAACAACCGACCGTCATTGCGAGCGCAGCGAAGCAATCTCCTGCCCGTCACCGCTCAAACGTCGGGTTACGGTTTCAAGAGATTGCTTCGTCGGGCTAAAGCCCTCCTCGCAATGACGACTATACGTTCTCCGGCACGTTGAACGGGTCGCGGCCGGGGATGCGGACGAACTTGTTGGCTTCTTCGGCGCGGTCGCCGGTGAAGGTCTCGGCCTTGGTGTCGTAGGTCAGCCTGGGACCGGCGATGAAGGGCTTCGCCTTGAGGTCCACCTGATTCTTGCCCAACTGTTCCAGCATGGCGCTGAGGGTGTTGGCGGCGTCCTCGTTGGTCTTGACGCTGTCGCGCAGTTCTTCAACCGGGGTTGCTTTGCCGACACGGAAGCCGATGTTGGCCATGTGGCACAGGGTGGTGCTGAGGTGGCCGACTTCGATTTCACAGGCCAGTGACGCGCTGCTGTCCTCGCGCAGGGCCTTGATGAAATTGAAATAGTGGGCCGTGCCGCCGGTGCCCTTGTATTCCTTGACCTCTTTGCCGTCCTTGTCGAAGCCCTTTCCCTTGCCGCGCGCGATGCGGACGAACCCGTTCTCGCACATGATGTAGTTGCCGCCGTTGCCGCCCAGGTACTCGGGGCACCGGCTGCCGGAACTGTCGCCGGCCATGTTGCGGACATCGATCACGATCTTCATGCCCTGGTGCTCCATCAGCGCGATGTGCATGTTGGGCGTCTCGCCGTCATCATCACACCAGCGGTTTCCGGCGGCCATCACGTTGTTCGGAACATCGTTCCAGCCGAGCAGGTGACGCAGGTCGTCGAGGTAATGGACGCCCCAGTTGCCCATTTCGCCGGTGCCCCAGTCCCACTGCCAGTGCCAGTCATAATGGAAATTGGTGCGCATGATGGGCGCCATGGGGGCCGGTCCGGCCCAGAGGTTGTAATCGACGCCTTCGGGAACCGGCTGGGGCCCGGTGACCTTGCCGATGGGCTCGCGCGCGCTGAGCCGGCTGCAGTGGGCCCACAGCGGCTTGCCGTACACGCCGGACTGGATGTCGGCGGCGCAATGCTGGACGGCCGGGCAGGAGCGCTGCTGCGTGCCGGCCTGCACGATGCGCTTGTATTTGCGGGCGGCCTCGACCATCTTGCGGCCTTCCCAGATGCAGTGGCTGACCGGTTTCTCCACATAGGCGTGCTTGCCCGCCTGGAAGGCGAGGATGGCCGCCAGGCAGTGCCAGTGGTCCGGCGCCGCGATAATCACCGCGTCGACGTCCTTCATTTCCAGCAACCGCCGGAAATCCTGGTGTTTCGCGGCCTTATCCCCCGCCTTGCCCATTCTGTTCGCGTCGGCGTCGGACACGGCGACGATTTCGACTTCGCGTATTTGCGAGAACGCTTTGAAGTGCGCCCCGCCCCGATCGCCCAGGCCGATGATGCCGAGATTAACGCGCTCATTGGCGCCGTAGGCGCGGCTCGGAAACAGGGAATATGCCGTGCTTGCGGCGGCTGCGCCCAACAGAAAACGACGCCGGGAAATGGCCTGCTTGTTCATTAATAAAGCTCCTCGGTGAAAATCTGAACGGGGTGCGACTCCGAAGATGCGTGGACCCATCGGAGAATCATGCAACTTGACCATGCAACCCTTGGTTATGTTTCATGCCGGGACGCGTTTTGGACCCATGCAATTATGCCCAACGCAACCCTTTCAGAGGCTTTTTGACCAACGATCAATTTCGTTGCCGTCCTCATCCGTGGCAACGCAGGTGATCCCGCCCTTCTCCGCCGTGACCGTCCAGAAGTGCGCGGTCTGCGAGGCCTTCTCGAGATACCACCGGTTCCCCTCGTTCACTTCGCGCGGGTCGCGGCCAAAGCAGCCATCCCCCAGATAGACGATGCCGTCCGGGTTCTCCTCGCTGTTGAGCAGGGGCTTGGTGCGCTTGAACAGATGGTCGTGGTTTTCGAAGCAGACCCGGACATGGTGCTTCTCGAAGAGCGGCTGCCACAGGGACCGCTCTTTCATGGACACGTTCCCCGCGAACTCGCGGTGCGCCGGGTACATGGGCACATGATACACGGGACAGACAAATGGGACATCGGCGTATGATTGGAGCGTGTTTTTCAGCCACTCAGTCTGCGCTTCGACGGGCACAATGTGTTCGGAATCGAGGCAGACAATGGCGAGGTTTGGGCCGAAACGGCGGCTGAAATGGCTCTTCCCCCCCTGGGGATAAAAACCGTAATAGAAGGGGGCGCGCCTCTCCCCCGGTTCAGACTCCGCCACATCCTTGCTGACTTCATGGTTGCCGATTGCCAGCACCATGGGCACGATGCGCCCCCCTTTTCCAACCAGGCTCTCCGCCATCATGTTGAGCCAGTCGTCCACGGCCTGGAACTCCCTGATGTCGCCGTTTTCATAGTGTATGTCGCCGCCCACCACGCAGAAAAGCGGGTCCTGCCTGGCGGCCAAATCGGTGAGTTTGCGCATGCGCGGACCGGCGCCCATGTCGCCTCCGATGACAAAGGTGACGGGGCGGCCGTCGTCGGGAATGGTGTCAAAGCAGTACTCCGAAGAGGCCCTGCCCGTTTCGTCCTCGAAAACAAAGTAATGGCGGGTGCCCGGCCTGAGCCCGGCAAGTTCGGCCGTGTTGACGCTGCGGCCGTCGGCGAGCCCCCCGACACGGGTGGTCGCGCCGGCGGCGTGAAAGGAGTGCCTGCCCGCCTCGCCCCCGCGGGGTTCCGTGTCGTAATGCACCACCACGCCCTTTGGCGCCGTTGCGGTCTGAAAAGTCACCGTCATGGTGGTGCACGGGTCGTTTTGCCAGGTTAGATACGGACGCTTGGGAAGGTCCGCATGCGCCGCCCGCATATGCAGCAGGACATATCCGGAAGCGGCGGCGACGGCGGTGCTTTGCAGAAACTCTCTTCTGTTCATCATTACACTCCGGTTGGGCGCGGCTTTCTATCTGACCACAATAAGCCGTGTCGCGTTGCGGGTGCGCCCAAACATGTCCGAGGTGCGAACCATCAGCGTGTGCGGGCACGGGACGGAGCGCGGACCAAGGGAGCCCAAAGGGAACGTCCGAAACGGCACTCCCCCACCACGCCTGTCACCGCTTACCCGCTGATTGGCATGCTGCCACAACCTACGCCAGCAGCGCCTTCACTGCGGCCAGGGCCGCGTCATAGTCCGGGGCGTTGGTGACTTCCGGGACGTATTCCACGTGCCGGATTATCCCGGCCGCGTCCACGACGAACACCGCGCGCGCTTCCAGGCGCAGTTCCTTGATGTGCGTTCCGAAAGCCTCGCCGAAAGACATGTCACGGTGGTCGGAAAGGGTCTTCATGCGCGCCACGCCGGCCGCGCCGCACCAGCGGGCCTGGGCAAAGGGCAGGTCGGCGCTGACCGTATACCCGGCCACCGCGCTCCCCAGCGCGTCCAACTGCCTGTTGAACGTGCGCGTCTGCATGTCGCACACGGGCGTGTCCAGCGAGGGCACCACAGAAATAAGCCGCACTTTCCCGGCCGAATCGGACAGCTTTACCACGCTCAGGTCATTGGCAAGCAGTTGAAAATCGGGGGACTCGTCGCCAACCCTTAATCTTGGGCCGACCACGGTCAGCGGGTTGCCCTTAAACGTGACTTCGCCAAAACTTTCCATGTCAGTTCTCCATGTTCGTGTGTTGCCTTGGCATTCCGCCAAGGCGCCCCTTACCGCTGCCGTGTCATGAGTCTGCTTCCGTGGTGCGCAACTTCCACCAGAAAATCTTTTGCCTGTTCTGAGTTGAGGGCAAAGGGGTCGAAACGCGCGCCCCGGGTGTACTTTTCGAAGGTGTGCTTGTCGATGTTGCTGCTGTGCGCAAACGCCATAGACCACGCGCCAAACTCCCGCTCGTCCACCGTGACGTATTCGAGCAGGGTGACATGCTTGTGGCGAACATCCTTGATGATGTCTCCATAAAGCTCATTAACCGCCTCTTGGGGACCCTCGAGGCACTGGAGAAAAAAGGACGGGTCATAACAGAGCATGCCGGTGATCTTTCGGGCGCTGTTCTTGATGTGGGACACGTCCAGAATCCTTTGGAGCGCGCTGGTGTCGCACGCCTCGGTCATGGTGCTCACGTATATCAACCGCACAAGGTGCATGTCTCAATCCTTTCAATGCCCAAACGGCCCGGGCACGCCTGTATTTGCTCGCGTATGCTAAACATCCCGGACCGTGCAAGTTATTCACACGCCCAAGGCCGTTTTCCGTGAGCACCGCCAAGTCCGGTTGTCGGGCCGCCTGGTGGCAATTCCTGCCAAACCCAAGTATCATTCTGTAATCTTGGGTTTCTCAAAGGCATCTTTGCGGCTTTCAGAAGGATTACGGGCATGGACAAAGGACTTGGCAGTGTGAAAGCGGGACTGTTTGGCATTGGATTGGAGACCTATTGGCCCCAGTTCGACGGTCTCCTGGACAAGTTGACTGGCTATCAGGAGGGCATTCACCGCCGCCTAGTCGCCAGCGGGCTGGACGTGGTCGATGCCGGCATGGTGGACTC
>CAIUWO010000325.1 GCA_903902895.1 Candidatus Hydrogenedentota bacterium | reverse complement strand
GGGCGCAGCACCGGTTCCGGTTCTTGGCGCAAAACAGTGGCGTGCGCGTTGGAAATGGTATCCGATCCCAACGGCGAGGATGAGAACGAGGATCGCAAGGGTCAGGAAATCAGCGACTTCCGCGACCTCGTAGCAAACGAGGCTTGGATAGGCGCTTATCAGCGCCGCTCCCGACAAGGTCAGTATCAAGAGATTTAGCAGGTACCAAGCCGCGCCTGGAATGTTTTTCCCCACTGGCATCCCTTTCCCGATTTGACATGAATCACCACATCACCAGCTCAATGCCTGTCTACGCAGCCACGACCACATTGCTGATGTGGTGCCTGGATTCAGGAACAGGTTCTCCCCGCTCCTGCAATTCTTCCAAGTAGATTTCGATGGCTTCCTTGACGTTTTCCTGAACCTGTTCCAATGTGTCGCCGATGCTCGCGCATCCCGGCAGGTCAGGCACAATCGCCCCCCAATTGTGTTCCCCCTGCTCATAGATAACCACATATTCTTTCATGGCAAACGTTCCTCAAATGTATTCCAGCACATCCCCTCGGCTCTGGGTTGCACGGGTACAGCCACCGATTTCAGTTCGAAGTCCTGGCTAAAGATGCTCAAGCGTCAGGTTGAAATCGGTGGCAGTCCCCTTGGGGTCATTTCGCGGGGTTGCCCTCCAGAATCCATTCCTCGTTGAAACGGGCGTGCTTGATGGTGCTGCCCTTGACTTCCTTGCGGGTGTGCGAGTAGGTGGCGTGGATGCTGCCGTCTTTGGCCTGGATGACGGACGGATAGGAGAAGGAACCGTCGTCCTTGCCGGACTCGTTTTCGAGCGCGCGGAACTTGGGCCAGGTCAGGCCCTCGTCCTCTGAAAGAAACACGGTCAGCCGGTTGCGTCCGTCGCTGGTGTCGTTGCACACCATCGCCCAGCGTCCGCTCTTGAGGGGGATGGTCTCGACGCTGGAACCTGGGTTGTCGATGGACAGCGTGCCCACGTCGGACCACGTCGCGCCCAGGTCTTTGGAGGTGGCGGTGCGCACTTTCTTGGGAATGCCGTTGTCGCGCATGAACGCGGCAATCTCGCCGTTTTTGCGCTGCACGAAGCTGGGCTGGATGTTGGAGATGTTGCGCAGTTCCGGGTCAAGGATGGGGGTGCTGAAGGACCATGTCTCACCCCAGTTCTCGGTCCAGGCGGCCAGCGAGCATTCAAAAATGTCGGAATACAGCCCCAGTAGCATCCGCTTTTCGCCCACCATAATGGGGTGAAGGCGGGTCATCCACCCGATGCGCTGGTATAGTTTGTTTCCCGCTTTCTCCCTGGATTCCAAAGCTTCTTTCTTGAAGTCCGACAGTTCCGGCACGGAGTCTAGGATGGGCCCCAAGATTTCCAGACCAGTGTCCACCAGTTTGGTGAAGCGAGGCTCCAAGTCCACCGGCCGGACATGGATGATGTCCTGCCAGCGCCATTTAGGCGCGCCGTCGCCCAGATAATCATCGGATAACCGGTACTTCAGCAGCGAACCGCCCCACTGGTTGTCCTGCACGGTGATCCAGATCAGCCAAAGTGTGCCGCGCGGGTCAATGAAAAGCACTGGGTTGCAGTCTGGCAGATCGGGGGTGTCGGCCATTTCAAAGGGTTCGCACCACTGCCCGCCCGGATGGCGCCGCGCACCCTGCACCATCACATCGTCCGACTGGCGCTCGCCCGTGCCGTGAAACCACGCCGCGACGAGGGTGCCGTCGGCGGCCTCGACGATGCTTGAACCGTGGTTGTGCTTGGGATTGGGGGCGAAAATGAACTCGGCCTCATACAGCGGGGCGTCGGCGGCGGTCGCCGCAATGATGATCAGGGCAAGGCTTGCCAGCATGGACAGGTCTCCTGTGGTTTGAATAGCGAAAAACGCGGTCCAGCATAGCAGACCCGTCCCCGCCGGGCAACCGTCCCAAACATCACCGCTGACCTTTTCCGCCCGCCTCACAGTTGACATCAACGTTGCCAAGGCTGCAAGCCCAAGGCTCAGAAACGCCCAGTGTCCCCCATTTCTTGTATGTGAAATATGCGCTAAAGCAATAAGGCAAGAGATACAAATACGATAAACGATAGAAGCATGGTGCTTGGCAAAAAGATAGGGGTTTTCTCCGGAAATATTCCTGCGGGGTCGCTGGTATTATAGGTAAGGAACAGTTGAGAAGCAGTGGCTGGGAGAGGTTGTGAATAGTAGTAGATGCGTTTCTTATTTGGTTGGTTGACCGGCGCGTCATCGATAACCCAAGATGGCGCAACCAATCCTGCCGGAGCGCGGGATTGGTTGACAACATGGGTAATGGAGAAATATCTCATGAACCGTTCACGAAAAAGAGGCTTCACACTTATCGAGCTCCTGGTGGTTATTGCCATCATCGGCATTCTGGCGGCCATACTGCTGCCCGCACTGGCGCGGGCCCGCGAATCGGCGCGCCGTTCCAGTTGCATGAACAACCTCAAACAGTTTGGCCTGGTCTGCAAGATGTATTCGAACGAGGCGGGCGGTGGCCTTTTCCCGCCGGAGAAACTGTTTGGCTGCGACCCGGACCCAAGCAAGGAACCGGACCCGGATTTCACGGTCGACGGTCTGGCGATTTATCCCGAGTATCTGAACGACCCGAAGATTCTGCTGTGCCCCTCCGCGACGCAGGGAGTGGACGTTGAAAAGGCCTTTGACGGGGCTGACAATTTGGCGAACGTCATTATCAGCAACGAGTATGACCCCGCCACGCCGGGGCTGGGTGTTGTCGCGACCCCCAGCGTGCCCAACAAGATTTTCTATCCGTGCGAAATGGACAGTTCCAGCGTGAGCTACATCTACGTGGGCTGGATGGCCGACATGCCCGGCGTGACGGACCAGTCGGACGCGGCCATCAACCTCTCAGGGATCCCGCTGGACGATACCGGCTCAGCCCAGGCCCAGATGACGCTGGCGGTCAGCAGTTTTGCGCCGATCCTGGCGGGGATGCTGGGAATCTCGAATGCCAGAGAGAGCAAGAATGACCGCAACAGCGATGTGACCGTCCCAGGGGGAACGCTTCCCACAGTGCAGAAGGAAGTGAAGATGTGGCGCCTCAAGGAAGGTATTGAGCGCTTCCTGATCACGGACATCAACAACCCCGGCGCGTCGTCCAGGGCGCAAAGCTCCATTTGGGTTTCGGCGGACTGGATTGACGTCAATCCCGATGAGTTCAGCCATGTGCCCGGCGGCTGCAACGTGCTGTACATGGACGGCCATGTGGAGTTCATCAAGTATCCCGGAAACTGGCCGGTCAACAAAATCTTCGCCGCGCTGAACAACCAGGAATGGTTCTAGGCTCTGGGCATTTCAGCGCATTAAGGCAAGAACGGGCACCTAAGAGACAGTCAGGGCGGCGGTTCCCAAGTCGGGAGCCGCCGCCTTAATTGTTTTGGTGAAAGGGCGGAGTTCAGGACTATTCCACCGGCGTGTCATCTGGTGGGGCGGTGAGTTCACAGCACGCGTCGGCGCGGGCCTGCGCCTCGGTGACCCCGATAATCATGTCGGTGCGGCCGGACCGGCTCAGCCCCAGGTTCATTGCGCCCGATTCCAGCGCCTCCACCGCCCCGCGCAGGGATACGCCGCGCGCGGTCAGATAATGAACCCGCTGGTTGCCGGACCCGGTCAGCGGATGGTGCCGGGGTATCTCCCGCCGGTAGGGGCCGTCCGCAAGGATGTCGATGCGGTCCAGCAGGGGCGCGCGGAGGGGGTCGGCGCGCAGTTCCTCAATCAGGTATCCCGTGTAGACCAGCACGTTCCAGTCGGGGCGAAGCTCGGCCAACCGGTCCAGCAGCGCGGCCAGCGCCTCCGCCTGGTCGAAGGGTTCGCCGCCGGAAACGGTCACGCCGTCGAGCGGGACCGCAATGCGTTCCAGCCGCGCGGCGAGTGCGGGGATGGGCACGTCCTCCCCGGCGTCATACGCCTGCATTTCGGGGCTGATGCATCCGGGGCAGTCGCGCGGGCATCCCGCCACCCAGAGCACGGCGCGGCTTCCCGGGCCAAGCGCAGTCACGGGCCAGGCCAGGGCGAACAGGCGCAGGGTGGTCATGCGATGCCGCTCCCCGCGGCGCCGCAAGCACGGGGCGGTCCTGTGAAGGCGTTCTGACCCCCGCAGACATTCGTCCCTGAAGGGGACGAAGATGAATTGCAGGACATGTTTTCAGGTCTGCTTTTGCGGGCAAGCCTGCCAAGTTGCGTCCCCGGAGGG
>CAIUWO010000324.1 GCA_903902895.1 Candidatus Hydrogenedentota bacterium | reverse complement strand
GGGGAATTGGGCATGACACAGTCCAAGTTCAACAGCGTCCATGGGCTTCCTCCCGCGAAGGGTCAGGAGTTCGACCTTACCACTGCCAGGGACATGGCCAGGCTTGGCCAGGAATGTGTAAAACATCCCAAGATACTGGAATGGACCTCGCAGAAAGAACTTACCTTTCGCGCCAGCGACGGGGCGAAGCAAAGCACAAACAAACTGCTGGGGGTTGTCCCCGGCGTGGACGGCCTCAAGACCGGGTACATTCGGGCCGCGGGATTTTGCATCACCGTGACCGCCCAGCGCGACGGGATTCGCCTGATTGCCGTGGTCATGGGAGACACGAAACACGAACGTTCCGAGCGGGCGCAGGAACTGCTCGAAACCTCGTTCAAGAAGGTTAAACGGGTCCGCCCCGTGGTCGCGGGGGCCGTTATCGGCAAGCCCATTCCCGTGACCAACGGGGTCGCCACCAGCGTGGGGCTGCTGTCCAACGGACCGCTGGATGCTGTCGTCCGCAATGAGGACGTCAAGAACCTGCAACTCGAAGTCACTGTCCCGAGTGAAATCAAGGCCCCCGTGCCGGCCGGCGCGTCGGTCGGGAAACTGCGTCTGAAGTTGGGCGACACCCTCTTTGGCGAGACCGAACTGGTGACCGCGTCCGCGGTGGAGGCCAAAGGTCTCTGGCGGCGCATGGGCGAATGGACCGGACTCAAGTGAACTGGAGGAAGGGGGGGCTGATAATGGCCTCACTGACAGCCCTCGCCCTGGCCGGGTGTGCGCGCGTCGGCGAACGGCCGGCGTTCAACTATTGCGTCGGCACCCAGACCTTCTCTCCAAAGTACCATCTCACCGACAAAACGCGGCTGGTGGAAACGGCGCAGGCCATGTTGGACATGGGGTCAAACGTCATCAAGTTCGAGGCCAGCCCCGGTGCCCTGGAATCCTATCGTCTTCCGGCCAATCCCGAGATAAAGACCCTGAAGGACCTGTTCGCGCTCGACCCGTCCTATCAGGCGGTGCTGTCCATGCCCTTTGACTATTATTTGGTGTGGGCTTACCCCCTCGGCACCGCCAAGTCCTGCCGGGAAGCATGGACCGACGAGGACCGGCAGCGCGAATACACGGAAATGTACGATGTCACCAGGTGCCTGCTGGAGAGGTTCAACGGGACAAACAAGACCTTTCTGCTGGGGCACTGGGAGGGGGACTGGGTGCTTCTGGGAGGCTACGACATCAACGCCGAGCCCAAGCCGGAATCGGTCGCCGGCATGATTGATTGGCTCAATCTGAGGCAGAGGGCTGTCGATGACGCCCTGCGTGACACGCCGCATCGCGGTGTGCGGGTGTTCCACTATACCGAGGTGAACCTTGTTCAAAAGGCCATTGCCGGCCGGTCCACCGTCTGCAACAGCGTGCTGCCCAGGACAAACATCGACATGGTCTCCTACTCCAGCTATGACTCCCTCGATCTCACCAAAGGTTTTCCTGCCATGCGGGATCGTATGAGGACCGCCTTGGACTATGTTGCAGCGCAGCTTCCTCCAAAGAAACTGGACTGGAACGCACCGCGCGTGTTCATAGGCGAATACGGTTTCCCAATCCGCCAGGTGCGCACGCCCAAAGCGCAGGAGGAGGCGTCCCGCGAAGTGATTCGCGCCGGACTCGAGTGGGGCTGCCCTTTCATTCTCTATTGGGAAATCTATGACAATGAAATGGAGGAGGGCGGCGAAAAGACCAGCGGTTTCTGGATGATCGACAATCATGGGGTTGTCCAACCGGTCTACCGCATGCACCAGCAGTGCATCGCCAGGGGGCGCGAATGGTATACCCTGTTCCGGCGCGCCCATTTCCGTCCGCCCACCCATTCCGAATACTGCCGCGCCGCGCTGCATTGGCTGGACGAGGCGGGCCAGGCCTCATACAAGGAGTAAACCCCGCCATGCTCGCATGCACTGTACTGTGCTTGGTTTCCACCCTGACCGTTCCGGAGGCGCCCGCCAATTCCGAAAGGGATATTCTTGTCGGCGTCAACTACTTCGCGGGATGGTGGGAGCCGTTGCCGAACAAATGGCACGGTGCCGACGGGGCAGACTGGCGGACGAAGTACCCGCAGCGCGTGCCCTTGCTGGGTGAGTTCAACAATCAGGCCACCATGGACCGCGAGATTAAGGCCGCCGCCGATCACGGCGTCGATTTCTTCGCCATTCTCTGGTACTACAACGGCAAGACGGGGGAGAGGGAGCCCAATGCGCGCTGTCTGGACCGGGGCGTGCTCGACTTCATGCATTCCGCCGAGAGTGCCCGCATGAAGTTCTATGTCGAATTCTGCAACCATCCGCCTTATGAGGTGGCCACCGATATGGACTGGCAGGACTGCATCCAGTTCTGGCTAACCTGCTTCCGCCATCCGAGCTATCTGCATGTTGATGGAAAGTTGGTGTTCAAGGTGCATGGTGGCCACTACTTCTGCATGCAGAACGACAAGGACCTCGCCAAGTGCAAGGCCAAACTGGATGCGCTGCGCACCGCCGTGCGCGATGCCGGACTGGGGGAGATGCTCATCGGTTGCGGTGTGGGCGGGCCGGAGTCCATCTTCCCAAAACACTGGGCGGCAAAGCTCTTCGACTTCACCTGCACCTATATGGACCTGCCGCAACAGGACCAGAAGGCGGACGATTATCCGTTCTCCGACCTGCAGAAGTTCACGGAAGAAGGTCGCGCCAAGCACTTCAACGACGCCGTTCCCTACCTGCCCTACGTGGCTGCCGGCTGGAATCCGCGCCCCTGGCTGGACAAGCGGCCCTGCTATGCATTCCCCAACAAGGAAGAGTGGACCGCCTCATTGGAAAGCGTCAAAAAAGACCTGCTTGCCCAGCCCAGGCTGGGGCTGCCGGGTGGGTTCAAGGCATTCACGATCTATGCGTGGAATGAGTTCGGCGAGGG
>CAIUWO010000323.1 GCA_903902895.1 Candidatus Hydrogenedentota bacterium | reverse complement strand
TGGTTTGGGACCAGGAGGTCGCGGGTTCGAATCCCGCCGCCCCGACCATTTCTTTTCTCGAAGTGGTCAATGGCTTTAGCAGCCCCTTTTCGCGTGTTGCCCCGCTTGTGGTTGATACCATAGACACGTTGGGATGAGCGTCATCGGCAGGGATTTCAATGGGAATCACTATCGCAGAGACAACGTTCCTACTCCGGGAACCCTCCGGGAAAACAAGGCGTGTCCACATAAGGCTGGGCTGTCCCTATAAGATTTCGGAAGAGGAGGCAGCATGCCCGGTTGCACTCGACGGCCTTTATGAAGAGCCGTGCGACATCCGCGGTGCCGACACATTCCAAGCCCTTGCGCTGGCGCTTGGCTTTGTCAGGCGCACGATAATAGACTGGACAGAAAAGGGCTACACATTCCAATATGAATGCGGAGACGAGGTTCCGGTAACGGCCTATTTCTGGAGTGAGTAAGGCGCGTGTTGTCCTGTCAAGGGGAGTGCCTATTGGATTCCGGACAGGAATGCCGGTACGTTTTACTCTCCGGAATTGTTACGGGCGAATGAGGGCTTTGTTAACGGCAATAAAATGGAGGATGCGGCGATGCTTTATAGGACGATGCCGAAAAACGGCGATTCACTCTCGATCCTTGGTTTCGGGTGTATGCGTTTGCCGATGCAGGACGGAATGATCGACGAGGCGCGGGCCATCCGCCAGATTCGCCACGCCATTGATCAGGGGGTCAATTATGTCGACACGGCCTGGCCGTACCATGCGGGTGCGAGCGAATTGCTGCTGGCCAAGGCGTTGAAGGACGGCTACCGGGAGCGGGTCAAACTGGCGACAAAACTGCCGACCTGGATGATTGAGAGCCGTGCGGACATGGACCGCTTTTTGGCGGCGCAGCTGAAGAAACTGGAGACGGACCACATCGACTATTACCTGATGCACGCGCTGGACGGCACTTCTTGGGACAACGTGGCGCGGTTGGGCGCGGCGGAGTTTCTTGACACGGCGGTGCGGGACGGGCGCATTGTCAACGCGGGGTTCTCTTTTCACGGGCTTGGCCCGGACTTTATCCGGATTGTGGACGCATATCCGTGGGTGTTTTGCCAGATTCAGTACAACTTTCTGGACGAGGAATACCAGGCGGGCACGGCGGGCATGAAACACGCGGCGGAGAAGGGGCTGGGCGTGGTGGTCATGGAGCCGTTGCGCGGCGGCAATCTGGCGCTGCCCACTCCCCCGCCGGCCGTGGCCACCCTATGGAACGAGGCCTTGGTGCGGCGGACCCCTGCGGAATGGGCGCTGCGCTGGATATGGAACCATCCAGAGGTGACGGTCGTGCTTTCAGGGATGAATGACGAGGCGCAGATCGATGAGAACTTGGCCATCGCCGCGACGGCCGAGGTGGGCGCACTGTCCGCAGGGGAACTGGAACTGGTCGGGCGCGCTGCTGAAACGTACCGGGAATTGATGAAGGTCGGCTGCACGGGCTGCGGCTACTGCATGCCCTGCCCGTCACATGTGATGATTCCCATCTGCTTCGAAGAGTACAACCGGATGCACATGTTTGGCCCGCCGGAGGAAGTCAAATTCCGGTATGCGTTCCGGATGAGCGGTGAGTTGGTGGACGGGAATCCGGGATTTGCCTCGCAGTGCGTGCAGTGCGGGGAATGTCTGGACAAGTGCCCCCAGTTGATCAACATCCCCGAAGTGCTGTCGCAGGTGGTTGCCGAGATGGAAGACGCGGACATGGCGCAGAAGATCGAGGTGGCGAAGGGCATTTTCAAAGTGAAGGTGGAGTAGACGTCCTATGTCGTAGTCATTCAGCAGGGCAACGACCCGACAGTCTGTTCTTGAGCTGCTCAAGTGTGATAGGCGAACAGCGTGATTCTTTTGGAAGCCACCACTCAGGGTAGAAAACCGCCTCGTTGCGCATGATATCCCCGGAATCCGGGGACCATCCCATGAAGTTGCCAGCCGCGTCAAACACGTATATCGCGCCACCTGACGATATATAGCGCGCATCGGGGCCGACCACGTGGTAATAGGTAACGCCCCGAAGTTCAACCTCCAAACATTCGAGGATTACGGGCTGCCATTCCACGAAATCGGCGAAAGTCTGCACACGGGAAGGCGGAACAGCGTTCTCGAAATGTTTATTGGCGATGATAGCGCATCCGGCAGACGCCAAATAGAGGGTTCCTGCAAATATGAGCAGACCACGAACGGTCAAAGATATCCATTTCGACCAGAATAGAAGGAGGGTTCGGGAATCTGTGTTTCCGTGATTCGCAGCGAGCGGGAAAGCATCTGGTCTCACAGGTGCGTTCTGGTTGCCGGATGAGGGGAATGCTGTAGGTTCTGGTTCATCCTTCATGCTGTGTCCTCCGGCAGAAACAAAAGAACGCTATGCCGCCTGTATGCGTTGTCCCTCTCGGCGGGCGATTTCGATGATGGCACTGGACGTGTCGTCGGTCCATTGTTTGAGACCGCAGGCGATGGGTTCAATGCGGCTGTCGGTTTGCGCGGCCGCGTACCACAGCGTGCCTATGTCCTCGCGCAGCCTGTGGCCGTCGAAACGGGGAGAGACCACTATGAGATCGATGTCGCTCCATTGGTGAGGGTTGCCGTGCGCCTGCGAGCCGTAAAGGACAACGAATGACACCGGAATACCCGCGTCTTCCACGGCGTGCATGTACCTGAGGATGTTTTCTATAACGTCCCGTTCAGCCATGTCACCATGTCCTCCACGCGCTGCAGCAGGGCTTTAGCTTCGTTGAACTCCGGCACGGCTTCAAGATTCTCGCCGTAGCGGCCTTCGATATTGAAGCCGTTTACCAATCCCAGAAACTTGATCTGGCCTTCCTGCAAATTCAATCCGCCAAGTTCACCCAAGCGAACGAGATTATGGATGCGCGGGGCCAAGTCATGTGTTTGCCTGCAAACGTGCGCTTTCAGCATTTTTTCAAGGGTCAAGTGCGTCCAAAACAGGCCCTGACGAATATGCTTCTTGTCAATAAGGACGCGTGCAACCTCCAAGTCTTCGAGACTGGAGTCGCGCCAATGCCTAACTTGCGCGTCAATATTAATCATACTGCCATGGTATCGCTTTTCGGAACGGGAATCAAAAAGGCGCGGAACCGGACGACATCGGCGGTACAGCCTAGACTAATGTGATAAGGTATGGGCCTGTAAACCAGACAAAGTTCAAAGTCGGAGGCTGTTCCAATGAAAACGCAGCTCGTCTTCATCTGCCTGCTTGCCGCTGCCACTCTTGCCGGGGCCACGGAAAATGTGCCCATTGCGGACCTGTTGCCCCGGCCACAAGCGGTCGAAATCCAGCCCGGTGAATTTCTCCTTGACGCGCCGGGCGCAATTATTGTGTTGACGGCCCCTTCCGACGCTTCCGGCAAACGGCTCCACGGGCGGCTTGCGGAGAGTCTGGAGCGCCTGCAAGGAGCAATCACTCCGGAATTGGCCAAGGGCGAGGGCTTTGCCCTGCGCGTGTTCTTTGCCGACAGTCCCGTTTCGGCCACGCCGGAACAGAGCCTCCCGGATGCCGCGAAGGAACAGGGCTACACGATAACAATTTCCGCGCGGGACATTGTGGTGCGCGCCGCTTCCGAAAAGGGTCTGTTCTACGGGATGATGACGCTGGAGCAATTGGTCAATGGCGCAAAGACGCGGGGCCAAACCGTGCTGCCCTGCCTGAGCATGGTGGACTGGCCCGCATTGCGCATGCGGGGCTACAGTGAAGATTTCGGACGCAACCAGTTGCCCACGATGGAAGAGCACAAGCGCGCCATTCGTCTGCTTTCCAGGTTCAAAATTGACACGTACTTGTGGTTTATCGAACCGGACCATTTTGTATACTCCTTCGACCCGGAACTTGGCGCGGACTATGACCGGTTTCGATTTGAGGAAATTCGAGAACTCGTTGCATACGCGAAGGAGTATTACGTTGATGTAATTCCGACGGTGGAACTGTTGGGACATATGGAGATGACGCTGAGCAATCCGAAGTACCTTGAACTCGCCGAAATGCCGCAGGGCGGCGGCGACCTGTGCGCCACTTCGGACGCGTCTTTCGATCTTGTGCGCAAGATGGTGAGCGAGATTGCCCCCGCTTTTGGCGGGAAGTATTTCCACTGCGGGCTGGACGAAAGTTACGCGGTCGGCAAGGGCCGGTCCGCGGAGGCGGTCAAAGAAAAGGGAATCGAACGGGTCTTTGCCGATTATTACGCAAGGATGGACGGTCTGGTCAATTCGCAGGGCCAGACCATGATGATGTATGCCGACATCATCCTCAACCATCCCGGCATTCTGAAGATGCTGCCCAAGAATATTGTCCCCATGTTTTGGGATTACAGTCCGCGCGACCGCCATCCGGGCATGACAACCATCAAGGACAGCGGTTTGGCGTTTACGGCGCTGTCCGGCTTGTGGGATTGGAACAACCTGTATCCCCTGTATCCGCCGGCATTCCAGAACATGGAAACCCTGGCGGCCCAGGCCGCCAAGGAAGGGGCCCTCGGCCATTTCGTGAGCAGTTGGGGGGACGGATACAAGGGGGCGGCGGGCGTCAACCTGAGCGAACTCAACTTCTACGGCGTGGTCTATTGCGGTGCGGTGTCCTGGAAAACGGAGCCCATCGCGATGCCCGAGTATTCGAACGCCTTCGCCAGGCAGTTCTATAGCAGCGGGAATGAGAAGCTTGCGGAAGCCCTGACCAGACTTGCGCGCTGCCAGGGGGATGACCTGAAGCGGGTTTGCCAGGCGCGTTACCTGTTCCACTGCAATCCGGAAGAGGGCGTCTGGGGCATGGCGGGTGCCAGTGAGGAGACGGTCGCTTTTTGGGAGAGGTTGGCGTTGGAAACCAAGGGTGTCCACGAGGCGCTGACGGACGCCATTCCGGCGCAAAACGCCGATTACGCGCGCACGACGGACCTTGCGGCACGGATGCTCAACACGTCGGCGGAGATGGCGCTCACGTTTCACCGCATCACCACCTCAATGGAGGGGACCGATTTCAACCGCGAACAGGCAGCGGCCGAACTAGAATCCCTTGGGGAGACACACGGCGCGCTTTGGGCTGACTACCAGTCCGTTTGGCAGGCAACGAACCGGCCGATTAACCTCAACCATATTGTCAAGGTGTGGTCGGGTACGACCGATGGACTGAAGGTGCTGGCCGCCGATATTCGCGCAGGGCGCTTTCCGGCACCCGTACCCAAGGGATTGCGCGTTGCCTTCAACTTTGACGGAGAAGGGGGGCTGGAGTGGCAGGACGCCGTGGGGACAGGGTTAAAAGTCGACCCCGCGGCCGGTGCGCCAAGCTCTTTGACGGCACAGGGCGGCCCTTCGGGCACCGGGGGGTGTCTCACACTGGCGCATGGTGCGCGCTGCGAGGTTGTCGATGCCAAGCGGGTCCTGGATTTCCGCACGGCCCCGTTCCTTGTCGAGGCATGGGTCCGGCATAACGGCCAGCAAGAACAGCCATTTGGCGCCACGATTGTGAGTTTCGGGACCGATGGCGGCTGGCGGCTGGGTATCAACCACAAAGGCGAGACGCTGTTCACGCTGTACGGCATCGGCGAACAGGCCGGCACACAGTCGATCGTTCAAGCCGATGGCAAATGGCATCACGTCGCGGTCAATTTTCACCATTGCGGAAACATAGACTACTACATTGACGGAGTCTTGACGGACCGGCTTGAGCTGAAAGGTTTTCCGAAATCACCAAGCAATCCCCTTGTTCGCGTGGGCAATGAAATCGGGCTTGTTACTCCCTTTGCGGGCGACATCGACCGTCTCCGTGTCAGTGCGGGCGTTATCGAACCCGGAGAGCTTGACGCCAAACCATAGCCCGATGGGCAAACACTGGATAGACACCCGGAGTTCCTCTCGTGTCATTGATTCGGACAGTATTCATCCTGCTCGGTTACGTGCTCCTTGGCGGTGGGGCAATGGCCGTTGCGCAAGCTCTGGGAGAAGCGGTGGGCGCCTCGAAAACCCCGGAGGCTGCCGCCATTTGGAAGGCTTCCGCGCCAATTCTTCGTCCTGGACCGGCGGGTTCTTTTGACGAGGTGGCCGTGAAGGATCCTTCCGTGGTCTTCTTTGAAGGACGGTGGCATCTATTTTACACAGCCCGCTCCAAAGATGAATACGGTCTTGGTTATGTGGGGGCGGAAAGTCTGGAAGGACTGGCCGCAGCCAAGCGCCATCACCTGGAACGCCTGCGGGGCGAACACTCATCCTATGCCGCGGCGCCACAAGTGTTCTTCTTTGCCCCGAAGAAGATGTGGTGCCTTGTCTTTCAGACCCGGGATGCCAATTATCAGCCGGTCCTGTCCACCACGAAGACGCTGGGGGACCCGGAATCTTGGAGCACGCCGGAACCTTTGGTGGCGAAGACGGACACGGCCAAATGGATTGATTTCTGGGTGCTGTGCGATGAGGAACGGGCCTATCTCTATTACACGCGGGGTCACCGTGACGTATGCGTCATGGACACGGGTCTTGCCCAATTTCCAAAGGGTTTCGGCGACCCCAGGACGGTATTTTCCCCGGTGCATGAAGCCGTCCACGTGTACAAGGTGGCCGGGCAACCGCTGTTCCACATGATTTGCGAATACCGCGGCGACAACGGCATGCGCCGTTTCGGTCTTGCCGCGTCGCCGCATCCGCTGGGTCCCTGGAAGATGCTTGACGAACAATATGCCGCCGGGCCGGAGTTATCCTATTGTCCAGAAATCCCCCGCTGGACCGAAGAAGTGTCCCACGGCGAGGCAATTCGTACCGGATATGATCAGCATCTCGAATATGACGCAGACCACGCGCGGCTGCTGGTGCAGGGTCTTCCCAAAGGCGCGCACGATGGGGCGTACGAGTTACTGCCTTGGGCGTTGGGACTGGTTGAGCTGCAACGGTAAATGCACCCGTGAACATTGAGAGGGCCGTGATGATGAGATTCCATGCATTCGTTTCGCGCGCGGCCGGGATACGCATAGCGTCTGCAATGATTCTGTTCTCGGCGGCCGCTACCGCGGTTACCGGGGTTGAAACATTCGATGGCGGCTTGCTTCACGGCACCTGGGTGGTCAGCGATATCTTTGGCGGCCAGGCCGATTCCGTCTTGCTCATAAGCGGCGCCTGTACCTTCCACAAGGCTGGGACAGCCGCGGCGTCCACGCAATCGCTCGCATTGGCGAATGCGCAGGCGGACCATCGCGCCGCGCTTCCCTGGTCGGTGGAGTATGTCGTTCCGCACCTGTCCGAATTGGCGCCGAACGGAGCGGGGATTCTTAACCGCTTTTGGAAATCCGGTGCTGCAGTTTACGACTGGATAAACGTGCGGAACGTGGACGGAACGATCATCGTTGGCACTGCGGACGGGTCTCCCCCACTGTTTACCTTTCCTTCGAATGCGACATCGCTGCTCAAGGTCCGATTCGACGCCACGTTTGCGGGACTTGTGGTGTACGCGACCACCGACCTTGGCTCGTATGGTCAGGGCAAGACCGTGAAATGGCAGCAGGAGGTGGGTTCGGATACGGCCTTGGGCATGCTCGTAATGGCAACGGACCTGTATGGTGCGTCCGTGGCGGGTCCCTTTGACATCGCGATTGACAACATTTCCCTGACCACGGGGGTCTTGCCCAGCGGCGTGGAGGCTGCCCAGACACCCCGGTTTAACCCCCGCTATGAATGCAACGGTGCAAAGAATCTCATTCGGAATTCCTCCTTCGAGTGCGGCGGGGACTTGTGGTCGTCCCTTGGGAAAGCGACCGGCTGGGGCGGCGAACTGTCCGGGCTGTACGGCACGATTGAAACCGGTGAGGCATGGGACGGCAGGCACTCGCTGAGGATAGACCTCGGCCCCGGTGTCACGCCGGTGACGTTTTTCGACGGCTGGCCGGCGGCCCATGACCGCCAGCATGCGCCGCTCGCGGCAAATATAGGCTGGACAAGGGTTGATCGCGGCGAACCAGTCACGCTGTCGGCGTGTCTGAAATCGAATGTTGCGGGAACAAAAGCCAGGTTCCTCTTTCGCTTCGCCAAGGGTGCTTTGGACCCGATTCAAGAAGCCTCGCATGAATTCACCCTGACCCGGGAATGGGCCCGGTATACGGTTACGCAAAGCGCCCTGGACGAGGATGTGTGCGTTGCCATTGGGCCGGACATGACAGGGATGCCCGATACGGCGGCCTCGTTCTGGATGGACGCAGTGCAACTCGAACGCGGGTCAACGGCCACTGAATTCAAAACCCATGAACCGGTCGAACTGAGAATTTCCACGGGCCGCCATGGGAACGTGTACGCGGCCTTCGAACCCGTGACGCTTGACGTGCGGGGCGACAACCGTAGTACGGAGGACTTCTCCACTTCCCTGCGTCTGGAACTGGAAGACTATTTCGGCACGGCGCTACCGCCGGCGCTGTTTTCAGCAATGATTCCCGCCGGCAATCAGTCTGTCCAGCCTTGGACCGTTCCTGTTCCGGGTAAAGGCTGGTATCGTGCGATGATCACGTGGACCGCCAATGGCCGTGTACACAAGCGGGCCGTGGTGTTCTCGGTAATAGAGTCGTATACGCATCAGGATTCCCCCTTCGGCCTCAATCACCCCGCGACCACCGAAACGCAGTTGAGACTGCTTTCAAAAGCGGGTATCCGGTGGGTGCGGGACTGGGCCGTCAATTGGGACTGGGTGGAACCCGTCCGGGGACAGGAATCCTGGGCCGAGGCGGACGCGCAAATCGGATATCTTTCCTCTGCCGGGATGAACACGCTCGTGGTGTTTCCGAATCCCTCCACCAACTGGGCGTCGTCCGCGCCGGAGTCGGTGGAGAAGTCACTGTGGTACCGCCTGGCGTATGCGCCGTCCGAACCGGAACTGCTGAATGCCTTCATCGGCAAGGCAGTGGACCGTTACAGGAAGTCCTGCTCCCACTGGGAGTTCTTGAATGAACCGCTGTGGGTGCCCAACTTCTGCCTGCCGCAAAACGGCGGCTACAAGGTCGCCGATTACATCGGACTGCTTGCGGGCGCCTATGGCGCGATTAAAGCCGTCAATCCGGAAGCAAAAGTCATTGGGGGGTTGGCCATCGAACCGCAATTTCCGTTGGGTGACGAGTTTATTGCCGGGGGTGGATTGAAATACTGCGACATCTACAACCTCCACCCCTATGGAGGACTGACCGTCCCGGAAGAGTTCATCAAGGACATGGAGCGAATTCATCACGCCATGGACGCCACCGGGCAGCGCAAACCCATATGGGCCACCGAAACCGCCTACTATGGGGTGGATGACAAGCCCTGGACGCCCTGGGTGGCGCCGCCGGGCCATTTCTCCGCGGGGCTCCTCCTGTCCAGTGAGCGGACCGCCGCCGACTATATTGTGCGCCACGCAATCATTATGCTCGCCTACGGCACGGCCAAGATCTTCTATCATGAACCCCTCGACGGCGCAGTGAACAACGGCACGCTGGATATTGAAAACACGTTTCTTTCCCCCGATGCCGTCCCAAAAAAGTGTTATGCCGCGGTTTCCGCGCTCGCGAACCTGCTGGGACCCTCGCCAAGCTATGCGGGGCGGTTTCCCGCAGACGATGAAGACGGGGGGATGTACGGCTATGCCTTCGCCTGCGATGGTCATGCCGTACTGGCAGCGTGGGCACCGCCACAGGAAGGCGTGCAGAAGGTTCTCGCGATGGCGGTTCCCAAAGAATGCACCGCATATGACATTATGGGTAATCAAACGCCTTCGGGAAACGTCACCCTTTCGGCCTCTCCGGTATACATCGTATCCAGTGCATTGCCTGCGGAGGCGCTAATTGCCGGTTGCAAAGTCCACAGTCTTGCGGAGCCTGCGCAGCAATAGCCTTCCAAAAGGTCGGTTGGGGAACGGGGCGAAGATTGAACATGAGACCAATTACGTGCCCGCGCAGTGTGTGTTGGGCCCCCCCCCCGCTCTTCACAGCTTCCGGCAGACCAGTTCCCCCTTGGCGATGGGCACAATGATTGCGTCGACGCGCTGGTCGGCGAGGGCACGGTCTAGGACCGGTTGGAGGGTGGCCTGATGGTTGATGGCGTTGTCGGCCACGAGAAGGCCGCCGGGCAGCATGCGCGGGATCAACGCCTCGTAGCAGTCCATGTAGGCCTCCTTTTCACAGTCGAGAAAGCAGAAGGCAACCTCGCCGAGCGTGTGCAGCTGGTCTCGGGCGTCTGCATGGATGAGGGTTACGACGTCGGTTACGCCGGCGCGGGCGAAGGTCTCCCGGGCGAGCGTGACCTTCTCGGGCATGACCTCAAAGGTGGTGAGAGAACGTCCGGTAGCGCGGCAAGCCAGTGCGAGCCAGAGGGCAGAATACCCTGCGCTGGTGCCAATCTCGACGTATTCGCCTTCCGGTGCGGAGGCCGCCAGCAGTGCGATGAACCGACCGGTCTCGGGGGGGGATTTGGCGCAGGCGTTGCAGGCGCGGCGTGCCGTCAGTTCTGTCCCGGGTGTCGATTGCTTCAAGGCGCAGCATTTCGGTTGTGACGGGGGCCGGAATGTCGTGGAACATGTGGATTTCCTCCTATGCGGTTGAGATGGGCATTATAGAGGAACCTGCCTGCCTGAGACCCTCTTGCTACGCGAATCGCCATGGGGGGCACTGCATGGCATGTCGGCAGCACAGTGGGGACTGTGGGATTGCGCTCAGGCAATGTCAGGACCCTGGCCCTTCTGAGTCACCGGGCTTGCGGCGGTCGGCTTGGCGCCGGTGTAGGTGGCGCCGGTCCTCGCCTTTCGGGTTGGTGCCGATTTCTTGGCGCCGTTCCGTCTTGCGCCGGTCGGCATGGCGCCGGTCGGGGCCGCCGCGTTCCACGTCGGTGAGGTTTGCGTCGGTCATATCGGCGGAGCTCAGCCCCGCGCCGCTTATGTTTGCGTTGGTCAGGTTTGCGCCGCGCAGGTTGGCGCCGCTCAGGTTGGCGAAACACAGACTGGCCCCGGTCAGGTTTGCGCCGCCCAGGTTTGCGCCGCTCAGGTTGGCACAGCTCAGATCGGCGTGGACCAGCATTGCGCCGCTGAGGTCCGCGCCGCCCAGGTTGGCGCCGCGCAGGTCCGCGCCGCTCAAGTCCTCCCCTGCCAAACTGCCTTTGTCGGACCGCAACACGGCGACCAATGAGTCGTGGCCCAAGCCTTCATATTTTTCGTCCATAGCCAAACTCCTTGCGTGTAAAGACCAGACTGGCGTGGAGTCATGGGGCGCGCATAGTAGCAGACGGACACTACCCCGGGACAGTGGAAGTTTAGCATGTCGGCGGCCGTTAGCCAAGGAGTTCTTGGCGTGGGGCGGTTCACCGTTGTCGGGTGCGGGGTTGCCGATGCCCTTACCCGCGCGTTTAATCCTCCGCAGGCCCAGGGCCGCCCGGCCGGCGCCGCTCTGATTTACGTCGATCAGGTTGCCGCCGCTCAGGTCCCCTGCGCTCCGGTAGCCGCCGGTCCGACCCGCGCTGCTCGGGTTGTCGGCGGTCAGGGCCGCGCCGCTCCACGCCATCGAGATTCGCACCGCGCAGTTTGGCGGTGCCAAGGTCGGTTCCGATCAATGTTGCGCTGCTGAGGTTGGCGTTGCGGAGGTTGGTATTGCTTAGATTGGCGTAGCTTAGACGGGCGCCGGCCAGGATCGTGCCGCTCAGGTCAGCACGGCTTAAATTGGCACCGCTCAGGTCGGCTTCACGCAGGTTGGCACCGGCCAGGTTGGCGTCGCTCAGGTTTACGCCCCGCATATCAGTGAAACTGAGATCTTCCCCAGCGAGGCCTGCTTTATTGAGGAGAAGAAGACCTATAAATTCATCGTGCGACAGGCACTCATACTTCGCGTCCATATCCGCGCTTCCTTGCAGTACCGTACCCGTGTTGGCGTCTCCGGACCGCTTATCCGCAAATGGGGCATTGTCCACTACGCTAAAAGCTTAACATTTTCGATTTGTTTGGCCAAACTGTCCAAGGTCGGGGAACTTGTTGATACAAGATTGCCTGGGCGGTCGGTGCTCCTCCGGTGTGTGTTTGTACCGCGCCAAGCCGGCGGCGCCGTGCTCAGTGCCGCCGATTTTGACGTCGTCCGGGCTGACGCCGCTCAGCCATGCGTCGTTCGGGTCCGCGGCCTGCGCCGGGCCCGCGCCGGTTAAATTGGCGCCGTCCGGGTCCGCGGCGCTCGGCTCCGTGCAGATTGGAAAGGGCCAGGTTGGCGTCGCTCATTTCCGCACCACCCATGTTGGATTCGCTGAGGTCGGTGTTGCTCAGGTCCGCGCCGGTCAGGATGGCGCCGCGAAGGTCGGCCCCGCTCAGGTTGGCGGCGCGCATATTGGCATAGCTCAGGTCGGCGCCCGTCAAGTTGGCCTCGCTCAGGTCGGCGCCACTGAGGTTCGCGCCGGTCAGGTTGGCATCGCTCAAGTCGGCGCCCGTCAGGTCAGCGCCGCTTAGGTCAGCGCCGCGCAGGTCTGATTTAACGGCGCGCATGATCTCGACCAATTCTTGGTGCGTCAGCGACGCATAGCTTGCGTTCATCGTCAGTCCCCCTTGTGCATTGCCTTGGCTGACTCTCGTCCCGGCCATGGACATTGACCCAGCGGGCCAGCCCAGCGTTAATGTTAGCAAAGAGTCAGCTCACTTTTCGATCAACTCGCCAAAAGGGCAAGATGGAAGCCGGTTGGCGTGTAGAAAGTATTTGGAAAACCCAGTGAGGAACGGTGTGGTCACTCGTCGGGAGTAAATGGCTTCGAGATTTACGAGGCCAGAGCGATGCTGAGAAGGGTTGCGGCCGTATCAACGCAGCCTGCGCAACTGACCAGTTTTGCCGCACGAATTTCCCGGCACTTGGTACTGCCTGTGTGGTTGGCGAATTGTGCGGCGACGGCGTCCAGTTGGGGACCGTCGTTCAGGAGTTCCAGTCCGGCGAACAGGGCACCGCAGGTGCCGTCGGGGGCCCGTCCACCGCCGTTGCGCTTATGGTCTTCTACCTGTTCGGGCGTGAGTCCCGAGAGGTCCCGAAAGGCGGCGGCGACGGCTTGGGCGCAGTTGAGGGGGCCCGCAAAGCCGTCACGGGCAAGTTGCACGCGGTCGGGTGTGGGTACGGACATGATGGCAATCCTTCTCTTCGTTAAGCCTGGGGTTCTGAAACGGGCGATAGACAGGGCATGGAAAAATGGAGGACGAATGTGGAGGGTGCTTCACCGGTCTTGGGAATTTGTTTGGGAACAGCGCGCGATGAGCTTTTGTGCATGGATACGGATGTCGTCGGGCCAGTCGCCCATCAGTGTTGCAGCCTTTTCGTAGTTGCCGCCGTAGAGGGCGCGGGTGACCTCCTCAAAATTAGGCCGGTTTCCGGCCATCACCATCATGAACCTGCCGGCGGCATCGCGGAGGGTACCGACATCTTGCTTTTCGGGTTCGCGTTTTCTGGCATCGTCCACAAGTCGGCGCAGGGCGGCGGAACTGCCGCCTGGCTGGTGTTCGAGCCATTCCCAGTGTCTGGGAAGCATGGAAATCTCGCGGCAGACCACGCCAAGTTTGGGCCGGCCAGGTCCTGCATGGGGTTTGCCATTGTTCGGTGCGACGGCAAACAGGGGATGGGAAGAGAGCCTTGCCAAGACATCATCGGGAGTTCCGCGAAAGTCGAAATCTATTTGTGCGCCCGTGAGATCGTCAAAGATGAGTACAGGGGCCGCATCTGCAGTGTCTAGAAATGTTTTGGTTTTTAGGAGCATACATTCCAAGGTGTCAGTGGCGAGCAGATAGTTTCCCGCAAACGCGGAGTATGTCCGTTTTTCAATCATTCGATGACCTCCTATCAGTGAACAAAATAATTTTACCCGGGTAATATGCCAGAGTCAATATTATCCGGGTAAGAAGTCAAAATGGTCCTAGCAGGGGACGCTAGACCTCCGTAGTATTAGGATAATGACTTAGTTTTTTCCGGGTAACTTCAAGCTTTTATGGAAAAGTCAGTCAAAAGCAGTACTCGAAACTGATAACAGTTCTCAGTAATAGTGGATTTCTACTGAGGTTAGACGGAAAAACGGCGGTTACAATTCGTTTGCAATTTCAGAACGGCTCTGGAAGGTGCAAAATCAGTTGGCACTGAGGAGACTAAGCAAATGAAGCACAACGGACATGTCAGCACGGTGGTCTTAAAGAGGGTCAAATACGATGCGATTCTCCTGTTAGGGTTGGCGATTCTGGTTGTTCTCGCTGGGCAACCTTCCTGGGCGCAGACAAGCAGTTCCGTGTTAACAGGTTCCCTGACGGTGACGATAAATCCTTTGGCTGCGCGCACGGCGGGAGCGCAATGGCGAGTGGATAATGGCAGTTTCCACAACAGTGGTGAAAAGGTGAGTGGGATCGGTGCAGGATGGCACACGGTGTCGTTTAAGTCCGTAAATGGATGGACGGCGCCGGCGACACAGTCGAAATATATTTGGAGTTTCCTGGCAAATTCGATGACTGCGACGTACGCGGCATCGACGCAGACAGGCTCGCTGAAAGTGACGCTGCTTCCGGCCGCCGCGGTAACCGCGGGCGGACAGTGGCAGGTGGATGGCGGTGCATACCGCAACAGCGGCGAGACGGTTGCGAACCTGTCCACTGGCAGCCACACGGTGGCTTTCAAGGCACTTACAGGCTACACCGCCCCGGCGAGTCAGACGGTTTCGGTTACGGCAAATACCGTTGCGACATCAACGGGCAGCTATGTGGCGATTCCTCAGACGGGCTCGGCACAGGTAAACCTCTCCCCCGCCGGCGCGGTGATGGCGGGCGCGCAATGGCAGGTGGACGGCGGCACATACCGCAACAGCGGCGAAACGGTGACGGGTCTTTCAGTCGGCAGCCACTCTGTCGCGTTTAAGCCGGTTACTGGCTACACAACCCCGGCAAGCCAGACGGTTACGGTTACGGCAAATACCGTTTCGAAGGCGACGGGCAGCTATGTGGCCATTCCCCAGACGGGTTCGCTGAAAGTGACGCTGCTTCCCGCGGGTGCCGTGACGGCGGGAGCACAATGGCAGGTGGACGGCGGCTCGTTCACTGCGAGCGGTCTGACTGTGACAGGTCTTTCACCGGGAAGTCATGTGGTGGCGTTCAAGACCGTTACCGGCTGGATTTCGCCGGCGGACCAGACGGCCACCGTCACCGCGGGCCAGACTGCGTCGCTGGCAGGCACATACTTGGTGGTTCCCAACACCAGCCACTACGGCCGTTTCTCCACCTATGAGGGCAGCAAGACCTGCCGCGTGTGTCATGCGCAGGAGACTGCGGACGTGCACGGGTCACTTCACTACCAGTGGAAAGGGTCCACGCCTTATGTTGACAACATGACCACGGGCGGCAAACTGGGCGCCATAAACGACTTCTGCACCTACGCCGACATCAGTTGGATCAGCCAGTTGACCAACCTGGCAGGGGCGAAGGTGGACGGTGGCTGCGCGCAGTGCCATGTGGGCCTCGGGCAGAAGCCGATTGCGGACCCGACCCCGGCGCAGTTGGACAATATTGACTGCCTTGTGTGCCACTCGGACACGTACAAACGCAAAGTGGCGATGGTCGGGACCTCGCTGGCCTTCGTGCCTGCGCCGGAGAAGATGTCGGTGAGCCTGATAGAGGGCATCACGGACATTCACCTGCCCTCGAACGGCGCCTGTCTGAACTGCCATGCCTATGCGGGCGGGGGCAACAACAACAAGCGCGGTGACCTTGAAGAGGCGCACCGGAACCCGACGAACGCGTCGTTTGACGTGCACATGTCGCCGCAGAGCGTTGGCGGGGCCGGGCTACTGTGCACCGACTGCCACATCGTTCAGAACCACCACATTGCCGGGCGCGGCGTGGATTTGCGCGCCACCGACCTGGATGCGGACGTGAGCTGCGAGCGCTGCCACACGACGGCGCCGCATGATTCGTCCACGCTGAACAGCCACACAAAACGCGTTGACTGCACGGTGTGCCACATACCGCACTTTGCGAAGGGCAATTCAACGGACATGCTGCGCGACTACAGCCAGCCGGCGGTGCTTGATGTGGTGAAGCAGCTTTACGAGCCGCACATCGACCGTCAGGCCAATGTGGTCCCCGAGTACTGGTTCTTCAACGGGATGTCGTACATCTATGAGTTCAAGACGCCGGCGGTTCCGAACGCCGCGGGCTATGTGACCATGGCCGCGCCGCTGGGGGCGGTCACGGATGCGGGCGCCAAGATTGAGGCGTTTAAGCGGCACGAGGCGGTACAGGCCTATGACATGGACACGAAGGCGCTGCTGCCAGTGAAGGCCGGGATACTGTTCCAGACGGGCGACGTGGACCGGGCCATTCGCCAGGGCGCCACCGACGTGGGCCTGCCACTGGCCAAAGGGTACGGTTTTGCTCAGACCGAGCGGTATATGGGACTGTTTCACGAGGTTGCCCCATCGGACGAGGCGCTGCAGTGCAGCGCGTGTCACAACGGCGGCACGCGGATGGACTTCGACGCCCTGGGCTACACGCCGAAGACGACCCGGAACAGCCGCGCGCTTTGCGCAAGCTGCCACGAGAACAAGTCGGGCGAGTGGTCGTCGGGCGAGCTGTTCACAAAGGTCCATGAAAAGCATGTGAAAGACAAGAAGATAAACTGTATCGAGTGTCACGTCTTCGCGAAGTGACGGCATTGCACCACACTTGACATTAAACGCCCGGCGGCCCGCCAGTCGCCGGGCGTTTCAATTCCAGTGGCGCCATACGCTTTCATCCAGCGCAATGCCGGCCTGATGCGTCCGGCCTTGGCGGCGGCTGGACGGACAGCAAAACCAATGGCCTTCATGGGTGGTCCATATTGCGGCGCGGCACACTAAGATTACTGGCGCGCTGCGGTGCATAGGAAAATATCGTGCGGTCGCCCGGAACTGAGCCGGGGCGTTTGCACAAGGAGAATGACATGCGTTTATGGAAAAAGGCTTTACTGGGTTTTGGAGCCGCATTTCTGATTTCGGCGGTGTTGTTCGTGGCGTGCATTGGCCCGTGGCCGACGTACAGCTCGGGTTTTGAGAGGGCCAGTTACTTCACCAATGCGCTTTCCGCCATTGACCGGGGGGCGCGGCTGAACAAGTTTACGGCGAATCCGGAGCGCTTACAGGCCGGTTGGGGCACCAGCCTGATGAACCCTGAGGCGGGCGTGCCGATGGCTGGGTATGGCGCGCGGCACAACATCAAGGAATACCTGTGGGGGGACAAGGCCACGTATCTTTCCACGGGAGTGCATGATGACCTGCATGTAAAGGCACTGGCGCTGGGCGATGGCACGGACGTTGCGGTGATTGTCGGGTCGGACATGCTGCTGGTTCCGCCAAACGTTGCCGAAGCGGTGCGCAGGGAGGTGGCCAAACAGACGCCGTTGACCTCGAACAATATCCTTTTCACGGCCAGCCACACCCATGACGGCCCCGGTGGCTGGGGTCCGGGATTGGCGGCATTTGTGACTGGCGGCAAATACGACCCGAAGGTGGTGTCCCTCCTGACGGCTGCGTTTACACAGGCGATTGTGGATGCGTACAATAATATGGGGCCTGCGAGAATGGCGCACGGTGGGGTGAACGCGGAGCAGTTTATTCGCAACCGTGCGCGCACGGCGCCAATCGACGCGCGGTTAAGCTATCTTGTGGTTGAAAAGGAAGACGGGAAGCGCTGCATCTTTGTTCGCTATTCGGCGCATCCGACGACGGTGGGGTCGCGCTTTGTGCAGTTTACGGGAGAATTTCCGGGATTCCTGCAATCGTCCCTGGAAGCCGCGCTTCCCAACACGACAGTGGGCTATATTGGCGGATCGCTCGGCAGTTCGGGACCGAAAGCGCCGGAGGGCGGCAGCGACATCGAGCGAGCGAAGGCGATGGGCGAGGAACTGGCCAAAGTGGTTCTGGCGAACGTGGACCCGGCGAAGCTGAAATGGCAGAGCAATATGGACATCGCGAGCATTGGTATTCCGCTGGAACTGCCGCCGTTCCAGTTGCGTTTGAGTCAGAAGTTGCGCTTGTCGCCTATGCTGCCGAAACTGCTGGGCGTTCCGCAAGTGGCCTGGATGCAGTCGGTGCGCGTGGGCGACCTGATGTTTGTGGGGTTGCCGGGGGATTTTAGCGGTGAAATCAGTCTGGACTGGGCCAATGCGGCGGCCGAAAAGGGGTATGACCTGTGGCCTTCCAGCTTCTGCACAGCCTACGTGGGTTACATTTCTCCGGACAAGTACTACAACGAGGCGAAAGCGACAGCGGAATACGAGACGGGTCTGATGTCATGGACAGGGCCGCATCAGGAGGCGTTCTTCACGGCGCTGATGAAGCGCATGTTTGAGGATTTGACGAAGCCGGCAACGGTTTGAGCGACGCCGCCCCGGGTACTTCTGGGGACAATCATGCTATTGGGTGAATGGAGGATGCAGGGGCCGCAATCTTGCGGCCCCTGCGTTGTTATGGCAGGCATCAATGCGACCGTTGCCGCGGGGAACAAGTATATATATGAATTGGGATGGGCAAGTGTTCTAGTATGGGACCGTTTGCGCCGCACAGAACGCGCGGGTTTCGCGGTGACTGGAGCATGGCAAAGATGGAGGAATGAGAATGCTGCTAACGGTGTACGGTCATACGGAAAAGGGCCCCCGGCATGAGTTGAATGAGGATGTCATTCTCGTCGGGCGCACCGTGTGTTATTCTGGAGACGCTGAGGCGCGCATGGATGGCCCCAGCGGGGGGCCTTTCGAAAAGGGCCTGCTTGTTGCGGTGGCCGACGGCATGGGCAGCCATGCCGTGGGTGCGACGGCTGCGCGGCTGATGCTGGAGTCGTTGCAGTCAACGTTTTATGGCGAGGAGCGTCCCTCCGATTTGAGGACGCTGGTCAATGTGCTTTACGGCGCCGCCATGCATGGGAACGAGGTTGTTTTGGCGCATGGGGTGAGCCGGCCCGAGACCAAGGGGATGGGTTGCACCCTTGCGGGGGTGCTTCTGTGTGGCGGCGAATACGTTGCGTTTCATGCCGGCGACAGCCGGGTGTACCGGTTGTGCCGCGGGGTGCTGCGGAAGTTGACGGACGACGACACGCTGGTTGGGATGGCGGTGCGCAACGGGCGCATGACACCCAGGGAGGCAATGGCCAGCAAGAGGCGGCATTATGTGACCAATGCGACTGGGTCACGGTCCTTTCGGCTGCATGTGGGCGAGTGCCAGCCTTTGGGGGATGGTGATGCGCTCCTTTTGTGTTCCGACGGACTGCACGGTGTGGTAAGTGCGGACAGAATAGAGGGTCTTCTCGCCGAGGGGAGGAGTGCGGAGGACTGCTGCAGGGCCCTTGTCTCGGCTGCGGAGAAACGGGGCGGGTATGATGACGTGTCTGTGATCGTAATTAGGGCCGAGGCGTGAGACGGTGCGGGTGTCGACGTGGTGCGTGCCACTAGCGAGACAGGGCGGCTTGCGCCGTTCGAAGGCGTCTGCCGAGCGTTACTGTTATGTTGATCATCAGGCGCACGACCGTCTCGGTGGGAAGATTCTGGGTGACATCGGCGGTGGTGAACTGCATAAGGCATGACGGTTCAGTGGCGCGCACCGAGGTGACCGACAGGGGGCTGTTCACCAAAGCAGTCTCACCAAAGGTCTCCCCCGGACGTACGTCTTCCAATTTTCTTGACGCGTCGAAGCTTTCTACGGCGCCGCTGAGGACGACATACACACAACTGTTGGCCTCACCCCGCCGGAGGATAAGTTCGCCGGCGCCGCATTTGACTATTCGGGCGCGGGAAAGCAACTGGGCGACCGATTCCGGGGTGACCCCGCGAAACAATGTTACCCGCCGCAGGAGTCTGTTCAACGTTTCGCCCATGCCATCCGCCGCGGGGGTGGATGTTTTCGGGTCCAGAATTTCGAAAGCCCCGACGTCCCCGGAGAACGGCCGGGAAAAGGAGTCCTGGGCGTTATAGGGCCAGCGTGCAAGACCGTTTTCCATTGTCGATGGCCGGGATGCACTCTTGTCATTGGCGGCTTTCGGCGGCGCTGACTGAAGGGTGAATGTGGCCGAAAACGGCACAGTGTTTACCGGCGCGTCCCGGTCTTCAGGGGTGGTGAAGCCCGGAGTTGGCTGATTTTCGCCGTTTGTGCGGGATGACTCGGTGGAAATCACAGCGGCCCCGCAAGCGTCAGTGTCGGTGCGCCGCCGAAGTGCGCCGAACACCTCAACAGCCCGGTTCCTGCGGTCCAGAACTTCCGCTGCAAGAGACTTGAAGTGGCATCGACTGCAAAGGATTGGCCTGATGTGAAAGCTGGCGCAGCGTTTATGAATCGTGTCCAAGGCCTCGGTATCGAAAGGGTTAACCATCGCCAGGGTAAGGTCTTGCCCCATCCTGTCGATGGGCACGACGTTGTACTGCAGGCACACATCGCGGGGCACCAGTGCAAGCAGGGCCTCGTCAAGGGAATAACCGCGTATGCACAGATGGGGCAGCTTGTAGTTTTTGACCAGAAACGCCACAAACTCGCTCTCTTCGACAAACCCCTCATCAAGAAGAATGTCGCCGATATAGGCCCCCGTCAGGCGGTGTTTCTGGAGCGCCATTTGCATCTGTTCCCGCGTCACCAGGTCTTGGTTGAGCAACAGTGTGGGCAGGTCGTCCAAGGTGGCGCCCCGGACCCTTTTGCCTGCATAGCTGGGGTCTTGGATTGCAGGCTGCGCGGTCGCGGTTGTCTGCAGGCTGTCACAATAGACGAATTCCGCCACCGAGGCCGCAGCGGAAGCGGTTTGCTTTTTACCCCATATCATTGCAGCACTCCTTTGCCATTATGCCCCGAAAGGCGAATTGTTACCGCAACGTCCGCACAGCACGGCGGGTCCCACCCGGCGGAAATCCGCAACCCCGCCCACGCGGTGCGAAACCCCGTGTCATAAGTCAGGAGGCGGCGTGCTGAAGTTCCTTGGGATTGCGCATAAGCGCGGCCGCCTCGGCGTAGGTAATCATGTCGACGTCATAGAGCTGTCTTACGGCCCGGTCCATCGTAATCATTCCCTCGCGCATCGTGGTTTGCATTACGCTGTACACCTGGTGTGACTTTTGCTCGCGTATAAGGTTGGCGATGGCACTGTTGTTGTGCATGATTTCGCAGGCGAGCACGCGGCCGCCATGGCGTCGGGGCACCAGGCGCTGCGAGACAATTGCCAGCAGGGCCATTGAGAGTTGAAACCTAATCTGCTGCTGCTGCGCGCATGGAAAGACGTCAACCACGCGGTCGATGGTCTGCACCGCGTCGTTTGTGTGCAGCGTTGCGAAGACGAGATGGCCCGTTTCGGCGGCGGTGAGTGCGGCCCGGATTGTTTCAAGGTCGCGCATCTCGCCAATCATGATCACGTCGGGGTCCTGTCTGAGGACGTACTTGAGCGCGTTGGGAAAGCTGTCGGTGTCGGCGCCCACTTCACGCTGGTCGACCACGCTTTTTCGGTGCCGGTGAATGTATTCAATGGGGTCCTCCACGGATATGATATGGCAGGAGCGGGTGCAGTTGATGAGGTCAATGATGGCGGCCAGTGTGGTGGATTTGCCGCTGCCAGTGGGGCCGGTGACCAAAACCAGCCCCTGCCTCGCCTTTGCAAAGTCCGCAACGCTTTGGGGCAGGCAAAGATCTTCGAGCGAGGGAATTCTTGTGGGAATGGGCCGCAGCGCGGCGGTGACTGCGCCTTTTTGAAAATAGACATTGACCCGGAAACGGTGGCTGTTTCGCCCCGCAAGGGAAAAGTCCAGTTCTTTGCGCCGTTCAAATTTCCGGCGCTGTTCAATTGTCAGGAAGCTGTATACCAGTTCCTGGGTGTCAGCCGGGGTCATAGGCACGGCATCGGTGGGTCTGATCATGCCGTCGACCCTGATTATTGGCGGGGCACCGGCGCTAATCAGAAGGTCTGAGGCGTTTTCCCGGTCGACCATGTCAAAGAGCTCTTCAATGTTCATATTATGTCCCGTTTCCGCGCGCACGCTTTGAAGTTTGCTTGTACCAGGGAGAGAGCAACTGCGCAGCAGAATCCGCGCAGTTGTGACGCGATGGACCGGAAGGCAGCGGACAGAGGAGAAGGGTGTTTCTGGACACCCATATGGCGTGGAGAGGAGACACAGCTGCGGCGGCATTCAAAGAAAGGTTGCTTTCAGGAGGCATGTTGATGATTGCGGGCGCCGGGCCGCATGGGCCTGCCGGACAGGCCACCGTGTTCCATGCGGCGTGCTGAGGAGGAATGGGGCACCTCAAAAGCCCCGTAGACAAACCTTTCATACTGCCCCTTTTGTCTTCTGTTGCCCAAGAGCGGGTTCAATCAAGCCACCACATAGCCGCAGTGCGCCTAAATCCTTGGCGCTTCATAGAAATCATCGCCAAGGTCACCACGGTTGACCGATGCGAGGCCAAGCCTCATATCAGCCCAGCAATTAGTAGCAAGGACCTTGCCATATAGACGGCAACTGTTGTGGCGCGCTGATGATGGGTTCCTCCGCATTGGGGATCAGGACAAATGGTGTGCAGAAGGGTTACACCAGTTAATGGGAGCCGATGCCAAGTACCAGAAAGCAAAGGGGTTACATATTTGTTGCGAGAAACAGTCATGTGCGCAATTGGACACCTGTATAGGGGTCAACAGACGAATGCGAGGACAATGTCCTGCAATGCCATAAATTGTGGTTGTCAGGCTTTTTGCCAGCCGCAGGGGTCAGGATTATCGAAGTGGAAAATCAGGGAATGCCTGATATTAAAAGTCGGCGGAGTGCGCTACACTTCAGATGTTAATGCGAGCGAGTAAAGTTGATGTGGATTGACAGCTGTGACAGTTGCACGGCTCCAAACAGTTTGCCCTTACCTAAGCCCTGACCTACCATCAGGGCTGCGCACCTCACCGGGGATGCCGGTCACCCTCCCCCTCCCATTTTCCGGCATCCCCCAAAGTGCTTTCAGCGCCTTTCGGCCATGCGCCGAAAGGCGCTTTTGGCATGCCCATTCAAATTTCCACAGAGGGGCAAGTATCGTTAGAATAGTTCCTGGGATGATGCCCGTTCCCATCAGAATGGAGTGTGCGATGCGTACTGCGAGATTTGCCGGGATGACTATTGGTCTGTTGACCTGTTGGCTGTGTGTTGCACCAGCGGGGTTTACGGCAGAGACTTTGCCGCCTGCAAGCCGTTTGCTTGAGGAACGGTTTCTATCTCCCCCGGCCGAATCGAGGATACTTCCCATCCAACACACGCTGCCGCTTGAAGATGATGCCCAGGACGCCTATCTTGCCTGGCTGCAGGAACGGGGTTTCGGGGGGATGGCGACAAATATCAATTTTGGCGACTATCTGCGCAATGAGGACTATTGGAAGGCGCTGCGGCGCGGTGTGGAGGAGGCCAAGAAGCGGGGCATGGCACTGTGGCTGTATGATGAACGGGGGTATCCGTCGGGCAATGCGGGCGGGCAGACGATGAAGGGGCACCCGGAATGGGAGGCGAGGGGTCTGCTGATTGCGCAGGCGGAAAGCCATGGCGGCTGGGTTGTGCTTGCTTGCCCGCCGGGAACGATTTTGCGTGCGGCCGCCTTTCCCGTTGTGCAGGGGCAGTTGGAACTGGACGGAGCGGTGGAGCTCGGTGGGGCCATGAATGCGGGGACCTTGTCCTGGGAGGCGCCGGAGGGTGACTGGCGCGCGATGGTGATAACCGAGAGCGCGCTTTATGAAGGGACCCATGCGGCGGTGAGCCTGGCGGACAAGCTTCCCTACGTGAACCTGCTGCTTCCGGAACCGACGGCGCGGTTTCTGGAACTGACGCACGATGCCTATGCCGCGCACTTGGGGGACGACCTAGGCAAGTGGTTTGTGGCCACGTTTACCGACGAGCCGTCGTTGATGAGCCTGTTCATGCGGCCCCAGCCGTGGTCCGTTCTGCCCTGGGGCTCGAATATGCCCGTGGAATTCGAAAAGCAGCGCGGCTATCGGCTGGACAGGGTGCTCCCGCTGTTGATTTGGGGCAGTGGTCCGGAAACGGCGAAGGCGCGGTATGACTTTTGGCGGACCGTGGGCGACTTGGTCTCGGAGAACTATTTTGGCCAGATCCAGACCTGGTGCCACAACCACAACATACTGTCGGGCGGACACCTGCTGATGGAGGAGGCCATCCTGACGCATGTTCCGCTGTACGGCAATTTCTTCCAGTGCGTGCGGCGGCTGGATGCGCCCAGCATGGATTGTCTGACGAGCATTCCCAGGGAGGTGCCGTGGCAGGTGGGCCGGCTCATATCGAGCGTGGCCGACCTGGAGGGCCGGACGGTGACCATGAGCGAGTCGTCGGACCATAGCCAGCGATGGCGTCCAGAGGGCGACAAACGCCCGCAGTACATCGTTACGGAGGCGGAGATACGGGGTTCATACAACCGTCTTATCGTGAACGGCATCACAACGTTTACGAGTTACTACGCGTTCAAAGGGTTGGGGACGGACCAGTTGAAGCGGCTGAACGAATGGGTGGGGCGCTGCTGTACCACCCTGCGCGGCGGGCACCAAGTGACCGACGTTGCGGTGGTCTATCCCGCCGAAACCATGATGGCGCGGTTCGCCCCCGCGAAGCAGTGGGTGAGTGACTCGCCGCGCGCGGCGCGCAAGGTGCAGGAGGTGTACGACGGGGCATCTCTGGGGCTGTTTAACGCCGGACGCGATTTCACCTATGTGGACGGGCAGGCGCTGGCGGAAGCAGAAGTGAAGGACGGTGTGCTGCGCGTGCGTGAACTGGCGTGGCGGCTGGTGGTGCTGCCTTGCGTGGACACACTGCCGGTGAAGGCTTGGGAGAATCTTGCTGCGTTGTGGCGGAGCGGCGGCGGGGTGATTGCCCTGGGTGCATTGCCCACGAACAGCGAAAGTGAGTTCCCCTCCCCCGCTGCCCAGTCGTTTGCCCGTGAGGTGTTTGGGGAGGGCGAAAGCGCCACAGTGTGCGGCAACGAAGCGGGCGGCTTTTCCGTGTACCTGGGTGCGGGACAGGAGGGGCTTTTGGGGCGCTGCGTTGCCGCATTTCTGGCGAGGGATGTGGAGTTTCCGGCAGGTGCATCGCTGCATGCGACGCACCGGCGGATTGACGGGCGTGATGTCTACTTTGTGATGAATGACAGCGCGGATGCGTGGTCGGGCACTGTCAGCCTGAACGGCACCGGCGCAGGCGAACAGTGGGACCCGCGTACGGGCGAGCACGGTCCGGTGGCGGACGCGAAGGCCGCTGCGCTGACGCTGGAACCGTACGGCGGGATGCTGTTTCGGTTTGACGCTGCGGTCGTACCGGAAAAGAAGTCGGTGGCGTCGGGGACGATGCCGGGACTGGTGTTGGAGGAACTGCCGCCCACCGGAGCCCCAAACTTGGGCAAGGGCGAGTTCGTGGAAGCCACGGTGACCGCGACGGCGGAAAAGGGACCATGGACCGCTTCTGCCATGATCAGCAAAAGTGACGTGGACACCTATCTGTTCCTGACCTTTGCCTGGCCGCAGGACGTGGACCTGACTGGCGCGGAGTATCTGGTATTTGACCTCGAGGTGCCGGACGGACAGGGATGCGGCCAGCGTCTACTTGGGATCCTTCGGGATGAACGCGGTATCGAGTACCTCTACGATACCCAGGTTGCACTTGACGGTTCTGGAAAGGTACGGGCCTATTTGCCCGTGAAGGGATTTGTCCGTGCGGGGTGGGCGACCAACCCCGGCGGGACGATTGACTTGTCCGAGATTAGGGAAATACGCATGGGCTGGGGCGGGTACAAAGGACGTGAGGGGGAAAAAGTCGTGTTTGGTACGTCGGTGCCGCGGCTTTGCAAGGGCGAAAGCAATTTGTAACCACCGAATTCTTGGTGCGGTCGTTGGCCGCAACCACAGAAAAGCATTTTAACCACGGAAGGGCACGGAATTACACGGAAGAAGGCAGAAGACAAATCAACATGGATGAACAGGATGGACAGGATGAATTGGAAGAACGGGCTGACTTCTTGAAGAATTCAGCAGAACGATGGTGTGTCATTTTCCTTGCCTTTCGGGAGAGTTGGCTTCAAAGAAGTCAACGAGGCGCTTGACGGAATCCTTGAACTTCTTTCCGCCCCAGCCGTGCCTCATGTTCTCCATGACGACCAGTTCTTGGGGAACACCGGTCTTCTCCAGGGCGTTGTGCAGGAGTTGTGCCTGGCTGAGGTCGAAGATATCGTCCTTGGTGCCATGGAAGGAAATGATGGGGGGATCCTGCGCATCCACGTAGGTGATGGGCGATGCTTGCGCAAGGATGGGTGCGTTGCGGTCCGAGGTGTCCCAGACGTTGACCAGAATGTCCTTGGAACTGGCCACCATCTTCTCCGCTTCCGGCGAACTGTCTTTCGGTGTGAGGTTCCAAACGCGCATGTCAGTCGGGCCGTAGAAATTCGCCACGGCCTGTACGGCACTGGACACGCCGGGATTGCCGCCGTCCCCCTCAAGTCCGTCCTTCGGACCCATGAGGCCGAGCATCAGCGAGAGGTGTCCGCCGGCGGAGAAGCCGGAGGCGTAGATGCGGTTCGGGTCAATGTTGAGTTCTTTGGCGTGGGCACGCAGATAACGCACCGCGCACTTGCAGTCCTCAATCTGCGCGGGCCATTTGTATGCGGGCGCAAGGCGGTACTCTACATTTCCAGCGACAAAGCCTTTGGATGCAAGTGTTTTGGCGTAGCCCTCGATGTCCTTCTTGGCGCCTGCTGCCCATGCGCCGCCGTGGATGCAAACGACGGCGGGAAATGGGCCATCGCCGGAGCGGGGCTGGGCGATGTCCATCTTGAGGTCAACGCCGTCGGCGTTGCCATAGACGACGTCCAGCATGTAAGTCGGACTCGCCGCAAAGATTGTGGGAATGGCGATGGCAACGATGATTGCCAGTACGGCGCAGACAACGAGGCCAAGCGGGTAGATAAGGTGTTCAAAACGCCTGCCGGGAAGATTGCGGTCTAGCATGGTTATGGGCTCCTTGGTGAAAAGCATATACCGGGAGGGTATGAGAGGCAAGCGGGAATGGGTCTTGGGTCTGGGTGTCAGGGCAGAACATCGCACCAGTCCATGCCTCTAGTATCCAAGGCGAGATAGACAATGGTCTTAACCGCCAGAGAAGAAACGCAGAGCGTCATTGCGAGCCCCGGACCGCTGTTTGGCGGCGATGTCGCTGAAGAAACGAGCGCTTGGTCTCCTTGTCATCCTGAGCGAAGCGAAGGATATGGTCCACCTCCAATGGTCCAACCGAAAACAAGATCCTTCACTTCGCTGCACTGCGTTCAGGATGACAAAAGGCCCTACTTTCTTAGCAGAAAAGCGAGGCAACCTCTTGCTCGCGAACAGGCGTACGGGAAGCGTCACCGTTTCAAGAGATTGCCGCGTCGGACTGCGTCCTCCTCGCAATGACGGGAGAGATGTGAGTCTAGTGTTTTAGCACGGCATCGATGAAGGCATATGCCTGTTTGCGTACGGATTCGGGAAAATCATGTTCCGCATCGGGGTGCACTGCCACGAGTTTCTTCTTTGCCCCATAGAGGGCATAGACGGAGCGGGCGGTGTCGATGCAGTCCTTCACGCCGGAGACATCAAAATTGGCATCTTGCAGGGGGGCATTGACGAAGAGCGGCCGGGGCGCGAGGGCCGCTAGGATGCCGGGAAAATCAAAGGGCATCCTGGCGGGATCCATTCCATAGACCGTGTCAATGGTTGGCATGTCACCGGGATGGGTCCATCCCGGGAGATCGCCGCCGTAGTACTTGGGAAAGGAAGTGAATCCGCAACTGGACACAAGTACCTTGATGCGCGGATCAAAAACACCGAGAAAGAGCGTGTTGTGGCCGCCGAGGGAATGGCCGATGCAGCCGATGCGGCTGGGGTCAACTTCGGGGAGCGTTTCCAGCAGGTCAACGCAGCGCATGTGGTTCCATATGCCTTTCATGGACGCACTGGCATATCCGTGTTCGTAGAGTTCGTTGCGGGCGGCGACATAATCGCCTAAACCGGGATAGTCCGGTGCGAGCACGATGTACCCGCGTTGCGCCAGTTCCTGTCCATAGTTGCGGTTGGGACCGATGCCGAGACCGCACACAACGGCCTTGCCGTGTTCGGAAGTGGGGTGCAGGCAGAGCATGGCCCGGGTTTTGCCCTTCAGTGATTTGGGAATCAGCAGCAGCGCGGGCAGCCGGTCCCAGTCTTCGACGGCAATTGTCACTTTCCGCTGCACATAGGAGCCGCAGTCCTTTTCTTCCTCGACACGCAGGTCGAGGGGAACCTTGTGCGAAGCGTCCGGCAGGGAGCCCATTACCTGCTGCATGGCGAGGGGGATTTGGGGCCGGCGCTTGGACCAGTCCGCCAGGGTCTTGACCGGCCGCGGGTCGCCGGATGCGTCCAGCAGGACCAGCGGGTTGGTATTTACTGGAACCGCCTGCGCCAGGGCGCTGGGAAGAACAAGAAGGGAATATAGGGAAATCAGGGTGAGCGTATGTTTCATGAGCATCTCCGTGGGACTGAGCGAGCCATGACGATTATGGGACAGCGTACCGTGTCAGGGGTGGTATGAATCAAGGGCAAGTTGTTGGGGCACTGTCAGGGGGACTGGGCAGTGTGCACGGCATCGGTGCATGGTGTAGCATGAATGGAACGGTTACCAACGGAGGTTACGGGCATGGACGAGATAACGAGACGGGCTTTTGTGCAGCGCAGCGCCACGGCGGCCGCGGTGGCGGGGCTGGGTGCTGCGGCAGGGACCGCGGAAGAGTACACGCTGAAACCGGTACGGGTGGGACTGGTGGGCGTGGGCAACCGCGGTACGGCGCTGTTGAACACGCTGCTGTCGCTGCCGGGCGTGAGCGTGCCGGCGGTATGCGACATTGACGCGGCGGCGGCCACGCGCGCGCAGGACCTTGTGGAGAAGGCTGGCGCGAAACGGCCGGAGGCGTACACGGCGGGTGAGCGTGACTGGGAACGGCTGTGCCTGCGGGACGACCTGGACGCGGTGGTGACTGCGACGCCGTGGGAATGGCACACACCGGTAATGCTTGCGGCGATGCGCGCGGGCAAGTACGGGGCGACCGAGGTGCCGGCGGCGCTGACCATGGAGGAATGCTGGGACCTTGTGAAGACGTCGGAGGAGACAGGGAAACCCTGCATGATGCTGGAGAACGTAAACTATTTCGAGAATGTTCTGGCGGTGATGCGGATGGTGCGCGAGGGGGTATTGGGCGAGATGCTGCACTTCGAGGCGGGCTACCAGCACGAGTGCCGCTCCTACTATTTCACAGAAGAGGGCGGGCTGACGTGGCGGGGCAGGCATTTGGCGGAGAAGAACGGCAACCTCTACCCCACCCACCCCATCGGGCCGATTGCATGGTGGGGCAATGTGAACCGGGGTGACCGCTTTGTCACGCTGTCGAGTGTGAGCACGAAGTCGCGCGGGTTGAAGTCCTATGCAGCGGAGAAATACGGCGCCGAGCATCCGCTGGCAAAGCGCGACTATGCCATGGGTGATGTGAACACGACGCTGCTGCGGACGGAGAAGGGGATGACGGTCACGTTATATTTTGATATGTGCACGCCCCGGCCCTACGACCTGATCTTCCGCGTGCAGGGCACGAACGGGCTGTTGATGGTCGGCAATGACAAGGCGTACATCGACAAGATTTCACCGGAAGACCATGCCTGGGAGCCCTTTGCTCCGTACGTGAAGAAATATGCGCACCCGTTGTGGAAGGACCTTGAGGCGGAGGCGGTAAAGAACGGCGGACACGGCGGCGGCGACTACATTGTGGTGCAGCAGTTTGTGCAGGCAGTGCGCAAAGGCGTGCAGACACCGCAGGACGTGTATGACGCGGCCACGTGGAGCGCCATTGTGCCGTTGACGATGGATTCCGTGGCAAAGGGCGGGACGCAGGTGGAGTTTCCCGACTTTACAAAGGGGAAATGGGAGACCAATCCGCCCATTCCGGTCATGGGAGCATAAAGGGGACCGCAAAGCACAATCCCATACCGAGGGAAAGAACCCCACCCCTGCCCCTCCCCTTGTCAAGGGGAGGGAGACGACAACCGAGAGAAAGGGTCGCTTACTTTGCACTTGTGACCGCGTATTCGCGGAGCAGGGTGAGGTAGTCGCGGTATTGATCAAGCGACACGTGGGGCGGTGTCTGGTGGTCGACGCTGGGGATGAAGCCGCGGGTTTTCATGAGGGGCATGAGGCGTTCGAATTCGGCGCGCATGGCATCGTTGCCATTGGCCATGACCATTTTGTCGTAGTGGCCGATCATCCGCAAGTCAGGATATTGCTCACGGAGTCTCATCCCGTCCACTCCCGCCTGCCGTTCCAGCGGGAGAATGCCCATAATGCCCTCATCGAGCATCCAGGGGGCCAGTTCGGTGACGTCGCCGTCGGTGTCGACGATGGGGATGACGTTGAGTTCCTGCAGCACCGGGATAATCTGACGGTAATAGGGGGCCATGAACTCCTCAAAATGGGCCTTGGAAATCATGGAACCGTGGTTGTAGGACATGTCCTCGGCGAAGGTGATGAAGGTGGGCACGCAGGTCTTGGCTACCCGGTGCAGGATGTCCAGGTTGAACTTGGTCAGGTCGCTGTTCATGGTGTGGATGAGTTCCGGTTCCTCGCAGAAGGCGCACATGTGGCGTTCGATGCCCAGCAGGGTGCGGGGGAACCAGAAGAACCCCTCCAGCGTGATCCAGACGACGGCCTCTCCCCTCGCCTGGCGGTCTGCCCAGGGGCGCATGGCCTCGATTCCGGGGCCGTGGTCGGGGAAGATGTTCGGCCTGCGGGCAAGGTAGTCGTCCATGCCGGACACGCTGCCGTCAAGATGGTGCTGTTCGGCGTCCGTCGTCTGCTCGGTGGTGGACAGCCAGAACTGCTTGTAGGGGTCGAGTCCAAAGTATTCCGAAATCTCAAAGACGTCGTTAAGTTCGCCCGGGAGTCCGTCCTGCTTCCATCGGTCGATGGTAAGGTCCCACCACATGGCCCATTCGATGATGGGCAGGCGGTCTACGGGCTGAAAGTTCATTGCCGCGCGAAAACGTTCGGGATGGTTCATGTGACTCTCTTTCATGATGGGGATAGACCCAAATGTGTGGAAGTTTAGCAGAGACCGGCGGCTTTTTGAAAAGTGATGGGAGTTATGGGAGCTATGGGAAGAATGGGATTTATGGGATGAGCAAGGGTGGATTGTTTTGCGGGGGATTATGGGGTATGGTTCTGCTAGTGTTGACGTACGGGATAACCCAGAGGGACGTGCCATGCGGATGATTCAAAG
>CAIUWO010000322.1 GCA_903902895.1 Candidatus Hydrogenedentota bacterium | reverse complement strand
TTGCGTCCACCGATGCGGACGGCGCGTTCACGATGGGTTTCACCGGAGAGGGCATCGCATCGCTCCTGGTGGTTCCACCCGAACGGCCGCAATGCTTCTTCCCTGCCGTGCCCATCGGAGAGCCCAAGACGGTTGACCTCACCTTGACCGCGCCGGCGCGCCTGTCGGGCACGGTTTCCTATCCAGACGGGTCGCCCGCTGCAGGCCTGAATGTGATGTTGAGCGCGCGCTATGCGCCCGACGGTGGCACGCCCGACTATGCCGCCCATATAACGTCTTGGAACGGGTTTGAGATAACCGGGGCCTGCAGTCAGCCGACCACCACCGGCGCCGACGGAAGTTATGTTTTTGCTGATCTACCCGCGGTGCCTGACCTGCTTCTTTCTTTCAGCAAGCAACCTGAGAAAAACAGCATGACATGCGTGGAGTTGTTCAAGCAGGATGCCGGGGCCCTCGCACCGGGGGAGGACAAGATATGGAACTGCACGATCCCTTCCGACTCCGAATCAATGACCATACGCGGCCGTGTGCTGGGGCAGCGTTCGGACAAACCGCTGGAGGCGGCGGTCGCCTACGAAAACACCAAGACGCATGATCGTTCCGGGATCGTCCTTGATCCTGATAATAACGGGGCCTATGAACTGAAGCTCACTGCGCCCGCGACCTATGAATTATGGGGGCGCTATAATGCTGGAGCGCTCGATGACGGGCGGACGGAGACCGGCCAAACGATTCCTTGGGCGGCCGGCATCACGCGCACGGTCGATTTCCGCCTGCCTGACCCCTTTACGATGTCGGTTCGTGTCGTCGATACGGAAGGGCAGCCGGTGGAAGGGGCCGAGGTGGACGGACATCAGCAGATCTTCAGAAAGAAGCACAAGACGGATGAGAACGGTCACTTTGAATGGGACGGATTTGCACCGGGGTTCGAGGCCTACTTCAGCATCACCAAGGACGGGTACCGCGAGGCGGAGTCCCAGCGAATAACAGGGGAGCCGGGTATGGTGTATCCCGAGGAGACCGTTGTGCTCCACCGCGTTGATGAACCGGAAGAAGAGGAACCGACAGCACCGGACGGGTCCGATGCGCCCGCGGTTGCACCGTAGTGCGGGGGCTAGCGTGTGGGGGCGATGTGCTCAGGGGCTGAGTTGGCCCTCGCAGGCACGGGTACAGCCACCGAATTCAGGTCGCCGCTTTGCCTGACTCCGTCGGGCACTTGGGCTGAAATCGGTGGCAGTGCCCCGGCGGGTGGCATCCCTGCCATCGCGGCCTGTGAACTGGCGCGACGTGTAAGGGTGCCCGCAGCGCGCCGCACAATCGCCGTCATTCCCGCGAAAGCGGGAATCCATGATGTCGCGAGAGGTACTTGTCCATGGGCGTGGACCCCCGCCTTCGCGGGGATGACGGACCGGCCGGCATTACTTCAAACAGGGGCTTGTCCGCCACGCAGTGTTGCGCACCCACTGCGGGATGCGCGAGAATGGCGCGCTCCGAAAATGCAACTGAAGCGAGCCGTAGCGTATACATAAGGACATCATGGTTTCGCGTTTAACACAATGCCTGACAATCTGCCTGATGGGCGTGATGTTTAATGGATGCATCCTCGGGCGCCACGTGGACTGGGCCACGCGACTCGTTGTAACGGGGTGTGTTCGTGACGCTAAGACACAAACGCCGCTTTCTGGAGTGTCTATGACCCTTGAAAGCGATCGGCTCGTGGGGGCGGGTCGGGCCGAGGATCTGTCCCGGAGTGCCGACAATGGGGATGTGCAAGGCACATACGAGCGTACATGGGGCTGCTACCAGAGTGCGGTGGAATCATGCTTTAGTCGCAGGCCAAGAGTTGACGTGAAAGTGCGTCTTTCAAAGGAACGGTACCAGCCGGTGGAAATGACTTTCAGGCTGGACAAAATGCCCAAGATGTCGGGAGACGTTCCGGTTGACTTGGGCACCGTACTGCTCAAGCCCATAGATGGAATGAAGTAGGCTGACAGGGTTGTCTGTAACTTGACAACGGGGGGCCAAGTCCAAGTAATGTGGCTGCGGCGGGAAGCGGCAATTGCCGCAGCGCAATGGACATCGATCCAGCGGGAAGTGCATTGCCGAAATATTGAAAAGGAGGCGTTCAATGTTTTACCCCTGTTCATCTTTGTCCGTTCGCGCGCACTCGGCCCTGCTCGCGATTCTCTGCCTGGGCGCGTTCTCAACCCTGCCCGCCTTCTCCCAAACGGCGACGCCGACTGACGTCAAACCGGGACGCGTGGAGGGAACATACTTCATCGGCAAGACGCCGGGCGCGAACGTGGACATGATCCTGTGGCAGCAGGGAGAGGTTAAGGAACGAAAGGAAATACCCCGAGCGAAGACGGACGGCTCGGGTAACCTCGTCTTTGAGAATGTTGCCCCGGGCGAGTACACCGTCGGGCATTTTCAGGACAACCGTTTGAGTGACAGCACGGGCTCAACCATGGTCTGGAGCAGCAGCCACTCGCGTTGGGTATTCGTTAAATCCGGTGAAACGGTCAAGGTGCAGATTGGCGGCACGGGCCGCAAGATCGTCGGCCGCATGGTTGCGCCGGAGGGCGTGAAAACGAAGCTGGCGTGGCAGGGCAGTTCAGACCGCCGCTTTTACACGGATCAGCCGCGCCCCACGGAGGAGAAGGGATTGTCGCCGGAGGCTTCCAAAAAGTTCTGGGAGGAGTACCGCAAGAGCGACGAATACCGGAAGATGCGCATGGAGGGAATAGTCATACTCCCCACGGTGGAAGAGGACGGCACCTTTTCGGCGGTCGATGTGCCCCCGGGGAACTATCTGCTGACTATAGACGTACCCGAGGACGGGGTGCATTCGCCGGGCAGACCGGCTGCAGCCGTGTATCATCAGTTCACCGTCCCCCCCGGCGAGGACGGTTCCGTTGTTGACCT
>CAIUWO010000321.1 GCA_903902895.1 Candidatus Hydrogenedentota bacterium | reverse complement strand
GATGCCCTGGCCGTTGGGCGGAATCTCCCAGACGTCATAGCCGCGGTAGGCGGTGCTGACGGGATCGACCCAGCTCGCCTGGTGCTCCTTGAAGTCGCGCAGCGAGAAATGGCCGCCGTTGGCCTCGGAGAATTTCACGATGCGCTCGGCGGGCTCGCCCTCGTAAAACGCGCGCAGCCCGTCGCGTGACAGGATTTCATAGAACGCCGCGATGTCGGGGTTCTGGAACATCTCGCCGTAGCGCGGCGTGCGCCCGTCCGGGGCAAAGGTAGCCGCCAGCGTGGGGAATTTGGCCGCCTCGAAGCCCCAGTCGTCGGCGATGATGGACGACACGGGGAACCCCGCGCGGGCGTAGCGGATGGGCGCCTCCAGCAGTGCGGCCGGCTTCATGGTGCCGAAGCGTTCCAGCAGCGCCGCCCAGCCGCCCACGCAGCCGGGCACGTTCCACGCGTGCGGGCTGTTTCCCGGGATGGCGTTCAGGCGCAGCGCCTTGGCCTTGTCCAGATTCCACTCATAGGGCGCGCGGCCGCTGCCGTTGAGACCGAACAGCTTCTGCTCCTTCTCGACCCAGAGGATCGCAAAGAGGTCGCCGCCGGGCCCGCAACTCATGGGTTCAACCAGGCCGAGCATGGCGTTGGCGCAGATGGCGGCGTCAATCGCGTTGCCGCCCGCCTGCAAAATGGCCAGCCCCGCCATGCTCGCCAGCGGCTGGCTCGTGCAGACCACGCCGTTGCAGCAGGCCACGGTGGAGCGGTTCTGGTTGCGCCGGGCCACATTCTCCCGGTTGGTGGGCGACTCTTTCTGTGCGGCCCATGCGTGCGTGCCGCCGGCCCATGCCGCCCCCATCGTGGCGGCACCCATACCGGCGAGAAAATCGCGGCGTTTCATGATGTTCCTGCGCTCCATTGCTTTGGACGTCCGAAATCCCTGCGTCCGCATTATGGGCCAGTGCCGGGCATGCCGGCAAGGCCGGGGTTCGCCAGGTAGAAGTAAAGCGCGCGCGGTGATACAGTAGTGCCGGTCAGGGTCCCACGAGGAGGACGCTTTGGCGGCAGGATTATAAAGGTGAGGGGTAAATGCATGCGCAAGGGCAAGGTGGTCGAATGGAATGACGACAGGGGCTTCGGCTTCATCCTGCCCGTCGACGACGGGCGGAAGGTGTTCTTTCACGTCTCCAATTATCCGCAGCGCCGGGGCCGCCCCCAGGTGGGGCAGGAGTGCCGGTTTGAAACCGTGAAAACGGACCGGGGGGACAAGGCGGTCGACATTTCGCCCATAACCTCACTGGATCAGGCCAAAGGCCTATTGGACCGGGTCGGGTTGGTGGAGGCCGAATCCCGCATGAGTTGGGTGGCCCTGCTGTTCCTTGCCGGCGTGGTGGCGCTGATGATTGCCGGACGGGTGCATCCCATGGTGCCCCTGGTCTATATCGTGGCCAGTCTGCTGTCCTTCTCCCTGTATGAAAACGACAAACTCAAGGCCGAGCGCGGGGCGTGGAGGATTCCGGAAAAGCGGCTCCATTTGCTGTCCCTGCTCGGCGGCTGGCCCGGCGCGTTAATGGCCCAGCAGCGTTACCGGCACAAGACGCAAAAGGCGGAGTTCAGAACAACCTTCTGGACCACCGTGGCCGTCAACTGCGCGGCCCTGACCGTGCTCTCCCTGTTTGGCATGCCGTCGCAGGCGTCGCTCCTCTCCATCGCGGCCTGGCTGAGGGCTTCAACGGGACAGGCAGGCGGGTACTGACAGGTTGGGAACCCGGCAAAACCGCGCAAAAAGGCATTGCAGCGATGCATTGATGTAAAATGGGGTGCTGAACCCCCGAATTCAGGAGTCAGATTTCAGGGGTTTTGCGAACAACCCGTCAAGGAGTGGTCAGATGAAGAAAGCGCTCAAAATCACCGGTGGCATACTGGTGGGCATTTTTGCCCTCCTCCTTGTCGCCAAGCTTTCGGCCGACAAAACCTATTTCAACGACTACGACCCGAAACTGCCTCTTGACGCGAAGGTCTCCGAGACCGCGGTGGTGGAGGACACGGGCGACTTTTTCGGCATCAGCCGCAACCGAAGGTATGAGAAGGTCGTCTTCTCGATGCAGACCCGCAAGAACGAGCGCATGCCGGTGATTCTGACGCTGCCAAAGACGCGGACGGGCAAGATCCCCGCCATCGTCTTTCTGCACGGCATCGGCCAGAGCAAGGGCTTTATCGAGGAAATCTGCACGCCCTTCAACGAGGCGGGTTTCGCCATGGCCTGTTTTGACCAGTCCATGCAGGGCGAACGGAAGATCAAAGGCGGAGCCCTGCAGCAGGCGGTGGCCTTCCGGCAGCGCCCCTGGAAGACCATCAATGACGGACGCCGCCTCATTGACTACCTTCAAACCCATCCCGACATCGACCCGGAGCGCATTTACCTGATTGGCGCGAGTTATGGCGCCATTACGGGAACCTCGCTCACCGCGTTCGACAAGCGCATCAAGGCCGCCGACCTTGTGGTGGGCGGCGCGAACATCCGCGTGCTGCTCGATGCGCCGCTCATTACAAACGCCGTGCACCAGCCCATCCTGCACTGGCTGGGAAAACAGCTTGTCGCGGTCATCATGCAGCCGGCCGACCCGATGAACTGGGCGCCCCGCACCAAGGGAACGCCGGTGCTCATGCAGAACGGCTCCCTCGACACGCTCGTCTCCCCCGATGCCGGAAAAGAGCTCTACAAGTACCTCGGCGAACCGAAGGAAATCCGCTGGTACCCCTGCGACCATCCCGGCCTGAACAAGAACGAGGCGAAAATAATCCTTCAGATTCTGGAT
>CAIUWO010000320.1 GCA_903902895.1 Candidatus Hydrogenedentota bacterium | reverse complement strand
GTCCACCGCCGTGTGCACCATGGCCGGCCGGGTCACCTGGTTGCAGAACAGCGACTGGAAGATCGCCATGCGAAGCACCGTCAGGATGGCGGGGGGCAGGTCATCCAGCGGCTGTTCGCACAGGCCGCTCAGCACATGGTCACACAGCAGCCGGTTGCGCACGGTGCCGTAGCAGATTTGCGACATGAAGCGCCGGCCCCGGGGGCTCAGCAGCCCGCCCTTGCGCCGTATCGTCTTGTCCAGCGATTCGTCCAGATGAACGCCCCGCTCAAACACACGCAGCAGCACATCGATCGCCGCGTCACGTACCGGATCAACTGGCATTTAGTGGATTTCCTCGAACCGTTCGCCCGGTTCCATGCGACGGCCCAGCAGGAACGCCGCCATGTCCATCGCCTTTTTACCCGGTGCCTGAAAGCGCAGGATCGCAAGTTGACCCTCGCCCGTTGCCACCAATACCCGATCCTTGAGCACCTGCGTCACCGTGCCCGGCGGCGCGTCGGCGGGGATATCGACCGGCGCGGTTTTCAGAATGCGGCACACCTCGCCGCCGTAGAGGCACTGCGCCACGGGCCACGGAATTGACGCGCGCACCCGGTTGTGGATGCGCCATGCCGGACCGTCCCAGCGGATGCGCCCGTCCTCCTTGCTGAACATCGAGCAAAACACCACCTGGTCCGGGTCCTGCGGGGTGCCGGGGGCCTTGCCCTGTTCCACCAGGCTCATCGCCTTCACCAGCATGTCCGCACCCATCGCCGCCAGCCGGTCGGACAGTTCCTGCGAGGTCTCATCGGGACCGATGGGGGTGCGTTCTTGGAGCACAATGTCCCCCGCGTCCATCGCCAGAATGACGCGCATGATGGTCACGCCCGTTTCCGCGTCACCTGCGAGTATGGCCGTCTGGATAGGGGAGGGACCTCGCCAGCGCGGCAGCAGGCTCGGATGCACATTGAGCCAGCCCATGGGCGGCACATCCAGAATGGGCTGCTTCAACAGGCGGCCATAGGCCGCCATGAGCCCCACATCGGGCCGCTGCTCTTTCAGCCACGCCTCGAAAGTGCCGTCATTCAGCTTCGTCGGCTGGTGAACCGCAATCCCGTGCTCCACCGCCCACACCTTCACCGGCGGGGGCGTGGGCGTGCCGCTGCGGCCCTGCGGCTTGTCCGGCTGGCACACCACCGCCACCACCTCATGCCGCCCTGCGGCACGGGCCAGACTGGGCACAGCCAAGTCGGGTGTGCCGAAAAAGACCGCCCGCACGGCTACGTCAGCCCCGGAATATTCATCTCGCCAGCCATCGGACCGAGTTTTTCCGCAATCCGCGCCTGCACCGTCTGCACCGCCTTGTTCACCGCCGCCTGCGTCATCGACTCCACCATCTCGGAACCCAGCGCGCACAATTCGGGGCTGATCTTGAGGGAGACGACCTCCATGCCGCCGTTCATGCGCACCGTGACGCTTTCCGGGGCTGCGCCGACACTGACATCGATCTCCATCTTTGCCAGTTCCGCCCGCGCCTCCTCGATGCGCCCCTTCATTTCCATCGCCTGCTTCAGCAAAGCGCCCATTTTCGCTATATCGCCCAAACCACCCAGCATGATGAATCGGTTTCCTTTCAGAATCCGCGACGACTGCCCGCGGTTGCCAAATGTAGGACAGCCGCCCTCGGCTGTCAAAGTAGACGCGGCATCCTGCCGCGTTCTTCGTTTGCTAACGGTGCGCACAAGGGACCGGAACCAATGCAGGCACCTCGTCTTTTGCCGTTTTCTTCGTTCACCCGCTGCGTGAAGACTTTGGAAGAAAGAGGCTGGAAGCCTCTTTTACGTTAAAGAACCGCAGACCTGTGAGCGCCACCGTCATTGCGAGCGCAGCGAAGCAATCTCTTGCCCGCGATAATCCCGCTATTCAGGGACCTCGTTATGCGAGATTGCCGCGTCGGCCTTCGGCCTCCTCGCAATGACGGGTTCCTGATCTTTCCCATCAAGTATAGTCTCCCGGCCCCGGACCCCGCAACGCGGGACGAAGAGAAGCGACCAATCTGGAAAACAGGAACTCGGGTATGCAGGGGAGAAATGTGAACTTGGCTGCATAGGATTTGCTTGGTGAACGGATTCATTCGTTGCGGCTATGCTGCTCCTAGCGATTCCATGTGTTCCGTGGCCAAGCATTCATCTTGGAGTTTTCTTCCTCAGAGCCCCTCAGTGTCCTCTGTGTTTCATAAAAGGCCCTTTCCTGCTTTCCTGAGTTCCAGATTTATCCTCCCCGCCCCCTTCAAGACCATGAATTCCCGTCATAAATAGATTGACTCCCGCAGGTTGCGTATGCTAGACTTCGCCCGCCTTGCGTACCGGTGCCGGTGCGCCTTGTCTTGGACCAAGTCGGCGGTTTTTTCCCCTGACAGAGAAAAAGACGCTGTTATTATGCGCGTTCGCGGCTTATTTTGCGGATGCGTTTGCCGGAGGGCCGCATGGCCGCGATGAAAGTTGGGCTCGTTGGATGCGGAAATATTGCGTCCGACCTGTGCGAAGCCATGGCCGACGGGCGAATCATGGCGGAGGTTTCCGCCCTGACCGACGTTGATGCCGACAAGGCGGAACGGCTCCGGCAGCAATACAAGTTGAATGCAGTGATTGGCACGCTCGATGAAACGGCGGCCGCGTGCGACTTCCTCGTTGAAGCCGCGGTGGCGGCGGTCGTGCCGGACGTGGTGCGCACCGCGGCAAAGCATGGGGTGGATTGCCTCATCATGAGCCTCGGCGGACTGATGCTTAACCCGGACCTGTTCGGCGTGGCACGGCAGGGCAATGTTTTGATTTGCCAGCCGTCCGGCGCCATATGCGGGCTGGACGGCATCCGTTCGGCCATGCAGGCCGGGCTGGACTCGGTGACGCTCACGACGCGCAAGCCGCCCGCGGGACTGAAGGGCGCGCCCTATCTCGTGAACAACGGCATCAGCCTGGACGGGCTGACCGAGCCCTTCGTGGTGTTCGACGGTTCGGCGCTGGACGCGGTGAAGGCCTTTCCGGCCAACGTGAACGTTGCGGCGGCGCTCAGCCTTGCGGGCATCGGCGCCGAGCGGACCAAAGTGCGTGTGGTTGCCGATCCGGCGGCCACG
>CAIUWO010000319.1 GCA_903902895.1 Candidatus Hydrogenedentota bacterium | reverse complement strand
CCGAAGAGAAGCTCAATGTTTGTCGACTCCCCTTCTCTCTTGGACTTCGTCTTGTCTCTCAGTGCGGCGTACCAGGAACAGCGTTGCGGCGGCCAGTCCCAGCAGTACGGCGGAAAAGAGAATGAGCATGCCACGCCCTTCCTGGTTAAATGGAAGGATTCCCAGCATCATCAATCCACAGGCGCCCATGCCGCCCGCAACAATGTAGGCAGGCATGCGCCCGGGATCGGTGCCTGCGCTGTCAATCGGTTCCGGTTCGTGAGAAACAACCCGGTTCCAGCCCGGGTTGGTGCGTTTGAAAGTAGACAGATCAAGAAGCAGGAGCAACGCGACCGGGAGCACAACCCCAACGAGCACATCGGTGCTCTGGCCATGCCTGCGCACCCAGTTCGCCCACTCAGAAAGAAATCCTGAAGGAAGGGAGAGCAGCTCGTTCTTGACGGCATACGTGACGAGTCCAGCCATAAAGCATATGGAAACGGTAATGAACACGTGGCCCAGGCTGGTGTTCTTTCGAAACAGCCCCCATACAGACGGGGCAAGCAACGGCGTAACAATAAGGCTCGTCAGAGCGACAATGACACTTTCAGCGCCCCCCATGCGCGGCACCATGAGGGCAATACCGATGAGGGCAAAACCAAGCAACGCCGTTACCATTCGCCCGATACGCACCAGTTCCTGTTCCGAGGAACCCGGGCGCATGAGACGCTTGTAAATGTCCTGGGTAAGCACACCGGCGAACACATTTAACTGGCCGCTGACCGTGCTGGCCGTGGCGGAGAACATGGCTGCCGCCATGAGTCCGACCATGCCGACAGGCAGCACGGACTGGCAGGCGAGGATGTAGGCCTGTTCCTTGTCCAGACCGGGTTCAATGACGCGGAATACCATGGGCGGAAGAAACCAGAGAAAGGGACTGACCAGATAGAGCGCCGCAAAAAGATAGGTTGCCTTTTTCGCGGCGCGTTCGTTTTCCACGCAGAGGTACCGTTGCACAAAGGCCCATTCCGCACCAATCATGAAGAAGTGAATGGCAGCCCACCCCGCAAGGAACAGCATGCCATACTCGCCGCTTGTCGGTTTAAGGAAGTTCTCCGGAATCTGCTGCACAGAAGCACCTGCGTCCCCGGCCTTGAGCAGGATCATGGTCGCGACAAAGAGTACAGCGAGGGTCAACACGATGAACTGCAACACGTCAGTCATTAATACCGCCCAAAGGCCACCCACCATGGTGTAAACCACCACTACCAGACCAAACAGGAGCACCGCCCAGTGTAACGCCAGGTTGCCAGTGACCGGGTCTCGGAAAGGCACGCCCTCCCCAAGAGGCATGAGCGCCACCATGATCTTTGCCAAGGCATACAGGGCAACAGCCACACCGACCATGCGAAACGCCAGCATCGTCCAAGTATAGAGATGCAACGCAGGTTTCCCGAAACGTAATGAGACATATTCGGCCGGTGAGTCAATCCCGAGGTTCTTCCAACGTCCGGCGAGGAAATACCCCGCTGCAAGTGCCGCCACGCCATAGCATAGATTGATACTGACGGCCACAAGTCCGCGTTCATAGGCAATCCCACCCCAGACCACGAAAGTGCCCGCCGAGAACATGGTCATGAATGCACTCAATCCTGAAGCCCACCAGGGGGAGCGTCCCCCGGCTGAAAAAAAGTCGCCAGAGGATTTGACCTTCTTGCTGAGCACGAAGCCGACAGACAATATGCCCACCAGGTATAGTGCCATGACGATGTAATCAATCGTTGCCATAGAGTTGAGTTCTCCCAGACCGCCTGTGGGGACTTTTGAGCCCAGACTGTAGCCGGCCATCGACTTTTCACGACATCAAGTGCCGGGCCGCTTGCAAGCTCGCGGCAAGTGGTGCTATTATAGCGTCAACTGGCGCTTGTGTCAAACAGGTGTGAGCTTTTTGATGGATGGAGCTATGGAATGGAAAGACTCCCGGACGCAGCTATCTCACGGCGCGTGAAGCCGCCCGCCCAGATTAACCAGGGCCTTCGCGATGGAATTGAATGTCTGCTCGAAATCGCGGCGATGGAACGCCCGGTGGGAAGCCGGGAGCTGGCGCGTCGCATGGGACAGGACCATACGCGCGTCAACCGTATCATCAGCACACTGGCCTACACTGGGCTGGCCGAACAGACGGCAGATCGCAAGTACATCGCAGGACCGGGATTGCTTGTGTTGGCCGGACTGAGTCTGCGGAGTTCTCCCCTCTATCAATGTGCGATGCCGCATCTGGAGGAACTGGGTGTGGCAACGGGGTACCAGGTCGCCCTTGGCCTGCGTTGGCGAACAAACGTGAGTTATCTTTACCATGGCCACGCGCAGGAGCATGCCGCTCTTGGCATCGTTTCGGAAGGCCTTTATCCGGCGGACCGCTCCAGCATCGGCCTGGTGCTCTTGTCACAATTGACGCCCCGGGAGATCACGGAGTTGTATCAGGGCCCATCGGCCGGAGTGCTGCGGAACCCGGACATGAAGACCCTGTTGGAGCGCGTGAAAGAGGCCAGGAATGCAGGCTTTGCAGTAGCGTCCAACGCCCGCTCTATCGCCGTAGCCTTGGGCACACCGGCGGCGGCAGGCATCGCTTTGTATCGTTCCGAAGACGAAGAAACGCTGCCGAAGGACGCCAAAGCTGTGCGGAGGCTGGTGAAACAACTCAACAGCACCGCAGAGCGCATACTGATGGATATGGCGCGGGCCTAAGGAGAATTCTCTTGTGATCACAGTGGATTCAGGCGGAAGTGAGCGCACCCTTCGAACGATACCGCTTCAAGGCGACCTTGCCATTATCGGCGGCGGGCTGGCAGGCGTGTGCTGTGCCATTACGGCGGCACGAGAGGGGCTCAAAGTCGTAATGGTGCAGGACCGTCCGGTGTTGGGCGGTAATGCGTCGTCGGAGGTGCGGCTCTGGGCGCTCGGCGCGACTTCCCACCAAGGCAACAACAACCGCTGGGCACGTGAAGGCGGTGTTATCAATGAGATCATGGTGGAGAACACGTGGCGAAACAGGGAAGGAAACCCGCTCTACTTCGATGCCTTGTTGCTGGAAAAGGTACGCCTGGAAGACAACATCACGCTACTCCTGAACACGGCCATGATTTCTGTCACCATGATGGACGCATCGCGCATTGGCGGCGTGCGGGCCTTCAACAGCCAGAACAGCACACTCTATGAAATCGCCGCGCCCCTGTTTTGCGACGCCTCCGGCGATGGTATATTAGGCTATCTATCCGGTGCGGCCTATCGTGCCGGCGCGGAAGCGGCCGATGAATTTGATGAGCCCTTTGCGCCGGATGCCTCCTACGGTGAACTGCTGGGACACAGCATCTTTTTCTACACCAAAGACACGGGAACGCCCGTGAAATATGTCGCACCCGAATTCGCCCTGAAAGATATTGGTCAAATACCCCGGCATCAGCATATTACGGCAAAGAGCGTGGGGTGTTCGCTGTGGTGGCTGGAATACGGGGGACGATTGGACACGGTTCACGATACGGAAGAGATCAAATGGGAACTGTGGAAGGTGGCCTACGGGGTGTGGGACCACCTCAAGAACTCCGGCAAGTTTCCAGAAACCATAACCCACACCCTTGAGTGGATTGGCGCCATCCCCGGCAAGCGGGAAAGCCGCCGTCTTGAGGGCGATTACATGCTTTCCCAATCGGACGTCGTGGAACAGAAACAGCATGATGACGCGGTGTCTTTCGGCGGCTGGGCGATTGATCTGCATCCGGCGGACGGCGTGTACAGCGAAAAGCCGGGGTGCACCCAATATCACAGCAAAGGGGTGTATCAAATTCCCTGGCGGTGTCTGTACAGCCGCAACATCGACAACCTGTTTGTTGCCGGGCGCCTGATTTCTGCGAGCCATGTGGCCTACGGTTCCACCCGCGTAATGATGACGGCGGCCCATAACGCGCAGGCGGTGGGCATGGCGGCGGCGCTGTGCAAAGAAGGCGTCCTTGCGCCAAGAGACCTGCTGTCTCCGCCACGCATGACAGCGCTTCAGACCCGCCTGATGCGCACCGGACAGTTTATCCCGCACCTGGCATTACACGACGGCAAGGACCTGGTACAGGAGGCCGTGATTACGGCATCCAGCGAATATGGGCTAGCCCACTTGCCCCCCGGTAACATGACAGCGTCCCTCGATTCGGCTCGGGCGCTACTGGTGCCCGCAGGAAAAGGGGTCTTCCCGGAAGTGACCCTCTACTTTACGGCCGACGCGGACCATCAGGTGGAGGTGCAGTTGCGTGTTGCAGAAAAGCTGGGCAATTACACGCCCGACAAAACTATTTCCACAAAACTGATTACCCTGACACCCGGGACAACAGTGGCCACACCAGTCCAGTTCGATGTTGCACTTGACACGGCACAATACGCGTTCATTTGTATTATGCCCTGCGAAGGCGTTTCAATTGCGCTTTCTGATGAAATGCCTACGGCGGTCCTGTCGCTGGTGCATTCCGCCAATGAAAAAGTGGCGAAAAGCGCCGTGCAGACGCCGCCGGGCGGCAGCGGCTTCGACCGTTTCGAATTCTGGCTTCCGGAACGCCGTCCCCACGGGAAGCTATTGGCCGCGTCGTTTCAGCCATCCATAAAGTCTTTCGGGGTGGAACAAATAAAGACCAGCTATACCCGCCCCTTTATCCAATCCAACGCGTGGGTGGCCGGCAAGGAAGATGCCAATCCACACATTACGCTTTCATGGAAACAGCCGCAGCCCATTCGCACCATCAGCCTGTTCTTCGATGTCGATTACGATCACGCCATGGAATCGGTTCAGTATGGGCATCACGACAACGCGATGCCATTTTGCGTAAAGGCGTTTCAGATCAAGGATGACCAGGGAACGGTGATTCACACTGAATCCGACAACCACCAGGGACGGTGTTGTATCGAATTAAGGGAAACCGTCACCACGTCTTCTTTGACTATAGACATACTGGAAACACGCGACGCGCCCGCCGCCTTGTGTGGAGTGCGTTGTTATGAATAACCGTCAAGGGAAAGAGAACGAATGGCAAAGCGAACCGCCAGAAACACAGGCGTGCTGTTGCTGATGGTTGTGTGTATTTCGGGCACACAGGCGGCGGCGCAGCATCAGGACGCAATCACACCGGGGCAGGTCTGGAACGATGTGACGGGCAATCCCATCAACGCCCACGGCGGCTGTGTACTCTTTTATCAGGGGCTCTATTACTGGTATGGCGAGCACAAGATTGAGGGGCTGTCCGAGACCACACACGCCGATGGTGGCGTCCACTGCTATGCATCACAAGACCTCGTGAACTGGCACGATATGGGGATGATGATCCGCCTGGACCGCCCCGAAAATGAAGACCTCACGCACGAATGCAATTCGGACCGCCCCAAGGTGGTTTACAATGCAACGACCCGCGATTTTGTCCTGTTTTTCAAGCTTTATCTGCGCGGCATGAAGTCCCAGGCCGGCTTTGTTGCAGTGGCCACTTCGGCAAGCCCAACCGGGCCGTTCGTGTATCGCCATAAGTTTCTCGGGGGCAATTCACCCGAGGGCACCGGTGACTTCGCCATGTTTAAGGATGATGATGGCAGCCTCTATCACCTTGCCGTGCGCAAGCCGGACAAAGCGTTCGTGATTGGAAAAATGCGAGACGACTACCTGCTCCCGGAAGGCGAATATACCGTCTGTGAAGGTGTTACCCCAAAAACGGAGGCCCCGGCGCTTATTAAAAGAGGGGACGAATACCTCATGCTGGCGTCGGGCTCTTCGGGTTGGAAACCGAACGCGGCCCGCGCCTTTTCGGCCAAGTCTCTCCAAGGTCCCTGGACGGGATACGGAAATCCCGTTTCCGGCGCCAACCCGAACAACGGCCTGGGCGCCGACCTGACCTTTGGAGGTCAGTCGAACTTCATCCTCGGGGTGGAGGACAGGGAAGATGCGTATATCGCAATGTTCGATGTCAATAAGCCCGAACATCCCTTTGAGAGCGGCTACATCTGGCTGCCCATATTTTTTAAGGGCAGCGAAATGCATATTTCCTGGCAAGATTCGTGGGATCTGAGGATTTTTAATAAATAACAGGCCCTGCGCTGAAAGGACTTTGTTTGATGCCGTCTATTACTACTCGAACGATAGTTGCTGTATTACTTACAACGGTTCTTTCATGTGATGTGTCTGCCAACAACTTATCCATCTGCAATGATTCATATTCGCTGACGCTCCGCGACGATCTTAGTGTTTACGTGCAAAGTAAAGCGGGCGCGACCTTTGAGTGCTCCCCTGCTTTTACGATTATTACCACGGACACAAACCCGAAACTCAAAAACAGGCCCGCGGGAATCAGACACATTAGCTATAACGTGGCGAGTTGGGAAGTTGATCCCGCAGGGTTGCGGCAGGACAAGGTGTTGAAGCAGGTCAACATTGGTGCGGGTTTGGCGGGTGACGGGTTTGACGACAGCGTATTAAGGGGCAACACGGACGGCCGGACAGCGGACTTGTTTTCCGCGGGCAATACCGTGGTTGTGACGGCGAGCGGGGCCGAGATCAAAGGCACTTCCATACAATTCCGCTTCGACACAAATCCGGCTTTTGATCTGGACGCGACGCTAACGCTTTCCAATGCTGCGCCTGAGCCTGTATTGGCATTCAGTTTTACGCCAAAACAAAAAGGATACTATTCGGTGGGCTTTACCGGCATGCCGGAAGCCCGGCAAACAGACTTTGATGAAATCTGGCAGCCGTTGATCTGGCAGGAAAAGCGGTTCCCCGAGGGGTCCTATATGACCCTGGCCTACCAGTGCACGGTGCCGGCCACCATGGTGCGCGCAAAGGAGCAATGTGTGGCCCTGGTGGCCGATCCGCAGGAGCTGCCCTTTGAGCCACTTCCTGTCATGGATAATTCCCGTTTCGGTGTGGCGTTGCGTAATGAGCAGGGTCAGGCGCAACCCATGATCTTTGCGCCGGTGCTTGGGGGGTACGGCTCACAGATGGAGGCCGAGACGCCGTTCACTTTCAAAATGCGCCTGGTTGTCAGCGAGGGCTCTTGCAGTGATGCCTATGAGCGAATCGCCCGTGACATCTATGGATTTTCCGATTACCGCCATAATGCCATTGCCTCGATGAATGAAACCCTGAACAACATGCTTGATTATGGAATGAGCGGGTACAGTCACTTCATTGACAGTTTGAAAGGCTGTTCCTATTCCACCGACGTGCCCGGCGCGGTGAAAAATGTGTCGTCGTTGAATCCGCTGGAAATGGCGCTGGTCACGGACAACAGGGATATCT
>CAIUWO010000318.1 GCA_903902895.1 Candidatus Hydrogenedentota bacterium | reverse complement strand
TTGGTTGCTGCCGATATCAAAGCGCAACGGCTTCCGCTGGCCGCCCACATTCAGGAACCCTGGCAAACGACGGGCGAACGCACGGTTATTACGGTCACGGACGGCGAATACAAAGAAACGATCACCTCCGGACGGTGGCGTCTGTCGGGCGTGCTGGAACTGCGGTTCGCCGGGCGCATCGAGCCGCACGAGAACACGGTGGTGCAGGTGTATGGTCCCGGGGTGGAGGCCATTGAGGGACGTTTTGAGAAGGTGCAGCTGCCCGAGGGCTGGCTGTGCGATGTGGACTATGGCCGTCGCCCGGCCAGTGTGACGCTGCGCAATTTCCGGCCCAACCGCGCGCCCGCGTTTCCCGGGGCGGAGGGCTTCGGCAAGTACAGCATCGGCGGCCGCGGCGGGAAGGTGTACGAGGTCACAAACCTGAACCCCGACGGTCCCGGAAGCTTCCGCGCGGCCTGCGAGGCCAGCGAACCGCGCACGGTTGTCTTCCGCGTGTCGGGCACCATCCCGCTGGAAAAGGAACTGAAGCTGCGCAACCCCTACCTGACCATCGCGGGCCAGACCGCGCCCGGTGACGGCGTCTGCATCAAGAATTACCAGTTCAATTTCGACACGCAGCACATGATCGTCCGCTACCTGCGCGTCCGCCCGGGCGACGAGAAACGCAAAGAGCAGGACGCTTTCGGCGGCGGCAACGACCACATAATCGTGGACCACTGTTCCGTGAGTTGGGGCATCGACGAGACGCTCTCCATAAACAAGGCGTCCAACTCGACGGTCCAGTGGTGCCTGGTCAGCGAGAGCCTGACGAAGTCGCTGCACCATAAGGGGGCGCATGGCTATGGCGGGCTCTGGGGCGGGCCCGGCGGGTCCTTCCACCACAACGCGCTGGCGCACCATTCGAGCCGCAACCCGCGCGCCTCGGGCAATGCCGACTCGGGGTTGCTCGATCTGCGGAACAACGTCATCTACAACTGGGGCTTCAACAGCGCCTACGGCGGTGAACTGTGGCCGCGCAACTGGATTAACAATTACTACAAGTTCGGTCCGGCCACGTCGGAAGACGTGCGCCACCGTATCTTCCTGCAGAAGGACCCGCGCGGCAAGATGTACGCCGACGGCAATTACATGTGGGGCTGCCCGGAGGTCACGCGGGACAACTGGAAGGGCGTCGACTTCGCGCCCGACGGTGAGGCCACGGAAAAAACACTCCGGGTCGACGCGCCCTATGTGGTGGCGCCCGTCAAGACCCAGTCGGCCGAGCGCGCCTACCGCAAGGTGCTTAAAGAGGTGGGCTGCTCGCTCCACCGCGATTCCGTGGACGAGCGCGTGATCAAGGAGATACGCACGGGCACGGCCACCTACGGCGAGACCTACGGCGGCGGCGGCAAGGGCCTTATCGACTCGCAGACGGCCGTGGGCGGATGGCCCGAACTGCGCTCCCTGCCCGCCCCGGAAGACAGCGACCACGACGGCATGCCCGACGCCTGGGAACGCAAACACGGACTCAATCCCAACGACCCCGCCGACGGCGCGCAGGACGCCAACGGCGACGGATATACAAACCTGGAGGAATATTTGAACTCCTTGACGCCAAGACGGAAATAGCGGTCCTGCGCAGATGGCCTGTTGTGGTCTAGTCCGTGATTGTCTTCATGCGAGCTGGCGCCGTTACCCCGTAAAGACATGCTACTGTAAAGTAATTGCGCAAGAAGTTACCACACGCGCAAATTCAAACCCATCGACCAGGACGATAGGATGCTTGCCTGCATCGCAAGCCTCGCTCAATGCGGCCTTGGAGAACTGGCTTGTTGTAACTACTGCGCCACGGGCGTGGGGCTGTAGACTTCCCCTTAATTCCGCAACTTCTTTTCGGCCGACTGTATGAAGCCATCGTTTGGCCTGAATTTGGATAAGGAGGCCGCGAAGCGGCCACATAGTCTTACCGGCAATCGCATTAACGTCAACACCACCATCTTGACTATAACGGGTCACATGAACGTCCATGAAACCAGAAGCTATCAAAACATCCTTTACCAAATGTTCAAAGCGGTCTGGTTGCAGGGCTAGCATTCTTGAGCGAATCCGTTCCATCTCCACCGGATCCGGTTCTCCGTTGTCACCATCCACCATTGAGGCGGTGTGCCCGAGTTCCCTCTCATCGTCATCAGATGCATGATTTCTCGCCTCTTCAGCAAGCATGTCAGACATCAATTGCCGATCAAAATCAGAGGAAACACGCTCGAAGGCGGTATTGACTCGAAACTCAAATATCCATACTTCACGCGGAATGCCGCGGATATCAATCTGCGTCTCTTTGTAATGCCGCAGGTAACCTAACAGTCCAAGAAAACACCAACGTTTTGGCCCAAGGTCCTTGTTTCTTCTATTGCCGAGCAACTGAAAGCAGTAAATCGGAAACGCTTCGGTGGCCTGCTCAAGTAGCCTTTTGTTTGCCCCGCCGAGTGCCTGATTCCCCTCCTGGCCAGCACCTGTGTATACGAGCACATCTCCCTCAACTCTATCGTGATATGGATTCTCGCCGCTTATCCTTCCTGTCGGTACGGACGTAAGGAGCACGGCTCTTTGAATTCGGCCGTTGCTATCAATGGAAAACCGAATGCCACCGGCATTTCCGACACCCAAAGAACGGTATACTTCCTCGTGCGTGTAAACGTCCGCTGGGGAGAAGGCAATCATTGTATTATTAACCGGTCGAAAGAAAATGTGGCACCACTCCCGTTTCGCGACACTACGTCGCGCTGCGCGTCGTGGCATCCGGTTATTGCCAATAACGACTCCCGAATCCTGTTTGGCATTGAGTATCCCTTGGTATCTACAATTTCGCGAATGCTGAAAGAAGCACGCACAGAGATTACCTCCTTGCCATGGCAAAAGACAACGTCGGTCATTGAGCGAAACTGGCAGTACGGTGTGGTGTCTGGCGCACATCCACTATTGCCACTATGGCCGCGTGGTGAGTTTGATCCAAAACTCGGCAGTTGACATCTGACGACTAACAGATGACCAGACTTTTATGTCTCCGGTTTGAGGCCTCACCATTGCTGCCCCTTCCTTGACTAGTCATAACACCGAAGGCGATAGCAGTTCCCCCTTGGGAAGCATGGTAAGGACCAACCGCTTCCCACGACAGTAGAGACCGCGTGTCCGACTCCGATGCACCGCCAAGACTTTCCGAAGGCCGGACATACACGACCGGAAAATCTCCGTCCAGTGGACCAAGTCCCCGGAAAACCGTTTGGACTCTTTACCGCACCCACCGTCTTGAGCGTCTCCTCGTCACGGTTCCGCATGGCACGTCTGCACTTGACGTTTGAGAAGGGGATATTCGAGATAGAGGGTACGCGAAACACGTGGGCAACATTCCAATCTTCATGGGATGCCACCGACAATGGCCCGTTCATAGGCGGCCGCACTCTGGAACCCCGCAGGTGTGTCCATCCGAATGTGAAGGAGGCTCTTGCCCCTCATCGGGTTCAGTTTCCTTGAGTTTTGTGGGCATGCACCCGATTGGAGGAACTCGTTGCCAGTCTTGGGTTGTATTCCTTCTAGAAACCTCATGCAATTTGACAACCTCATGCAATTTGACTTGACGACACATGGCAAATATGATAAAAAATTCTGGGGATGTATGTTGGCTTGATTAGAAAGTTGGATTCAATCTTGCGCGAATGGGAAACGTTGGTCCAGAGCAATTCAGGATCAGGGAAGGGAAATGACGCCAAGCGGAAGTGAATCGCAAATTGGGCGTGGGCCCGGAATTGTGTGAGAAATCGCGCCGTGCCATTCTAAAGGGGCTTTCTCATGCCGGTCCGCACAACATGCCGAAACAAATTGCAAGGCTAACGGCAATTTATTCAACAAAGGGCTTTATCATACCTTTGAAAGGAACGCAACGTGGAAACAACACTAGCGATGCTCGCAAGGGAGGCAAACGACTACGTAACCGACTGGCTTTTGGAACAGCCGACAGTCAGAGAGAAATCCCTTACCGACTGGCTCTTGGACTTCTTCCAGCAGAGCAGTTCAGATGTTCGGTATTACGAGTTTAACCCAAGTGAGGAGGTGCGGATTTCCGGGGCTGATTGGGATTGGTGGTTCCTGTTACGAAATGGGTGTCTTAAACTTCGCGTGAAAGCCAAGAAAATGCGGCGGGGCGTGAACTATTATTCCGATTTTGCACGGTCAACTGAGACGGGTTGCCAAATTGATCTTCTATTGGATTCTAGCGCCGCTCACAATTTCTACCCACTTTATCTCTTGTATTCCAAGGCAGAGGGTCCTGCGCGCTGCCGAGTATTACCCGACCCCACAGTTCTGTCCATTTGCGGTGCTCAGGAGGTCTATGATTTGATCCACGACACACCACGTTGTCGTATCCGACTAAAGGATATTCTTGAGATAGCGATTCCCTTGGAGTGCCTATTCTCCTGCCCAGTAGCCCGCGAATTCCCAGAGTATGGCCCCAAGGAGCGTCTCAACCATTACTTCGAGGCGGTTCCTAGAGGTCGGGCTGAGGGGGTAGACACATTCGAAGAAGACTTGGACAGGGGCTATGAAGAGTGTGTTCCTGAGATTGTTGGTTCTCTATTTGAGTTTCTAGACACGGATAACAATACTGAGAACCTCCTCCGCAAGTATCAGTCCATGTTCCCAGGCTCACGCGGTGTTTCAGTCGTCAGGTTTGGAGATAAACTAGAATAGCTGAACGAGGCAACCTGGCGCATTGGGGCTGCTGCTACGCCGTAACCCCCCTTGAGCAGCAGAGCCGAACACTCCCCATATTTGAATGAACTCAGGATCAATATAGAAAAGGCCAGTACCACTTTGGACATCGCTGGCAGTGAATTCAGATATCTTGTCGTTCAGAGCGGTTGGGTGTTGGCTGCAGAGACTTATCTGATCAATTGTTTCCGACCCGTATGGAATAGGCAAATAGAGGTCTGCTACGGAATCGGAAAACATGGCGACAAGTACAGTACCCGATTCAACAAGCGTTCTCCTTGGGATACGCTGCATCTTGGTCGTTCATGGGCTGAACCCCCTGTGGAGAATGATGCCGTACCTGAAGTGGAAATAAAGAAGAACCTAGCCGACCACTTTGCGCAATTGAATGAGAAACAGTCCATCTATGACGATGTTCAAACAGTTCTTAATGCCTTTCTGGATGGTCTACGTGCCTAGGTATTCACTTGCCGCCTTGTTCCCCGTCTTTATCCCTCCCCGTTCAGTCAAACGACCCTATTTGGGATTAAGCGAAGCAAGATAGCATGGACTGGTGCAAGGTTTACTTCGGCAAACAGCGCAAGCCGACCTGTGGTAAAATGCGCCTTGGCAACCACCAAGCAGGACTTCGATCATGAGCCTAATGAAACGCATTCTCACCGGGAACTTCCTTGCCTCCGAAATCAAAGCGTACGTGCTGGCAGAGGCCTGTATTTTCTGGGGGCTTATTTTCACGGCGTGGATGAGCTATCCCGCCGAGCACCATTATTCGATCATGTCGCACACGTTCAGCTTCCTGGGCTCGTGGGATCCGCAGCATAATCCGGACCAC
>CAIUWO010000317.1 GCA_903902895.1 Candidatus Hydrogenedentota bacterium | reverse complement strand
GGCGCCGCCGGCGGCGCTCCGGGCGGCGCCCCCCCGCCATCCTCCGGCGGCGGCGGCGGCGGCGGCGCGACGGACGTGCAGCCCTTCGAGCAGAAGGTCCAGGTTACCCGCTACGACGCGACCAACTCGCTGCTGATTGTGGCGGCGCCGCAGGACTACAAGCTGCTGGAGGCCTTTATCGCGCGGCTTGACCTGCCGCAGCGGCAGGTGGGCATCGACGCGACGGTGATGGACGTGACGATCAGCGACAACTTCTCGCTGGAGGTGGACGCGGCGGCGCTGAACGGGCGCGACGGTTTCGGCGAAACCGACACCAGCAACCTTGTGGACATCGCCAAGGCCACGGCTGTGACGGCGACGACCATCGCCGGCGGCTCCCGGGCAAAGCTGGCCAATGCGGTGATGACGCAGGGTGTCGGCGGCGGCCTCACGACGGGTATCTACAGCGACTTCATAACGACGGTTGACGGCAAGAAGGTGCGCATCCCCTTCGTGCCGCTGCTGCTTCAGGCCATCGAGAAGGTGACGGACTTGGAGGTGCTTTCGGCGCCCAGTCTGGTGACGGTGGATAACGAGGAGTCGAGCATCATGGTCGGCCAGGAGGTGCCCTTCATCACCAGCACCAGCACGCAGAACACCGCCAACAGCGGCGGCAGCTCCTCGGGCTACTACGGCGGCTACACGCGCGTCGAGCGCTCCGAAGTCGGCGTCAAGCTCAAGGTCACCCCGCAGATTTCCGAGGGCGACAACGTGCTGGTGGAGTCGGAAATCGAAATTTCCGACACGGACGCCGAGCAGATTGGAACGGTCGACGTTGTCGGCCCGACGATCAACAAGTCGCTGATCACCAACAAGACCCTGGTTCAGGACGGGCAGACGGCCGTGATCGGCGGCCTCATCCGCGACACCGCCAACCGCTCCAAGACCCGTCCGCCGATTCTCGGCGACATTCCGCTGGTCGGCTGGATGTTCGGCACCAAGTCCGTCGGCCGCCAGAAGCGCAACATGGTGATCCTGCTGACGCCCCACATCATCAAGGAGGGCACGGACCTGGAGCGGCTGACCCAGCACAAGGTCAACGAGTACTACGACAAGAACATCGAGGAAATCTTCAACGCCGGGTTCTTCAAGAAAGTGGAGAGCAAGATGAAGATGCGCGCCGCGTACAGGCCGACGATGACCCAGTCCGAGTCGCTCACGGGCCGCCGCGGCACCCAAGAGTTCAAGCGCGGCGACGCGCCGAGGTAATGTATGGAAAACGGGCAGCCCATGCGCATCGGTGACATTCTGGTCCGCAACGGATCGATCCATGCGGACCAAATCAGCGAGGCCATCGAGCTGCAGAAGATCCGCCCCAAGCGTCTCGGCGACGTGCTTCTCGACCTTGGGTACATCGAGGAGGACGCGCTCCTGCGCGCCATGGGCGAGCAGTTCGACATCCCGTTCGAGCCGGACCTGCGCGCGCTCATCGACCCCTCGCTCACCACGCGCGTCCCCATCAGCTTCATCCGCGAGTACAACATGGTGCCCTACCGCCAGGAGAACGGCACCTACCTGGTGGCGGTGAACGACCCGGTGAACCTGCTGCCGCTGGACGATCTGGGGCTGCTGCTCGACGGCCCCGTGGCCCCGGTGCTCTGCCGCCGGGACGACATCCAGCACATCATCGACCGCTACTTTGAGCAGCAGGGCGAGAGCGCCGGGGACCTGATAGACAACATCGCGCTCAACAACGACGACGAGGGGAAGGTGCACTCGCTCGACCACAGCGAGTCGGAGCGCGACCTGCTGGACCTTGCCAACGAGGCGCCCATCATCAAGCTGATCAACCTGGTGATTTCCGGGGCGGTGCGCGAGCGCGCCTCGGACATCCACATGGAGCCGTTCGAGCACAGCGTGCGGGTGCGGTACCGCATCGACGGCGTGCTCTACGAGAAGTTCACGGTGCCCCGCTCGCAGCAGGCGGCGGTGATCTCGCGCGTGAAGATCATGGCGAACCTGAACATCGCCGAGCACCGCCTGCCGCAGGACGGCCGCATCAAAATCCGGCTCAGCGGCAAGGAAATCGACATCCGCGTGAGCATCATCCCCATCGCCCACGGCGAGCGGGTGGTGATGCGCATTTTGGAGAAGGGCAACTTCCTGTTCAGCCTTGAGCAGCTCGGCATGGACAAGCGCGACCACGAGCTGGTGGACAAGCTCATCCAGAGCTCCCACGGGATCATCCTGGTCACGGGGCCGACGGGGTCGGGCAAGTCGACGACGCTGTACGCCGCCCTGTCGCGGGTGAACTCGCCGGACAAGAACATCATCACGGTGGAGGACCCGATCGAGTACCTGATCCCGGGCATCGGCCAGATTCAGGTGCGTCCGAAGATCGGCCTCACCTTCGCGGCGGGCCTGCGCAGCATCGTGCGCCAGGACCCGGACATCATTCTGGTGGGCGAAATCCGCGACACGGAGACGGCGGAAATGGCCGTGCAGGCGTCGCTGACGGGCCACCTTGTGTTCGCCACGCTGCACACCAACGACAGCGCCGGCGCCGTGACGCGGCTCATGAACATGGGCATCGAGCCCTTCCTCGTCACCTCGTCCACCATCGCGATCCAGGCGCAGCGCCTGGTGCGGCACGTCTGCGACAACTGCAAGGAGCCGTGCACCGCGGAGGACGCGGCGCTGCGCGAGATAGGCATTTCCCCGTCCGACCCGCGGGCCGGCTCGCTTTTCCGGGGCCGGGGCTGCGAGACCTGCTCGGGCCGCGGCTATTTCGGCCGGACCGGCATTTTTGAGCTGCTCGTGATGACGCCGCGCATCCAGGAGATGGTGCTCAAGGGGTCGGACTCGAACGCGCTCAAGCGCGAGGCGCGGCGTCAGGGCATGCGCACGCTGCGCGAGGACGGCGCGCAGAAGGTGCTGCGCGGCCTGACGACCATCGAGGAGATTCTGCGGGTGACCCGCAACGACCTCGTCGAGGAGGTCATCGAGTAAACCATGGCGGTCTTTGAATACAAAGCGCTGTCCAAGGCCACGGGCAAAACCGTGGGCGGCGTCATCGACGCCGACAACGCGGTGACGGCGCGGCGCAAGCTGCGCGAGCAGGACCTGTACCCCACCTTCCTGAGCGAGGGCGCGCAGAGCGGCGCGCCCGGCGCGGTGATCCCCGGCGCGGGGCGCATGGCGCGCGGGCGCGTGTCGGTGCGCGACATCGCGATGATGACGCGCCAGCTTTCCGTGCTGCTGCGCGCCGGCATGCCGGTGGTCGAGTCGCTCAACGCCATGATCGACCAGACCTCGAAGCAGCGGCTGCGCATGGTTATTTTCGACGTGCGCGAAAGGGTGAACAGCGGGCACAGCCTTGGCGACTCGCTGGGCGAGCACCCGCGGGTGTTCTCCTCCCTGTATGTGAACATGGTGCGCGCGGGCGAGTCGAGCGGCTCGCTGGAGCAGGTGCTGATCCGGCTCGCGGACATTCTGGAGCGCCAGGCGCGGCTGCGCGCGCAGATCACCGCCACCCTGGCCTACCCCGCGTTCATGGGCTTTTTCGCGCTGGCCATCATCGTTTTCCTGATGACCGTCATCGTGCCGCGCATCACCTCGCTGTTCCAGAAGCAGGAGCAGGAGCTGCCCGGGCTGACCAACGCGCTGATCGGCGTGAGCGACTTTATCGGGAACTGGTGGTTCCTTATCATCGGCGCGGTGCTGCTGGTGTTCGCCGCATGGCGCTTCTGGGTGTCGCGCGAGGAGGGGCGGCGCACGTGGGACCGGATGAAGCTGCGCTTTCCGCTGTACGGGCCGCTGCACCAGAAACTCGCCAGCGCCCGCTTCACCCGCACGCTGGGCATCATGCTCCAGAGCGGCCTCACCGTGCTTCCGGCGCTGGAGGTGGTGAACACGGTCATTGACAACAAGCACATCCTGAGCACGATGGACGAGGTGAAGGCAGGGGTGCGGCGCGGCCGCGACCTTGCCCAGCCGCTCAAGGAGACCGGTCTTTTCCCGCCGATGATGATCCACATGATCGAGCTGGGCCAGCGCAGCGGCGAGCTCGAGAGCATGCTGGTCCAGGTGGCGGACACCTTTGACGAGGACGTGCGCCTGACGATCGACGCCATCGTGGCGCTGATTGAGCCGGCCATAATCATAGTGATGGGCCTGTTTATCGGCACTTTGGTTCTCGCCATTCTGCTGCCGATTTTCCAAATGAGTTCCAACGTCGGAGGAGGACATTAATCCCATGACGGACCAAGACACCCCCCGCCGCGCAAGGCGCGGCACGGCCGGCTTCACGCTGGTCGAACTGATGGTCGTTGTGGCCATCATCGCCATCCTGGCCACCACGGCGGGCATGTACCTTTTCGGCGCGCTGGACCAGGCCGACCAGGCCAAGGCCCAGACCGAGATCAAGGCGCTGGACGGCGCGGTGACCGCGTACATGCTGAAAAACAACCGCAAGCTGCCGAACGCGCTCGAAGAGGTGTCGGAGTTCATGAAACCGCCCAAGATCCCGAAAGACCCGTGGGGCAACGCCTACGTGTACACCAAAGAGGGCTCGCGCAAGTTCAAGATCGTGTCCTACGGCGCCGACGGCGCGCCCGGCGGCAGCGACTACGACGCCGACGTCTCCAGCGAAGATTAAGCCGGCCCGGCACGCCATGAACCCCGTCCGGCCCAAATACGGCCGCGCCCCGCGCGGCACGGACCGCGGTTTCACGCTGCTCGAACTGTGCGTGGTGATGGTGATCATCGGCATCGTGGCGGCCATCGCGGCGCCGCAGTTCATCGACCTGATCTCCTTTGGCGAGCTGGACGGGGAGGGACGGTGGCTGGCGAACTACGGCACGGCGGTGGTGTCCGAGGCGGCGCTGTTCAAGACGCCCATCACGGTCCGGGTCGACCTGGACAAGCAGGAGTATTACGCCATCCGCTGGATATATCCGGAGCCCGAGGCGGATGCGGACGGCACGCCCAAACCGCCGGACCAGATGTCCCTGCTTTCGAAGGCCAAGAAAGAGAACAAAATGTCCTCCTCGCAGATGTCCGATCTGCTCGCGAACAAGAAAGGCATGGACCCGTCGCTGAAGGGCATGCTGCCGCGCGAGTTCGACCAGGAGATGGCGGACCAGCAGATGAACGACAAGTTTGGACGCTTCGCGCGGCAGTCACTCGAAACGCGCGCGAAAAACGTCAAGCACAAAGAGGGCATCCTCGACGAGATAGGCCCCCTGTTCGAGAAGAAGTTCACGCTGAAGGAGGAGGAGCCGACCGAGGAGGAGCAGGGCGGCGTGCTTTCCAGGCACCGGCTTCCCGAGGGCGTGAGCGTGGTGGCCGTCATGCGCGACGGCGAGGTGAAGAGCAAGGGCGTGGTCGAGGTGGAGGTGTCCGCGCTGGGCATATCGAGCATGGCCGCCTTCCACCTGGTCAACGGCGACAACGAATACATGACGATTTACTGGGATCCGCTGACCGGCCGCGGCCTCGCGCGGCAGGGAAAGCTTGATTTATGAGCGGCCGGCGCAGCGCGGGGTTCACCCTGATGGAAGTGCTGGTGGCGCTGGCCATACTGGGCACCGGACTGTTTGTGCTGATCGGGGCGCACCAGTCGGCGCTGCGGCTGCAGATTGAAAGCGAGAACACCATCGAGGAGCGCCAACTGCTCGAGGGCGCGGTGTCCCGAGCCGAGGTGGCGGTGATGACGGGCAGCCTGAGCGCGGGGGGCGAGTTCGGCCCGCGATACCCCGGCTGCAGCTGGGCCTTCGACGCGCAGAATGTCAGCTCCGACGGGCAGGTGCCGCTGTACCAGGTGACGGCGCGGCTGCTGACGCCGGACGGCGAAAAGAAACTGGACTTTTTCTACTTTAACACCGGCCCGTCAGACCAGTCGACGAACGAGGCGAATCTTTCGGGCAAGTCTTCGGTGCGCAGCGGCGCGCCGAATTCGGGCCTGTCCGGATCAAAGGGCGTGCGCGGAAAGGGCGCGAATTCCTCGCGCGGCGCATCGGCCGGCGCTTCCCGCAGCGGTTCTTCCGGCAGCTCGCGCGGCAGTTCTTTCGGCGGCTCGCGCGGCGGTGCGCGCGGCGGCTCCTCCTCGGGGCGCGGCTCGCTGTTTCAAAAGAGCGCGTCGCCATGACCGGGCGCGCGCGCGGATTCACGCTGCTGGAGCTGCTGGTGGCGATATCGGTGCTGACGGTGATTGTCGGGATTGTGTTCGCCACCTTCGCGTCGGTGACCGACACGATGGCCATCGCGCGCGACAACGCGGACCGCATGGGCTACCGCATGGCGCTGCGCCGCAACCTGACGGAGAACCTGGGCGCGGTCTACGCCGACGCGGCGGGAAAACGCGAGGAGTTCCAGCTTGCCGGCACCGATGAAAGCGGTTCGTACGGCCCGGCGGACACGCTGCGGTTTTGCACCTCGCTGCCGATGCCGGGCGCGTATGCGCTGCCGGGCGTGATGAAGGTGGTGCAATACAGCATGGTCTCCTCCTCGGAGGTCGACGCGTCGGCGACGGGGTATCCCGGCGACGACCCGGAACGGCCGGGCATGGCGCTCCAGATCACCGAGTCGCCGCTTGCCTACGAGGAGGGTATTGAGGGCGCGGTGAGCGGTTCGGACCAGTTGCCGCTGGTGCAGCTTGCGATACCGGTCGCCTCTTTTGACGTGCTTTATTTCGACGGACTCTCGCAGGAATGGAAACAGGACTGGGACTCGCTGTCCGAGCAGCGGCTTCCGTGGGCGGTGTGGGTGCGGGTGAATTTTCCGCGGTCCGAGGATGAGCGCGCGGCGGACAACGCGGCGGGCGTGGACCTGACGGAAACGCCGGATGTCGAGGTTATGGCGTCCATCGCCACGGGCGCCGGAGTTGAGGGCCCGTTTTTGGATTTCAACCATGCGCGGCTGGATTCCGCGTCTGGGGACATGTCGAACGATGCCAAGTCGTCCAAGAAACAAAGCAAGAAAAAGAAGAACTGAGCCCCGCAACGGGTTCAGTCCGCGCTGCGGGCGCGAGGGCATCGCCCTCGTGCTGGCGCTCGTGTTTGTGGCGCTGCTGACGGTGCTGATCGTGGGGTTCATGTACGAGATGCAGGTGTCGGCCTCGCTGGCGGCGAACCAGGGCTATGATTTCCAGGCGCTGCTGGCGGCCAAGTCGGCCGTGGCCAACGGCATCTCGCTGCTGGCCGACGACCAGATTGAGACGCAGATGAACGGCGAGCCGGAATATGACAGCACGATGGACGCGTCGCAGTGGGCCATGGGCCTGCCCTTTGAGCCGATCAACGACGCGATGATGCGCACGACAATTTCGGACGAGTACGGCAAGATTAACCTGAACGCGCTGATTCAGCCGAACCCCAGCGGCGGCGAGCCGCAGCGCAACGAGGCGCTCATCATGGCGCTGCACAGTTTCTTCGCGCTGCGCAGCGACAGTGAAGGCGACCCGGTGGACGCCATCATTGACTGGCTCGACTATGACGACATGGACGCGGAGGAGCCGGAGGGGGCGGAAAACAGCTATTACATGGGCCTTGAGAACCCCTTTGCCTGCAAGAACGGGCCCATGGACTCGATTGAGGAGCTGCTCCTGATCAAGGGGTTCACCCCGGCGCTGTACTTTGGCGACCCGGAACAGGAACAACTGCCGCTGTCGGAGTACCTGACGGTGCACGGCGACCCCAACGGCGCCGTGAACGTGAACACGGCGACCGAGGAGGTGCTTGCGGCCGTGCTCGGCGCGCAGAGCGGCAACGCGGACGTGACGCAGGCCCAGATGATTTACGACGAGGCGCGCACGCAGCCCTACGAGGATTTGAGCCGTCTCGCGGGCACTATCAGCCCGGCCCCCGGCACCACGCCGGGCCAGGGCGCCACCACCAAACCGGGCGCCGCGAAGCCGCCCACCACCAAGCCCGCCGGCGGCATCGGCAGCATGATGCAGAAAAGTCTGGACGCCCCGGAGAAGCAGCTGGGGGGCTTTGGGAGCGGTTTTGGCGCCGGCAAACCGGCGCTGACGGGCACGACCAAGCCCGTCACCACCAAGCCGGGTTCCGCGGCGGACCTGCAGCAGCAGCAGCGGCAGCAGCAGTTGTCGCAGGTGAAGCAGTTGTTTCGCGTGAACAGCAACGTGTTCCGCATTTACGGCGACGGCATGCTGGACGAGGTGCTTGTCCGGATCGAGGCCTACGTGTGGCGCACACCGCTGGACATCTCCACGCTGGAAAACGGCCCCGGCGGCCAGACAAACCAGGTGCCCGTAATCCCCGGCACCACGCCCGGCACGAAGCCGGGCGGGGGCCTTGGCGGGGTTGGCGGCAAACCCCTGACGGGCGGCATCATGAAGGCCGCCACGGGCGCCGCCGCGACCCCGGGCGGCGCGCAGACGGGCGGCAAAGTTCCGGGCGCGGCCGGGACGGCGCAACAGGGCAACACGGGGAACGGCAGCATGCAGGCGATGGCGGACGCGTACGGCGCGCCGCTGGTGCCGGCGGAGCCGTTCCGCATCCTGGACTGGAAGGTGATACGCTGATTCGGTTATGTTGGGCGACCGCGCTTTCCGGGCGCGGCGCAACCCGGGCGGAAAATCCGCCCACGGAGTGAAGCAATGGCGTTTGGTGCAAAGGTGGCTGCCGTGGAGTTTGCCGGCGACGAAGTGCGTGTCGTCGTGGCGAAAACCGGGCGAAGGCCTGAATTGTTGGAGGCGCACGCGGCGACGGCGGTCTACGAGACGCCGGAGGGCCGGAGCGAGGCGCTGGGCAGGGCGCTCGACGAGGCGCTGGGGCTGGTGCGCACCCGGCCGTCGGCGTTTGTGTTCTGCGCGGACACGTCGCGCGCCACGGTGCGCACGCTCATCGTGCCCTTCCGCGGGGCGGGGCGCGTGGCCAAGGCGGTGCCGTTTGAGATCGAGTCGCATCTGCCGTTTCCGCTTGAGGAGCTGATGCTCGACCATCGCGTGGTGGCCGAAATCGGCGGCGAGACGGAGGTGCTGGCGGTCGGCATGCGCCGCACGCACCTGGACGGTCCGCTTGGGCTGCTTGAGGCCGCGGGCGTCGCGCCCGAGGCCGTAAATCTGGACGTGTGCGGGCTGACAGCGCTGTGGCGCGCCAAACGCCGCCCGGCCAAGGGGCTTGAGGCGGTGCTGCATCTGCGGGAAAACGGGGCCTGCCTTGCGGTTATGCACCAGCGGGCGCTCGCCTTCTTCCGCTACCTGCCGATGGGCGGCCCGGCGCTGTGCGCCAACCCCGCCCGCGTCGCGCGGGAGGTGCAGAACACGCTGCGCTCGTTTATGGCCCAGTGGCGCGGCGGCGGCGAGATTGCCGAATTGAACCTGACCGGCGCGGACCTGACGCCGGAAGAGGTCGAGGCGTTCAGCCAGGCGCTCAGCCTGCCCGTGGTGCCCTCGGTGCTGCTGGACGGCGTGCGCGGCGGGGCGGTCATCCGCCGCCGTGACGGCGACGGCGCCCGTTTCAACCGCTGGGAGGCCGCGCTTGGCGTGGCGCACGCCGCGTCGGGCACGGACTTTTCGTTTGACCTGCTCCAGACGGAGCGGTCCTGGGAGCGCTCGGCGGGCGGGCTGGTGGCGCACCTGCTGTTCTCCGCGTGCATCGGCCTGGTTCTCGTGTTTGGGTGGTTCTTTTACTACTATGAGACGTCGGCCCGAAACGCGTCTATGACCGAGGAAATGCGCGCGCGGATCGAGCTGCTCAAGGGCGAGATTGACACCATGTCCAAGGCGGGGCTTGGCCCCGACGTGGACGTCACCTCCTTCGGCGACCCGCCCGTGATCGACCTGCTCACGGAAATCGGAAAGCGCATGCCGGAAAAGAAAGTGACCGTGACCGAGGTGAAGATCTCGCCGCCCGGGGCGCAGAGCCCCTGGCTTTCCATTTCCGGCGAGACGCCCAACGCGGCGGACTTCAACGCGGTGTTTGAGGACCTGAAGAAGTCGGCCATGTTCAAGGTGGCCGACGACGCCAACATCAAGCTGCAGGGGGCCAAGACCTTTTTCCGCGTGCGCGCGGTCCGGCCCCATGAGGAGGTGGTTAGCAATGAAGAAAAACCTTGACAAGCGCGACCAGATTGGGCTCAGTCTCGGCATACTGGCCGTGACGCTGGTCGTGATGCTGGCGCTGTACATCCCGGCCGGGCCGCGGCGCGCCTGCCTGAAGTCGCAGTCGACGCTTGAGACGGCGCGAAAGGACCTGCAGAAGCAGCAGTTGGCCAAGATGGACGAGGCGGACCGCCTCTCCCGGCAGAAGCAGCTCATGGAGCTGCTGGCCAAGCGCGCCGCCGGTTTTGAGATGTTCGCCTATGTCGACGGGCTGCTCAACACCCAGGGGCTGCGCGACCGCGCCCAGCTCGACCAGTTCAAACCGCGCAATGGTTCGGCAAGGGAGCCGATGGTGCAGCTGCGCCTTGAGGGCGTTTCTTTCGAGGAGATTATCGGCCTGTTCCATGGGCTCTATTCGAGCGGCAACCTCATCGCCGTCTACAAGATGGAGTCCATGCGCCCGGCGGTCAGCGGCAAGGGGCTCGACTGCGATGTGACGCTGATGACCCTCACCGCGCCCGCCGCGCCCGCCGCGCCCGCCGCCTGAGCGGGGGCGAAAACAGCCATCCCCGGCTCCGCGCCGGGGATGGGGTGAAATGATGCGTGCCGTGCCGGGAATTTAGCGGCGGCGCGGCCCCCAGGAGGGGCCCTCGCCGGGAACCGTCATTTTGGGGATGCGGGTTTCCTGGCCGGTGGTCACGTTGACCGCAAACAGCGCGC
>CAIUWO010000316.1 GCA_903902895.1 Candidatus Hydrogenedentota bacterium | reverse complement strand
GGGCGCAGCCCGACGCGGCAATCTCCTGCCCGCCAAACGACCTGGGTGCAAGAGATTGCTTCGCTTTGCTCGCAATGACGGAAGCGCGGATGCGGTCTACTCTTCGCGCAGGCCGGCGACGGGATTGCGGGGCAGGCCGGTGAGGAGCACCACCACGAGGCAGCCCAGGTTGGCGCAGAGGATGGCGGCGAGCAACGCCGCCTGTAGGGGCAGGGACACTTCGGTGCTGGACATTAGGATGAGGGGCAGTACGGCCGCCGCGGAGGCGGCGGTGCCGAGGATGGTGCCGGTCAGGACGAGTGCGGCATGCTCCAGCAGGAGCAGGCGGGTCACGGTGGACGGGGTGTAACCGAGTGCGTGGAAGAGGCCGATCTCGGCGCGTCGCTCGAAGAGGTTGCGGAGGACGACGATACCCGTGCCGCACGCGCCGAGCACGAGGCCCAATGCGCCAAGCACGAGGAACATGGCGAGGTAGGCGCTGATGACGGCGTAGAACTGGCGCAACCGGTCGACCGTGGTGACGGCGTCCATGCCGTATTTGGCGAAGTCGCGGTTGAGCCGTGCGGCGGTCTCTGCGGCTTTGCTTGGCCGGGCGTCGACGAGGAACGCGCGGAAGCCCGCCTCAGAGGGATAGAGCTTCGCGAAGGACGCATCGGAGATGAGCAGGCTTCCCTGGAAGAGAGTGAGGCGCATGGGCAGCGTGCCCACCAGTTTCACCTGTACCTCGCGGCCCAGTTCGTCGCGGTAGGTCAGCAGGTCGCCGTTCGGACCGGTCTTCTTTTGCAGACCCCACTGGGCAGTGTCGCTGTCACCGACGAGTGCCGGAATGACGCCGTCGGGCAGCGGCGTGTCCAGAACGCCCCAGAGCGTTTCTCCAGGAATGCCCTTTGCAAAGGTGCCGAGTCGGCCCATCACGTCGGTGTCCACACCGAAGAGGCGCGGCGACTGTGCGCGGTTGAGGTTGAGACAGCCGGCGTCGTCACCGTCACGCACTTTGAGCGGCAGGATGTCCGCGGCCATCCGCTTTTGCAGATCGACCGGCGCGCCGAGCAGCGGCACGGTGGTCTGGGCAAAGACGCCGAATCCGCCGGTGGCTGAATCGCGGCGGTCGGCGTGGAGCGCCATGTTTTCCTGCATGGCCGACACGGCGAAGACTAGGAAACAGCCGCAGGCCGTGACGGCGGCCACGCTCATGCTGCGGCCGCGCCGCCGGGACAGGTTCATGAGCGCGATTTTCCACAGGCGCGGGCGGCGCGTTGCGGGACGGCGCGACAGTCGGCCCAGCACCCAACCATAGAAGCCGAGTTCGGCCATGAGCAGCAGCGCGCCGACGGAGAAGAACGACTCGGCCGGGTTGTCCGGCTGCCTCACCCAGGCCCAAACGCCCGTGGCAACGGCGCACAGCAATATAAACAGCGAGAGCAGCAGGCCCCACCACGAGCCGCCACGGCCGGTCATCAGGGAGGTCGAGGCGGCGTCGGCCGTCATCAGTTCGCGCGGACTGCGGCGCGTGCCGCGCCACAGCGCGATGAGCAGCGTGAAGAAGGCGCAGAGGAAGGCGATGGCCGCGCCCTTGACCAGCGTGGCGGGCAGGGCGTGGAAATGGATCTCGGCGCCGGCGACGGCGCCGGACCACCACTGGGCCAACCCCGCCAGCAGGAGCCGCGCATATCCCGCGCCCGCGAACGCTCCG
>CAIUWO010000315.1 GCA_903902895.1 Candidatus Hydrogenedentota bacterium | reverse complement strand
CGCTTGCCCAAGGCACGGCGGTTGGGCACAAAAAAATAGACCGGTTTGCCGCATCCGTGGAGGTTTCCGCCCTGCGACTGCGCTGTACCGCCTCCGAAGGCATCCCGGTACTGCGAAAACTGGCGGCCTACCATGTTGGCGACTCGCTTTAGCCGGCAAACACCACACTTTTCCACAATTCATAGCGCGCGGCCCGGTTTAGCGAACTGAACACCCGATCTGTCAGGTTGCGCGGCGTTAGCCTTAGTCATTGCAACAACAGGGCTTATGCGTACATAATACGGATTACGCTACGGGGGGGCGCAATGGCGGGTTGGCAGGTGCATCTTACCGCTCCCGTGGTCTGCGTTCCCGTGGTTGTTCAGGCGGTATTCACTTTTGGCCGGCCGTGCCCCAGTTCATGGAGCGCGGTCGATATCCGGCGTGCGTCATTGTGCGCGCGCCACACAGCGGAGCTAGGATCATGGCAAGACCGAAAAAGACAATGGACGGAAACGAGGCGGTCGCAAAAATCGCCTTCCAAACGAGCGAGGTGGCGGCGATATACCCGATCACCCCGTCATCGGCGATGGGTGAGTGGGCCGACGAGTGGGCCGCCCAGGGCAAGAAGAACATCTGGGGCACCGTGCCGATGGTCGTGGAAATGCAGAGCGAGGGCGGTGCGGCCGGCGCCGTGCATGGCGCGCTGATGACGGGCTCGCTGACGACGACGTTTACGGCGTCGCAGGGCCTGCTGCTCATGATCCCGAACATGTACAGGATCGCCGGCGAACTGACGCCGACCGTGTTTCACGTGTCGGCGCGCGCCCTGGCGACCTCCGCGCTGTCGATCTTCGGCGATCATACCGATGTAATGTCGGTGCGCAGCACGGGTTGGGCGATGCTCGCCTCCAACTCGCCCCAGGAGGCGATGGACCTGGCGCTGGTCGCCCATGCGGCGACGCTCAAGGCCCGCCTGCCGTTCATGCATTTCTTTGACGGTTTCCGCACCTCCCACGAAGTCGCGAAGATTGAGGAGGTTCAGGCCGCCGACATTCGCGCGATGATCGACGAGGAACTGGTGCTGGCCCACCGTACCCGCGCGCTGTCGCCCGAGCGCCCCATTATCCATGGCACCGCCCAGAACCCGGACGTGCACTTCCAGGGCCGGGAGGCGTGCAACCCCTATTACCTTGCCTGTCCGGAAATCGTCCAGGAGTACATGGACCGTTTCGCGAAGATTGTGGGACGTCAATACCGCCTGTTCGACTACTACGGCGCACCGGACGCCGAGCGTGTTATCGTGCTGATGGGCTCGGGCGCCGAGGCGGCCACCGAGACGGTCGAATACCTTGCGGCCCAGGGCGAGAAGGTGGGCGTGCTCAAGGTGCGCCTGTTCCGCCCCTTCTCCGCGAAGCACTTCCTCGCCGCCCTGCCCAAGACCGTCAAGACCCTTGCCGTGCTGGACCGCACCAAGGAGCCCGGCGCGCTGGGCGACCCGCTGTACCAGGATGTGATCACGGTGCTGGCCGAATGCGCCGCCGAAGGCGAACTGCCCTTCGCCGCCATGCCCAGGGTCGTCGCCGGCCGCTACGGCATGTCCTCCAAGGAATTCACGCCGGCCATGATCAAGGGCATCTACGACGAGATGCTCAAGGCCAAGCCAAAGAACCACTTCACCATCGGCATCATCGACGATGTCACCAACAGCAGCATCGATTACGACCCGAACTTCTCGACCGAGGACGACAAGACAATCCGGTCGCTGTTCTACGGTCTGGGCGCGGACGGCACGGTCGGCGCGAACAAGAACTCGATCAAGATTATCGGCGAGGACACCAACAACTTTGCGCAGGGCTACTTTGTGTACGACTCGCGCAAGTCCGGCTCGATGACCACCTCGCACCTGCGTTTTGGACCCAAGGAGATCCGGTCAACCTACCTGATCACCAAGGCCAACTTCATCGCCTGCCACCAGTTCTCGTTCATGGAAAAGCTGAACGTGCTCAAGTGCGCGCAGGAGGGCGCCACCTTCCTGCTGAACAGCATCTACGGCGCCGACGAGGTGTGGGACCGTCTTCCGCGCACGGCGCAGCGGCAGATCATCGAGAAGAAGCTCAAGTTCTACGTGATCAACGGCTTCGAAGTGGCCAAGCAGGCCGGCATGGGCGGCCGCATCAACACGGTCATGCAGACCTGCTTCTTCGCGATCAGCAACGTCCTGCCGCGCGAAGAGGCCATCGCCGCGATCAAGGACGCCATCAAGAAGACCTATGGCAAGCGCGGCGAGTCGGTCGTCCAGAAGAACTGGCAGGCCGTGGACATGTCGCTGGAGAACCTGCACGAGGTGAAGGTTCCCGCCCAGGTGTCCAGCACCTTTGACCTGCACACGCCGGTGTCCGACCGCGCGCCCGAGTTCGTCAAGGACTTCATCGCCACGATCATCAGCGAGAACGGCGACAGTCTGCCGGTCAGCAAGATGCCGGTGGACGGCGCCTTCCCGACGGCGACCACGCAGTGGGAAAAGCGCAACATCGCGCTCGAGATCCCCTGCTGGGATCCCGCCACCTGCATCCAGTGCGGCAAGTGCGCGATGGTCTGCCCCCATGCCGTCATCCGCGGCAAGATTGTGGACCAGCCGGCCCTTGCGGGCGCGCCCGAAGGCTTCAAGAGCGTCCCGGCCCGCTGGAAGGAATTCGGCGACAAGGCCTTCGTGCTGCAGGTCGCCCCCGAGGACTGCACGGGCTGCCGCCTGTGCGTGCAGACCTGCCCGGCAAAGAACAAGAGCGAGGCGCGCCTCAAGGCCATCAACATGGTCGAGCAGGCGCCCATCCGCGAGCGCGAGCGCGCCTGCTGGGACTTCTTCCTGTCGCTGCCCGACACCGACCGCTCCAAGCTCAACCCGGGCCTGGTCAAGGACGCGCAGCTGCTGCGGCCGCTGTTCGAGTTCTCCGGCGCCTGCGCCGGCTGCGGCGAGACGCCCTACGTCAAGCTGGTGTCGCAGCTCTTCGGCGACCGCATGTACGTCGCCAACGCGACGGGCTGCTCGTCCATCTACGGCGGCAACCTGCCGACCACACCCTGGGCAGTCAATGCCGCAGGCCGCGGCCCGACATGGGCCAACTCGCTGTTCGAGGACAACGCCGAGTTTGGTTTGGGCATGCGCGTGACCATCGACAAGCAGAAAGAGTTTGCCCGTGAACTTCTCAAGCGGCTTGAGTCGGAGCTGGGCACCGCGCTGGTGGAGGAAATGCTGGTCGCAGACCAGTCGGCCGAAGCTGGCATAGACGCGCAGCGCTTCCGGGTGGAAGCCCTCAAGGCAAAACTGGCCGGGCTGGACTCGGCCGACGCGAAGTCGCTGATGGGCGTGGCCGATTTCCTGGTGCGCAAGTCGGTGTGGATCATGGGCGGCGACGGCTGGGCCTACGACATCGGCTATGGCGGTCTCGACCACGTGCTCGCCTCCAACCGAAACGTGAACATTCTCGTGCTCGACACCGAGGTGTACTCGAACACCGGCGGGCAGTGCTCCAAGTCCACCCCGCGCGGGGCCGTGGCCAAGTTTGCCGCGGGCGGCAAGCCCGGCGGCAAGAAGGATCTGACCCTGATGGCGATGACCTACGGCACCGCCTATGTGGCCCATGTGGCCATGGGTTCCAACGATGCCCACACGGTCAAGACCTTCATCGAGGCCGAGGCTTTCGACGGTCCCTCGATTATCGTCGCCTACAGCCACTGCATCGCCCACGGCTACAACCTGGAGATGGGTCTTGAACAGCAGAAGGCCGCCGTGCAGTCCGGCCACTGGCCCCTGTTCCGGTTCAACCCGACGCTCACGGCCCAGGGCAAGAACCCGTTCCAGCTCGACTCGAAGGACCCGAGCATTTCCCTCGACAAGTACATCTACAACGAGACCCGCTACAAGATGCTGTCGCTGAGCGCGCCCGAACTTGCGGCGGAACTGCTCAAGGGCGCCGAAGCCGACGTGGCCACGCGGTGGCGGCTGTACCAGTACCTGGCCTCCATGCCGGGCACGGGCGCGGCGGACGCCGCGGCACCGGTCGAGGCGGACTAAACGGAACAAAACGCGCCGCTGCGGCGGCGGCAGGAGGATAGGAACGATGGACCTCACGACAACATATTTGGGCATGACGCTGAAGAACCCGCTGGTGGTGTCCCCTTCCCCCATCAGCGAGCACGTCGACAGCATTAAGAAGCTGGAGGACGCCGGGGCCGGCGCGATCGTGCTGCACTCCCTGTTTGAGGAGCAGATCTCCTTTCTGAGCCAGGAGTTGAACGCCAACCTGCAGCAGGGCGACTACAGCTTTGCCGAGGCACTGACGTACTTCCCCGACCTGGAAGACTACAAGATGGGCCCCGAGGGCTACCTCGGCCATGTGCGCCAGGCCAAGGCGGCGGTGGACATCCCCGTCATCGGCAGCCTGAACGGCGTGTCCACGGGCGGCTGGGTTGAGTACGCCAAGGAAATCCAGCAGGCCGGCGCCGACGCGATCGAGCTGAACGTCTACTATGTGCCGACCAACCCCGCCATGACCGGCGGGCAGGTTGAAAACATGTACATTGACCTTGTCCGCGCGGTCAAGGCCAACGTGACCATCCCGGTCGCGGTCAAGATTGGCCCCTTCTTCAGCTCCCTGTCCAACATGGCCGTGAAGCTGAGCGACGCCGGCGCCGACGCGCTGGTCATGTTCAACCGCTTCTACCAGCCCGACATCGACCTGGCCAAGCTGGAGGTCAAGCCCGACCTCGTGCTGAGCGGCTCGAACCAGTTGCGCCTGCGCCTGCGCTGGGTGGCGATCCTGTACGGAAAGATTGCCGCGGACCTGGCAATCACCGGCGGTGTGCACACGCCGGAAGACGTTATCAAGAGCATGATGGCCGGCGCCAACGTGGCCATGACCACCTCCGCCCTGCTCAAGAACGGCATCGGCCACCTGACCGTCCTGCGGGACGGGGTTGCCAAGTGGATGGAGGAAAACGACTACGAGTCCATCCAGCAGATGCGCGGCGCCATGAGCCAGAAGAACTGCCCCGAACCGGCCGCCTTCGAGCGGGCCAACTACATGAAGATTCTCACCGAATACGCCGCCGAGACCCTGCACGGGTAGCATAAAGCGGCAAGACACGGCCAAAAGACAGCGCCCCGGCAGGGACAACCCGCCGGGGCGCTTTGCATCTGGGGAAGAGGGGGGCAAAAAAAAGGTGGCCCCCCCGCCGAAGCTGGGGGGCCGGCATGCCTCACAAGAGTCATGCGCAAGGGTTTCAATTGGTTGGACCGGGCAGTCGGGCCGTTGGTTTCAGTGGGGCAAAATTCCGGGTCCCTCGATTTCCGGCACCTGCGGCGCCGCCGCATACCTGCGGCGCGTTGCGATTTTCTGGGTTTCCCGGTCCAGGATGGCCTTGGCCATGGCAAGGGCCTTGCCCTGCATGGTGGGCGCGGCCATGGCTTCGCGGGTGACCCGTTCGGAGATGTCCAGGACATACAGCGCGCTGTACAGCCGGTCCGGGTTGTCCCGGAGCAGCCCCAAAATGCGCTCGGCAAGGGCCTCGAGCAGAATCTCCCAGTCCCCCCCCGCATCGGGCCGCACGTGCCAGCGCTCCACCAGCGCGTCGCGGGTGTCGGCCAGAAGCCCGGTGTCGTCTGCCGGTGTCAGTTCGCTCATCCTGTTGTCTCCTGAATATGGACGCCATGGACTGCATGTACCTTATGGACCCGGAGCGTCTGCCCCGTGGGATTATGGCGCGCTTCGTCCACGCCGTCCAAATCGTCCGCCGTGGTCATGCCCCGGCCGGTCCCGTGGCCTTCCGCTACACCTCGTCCAGGCCAATTGCCCGGCCCGCCGCCGCGCTGTCATGCACCGCCTGAACCACCTCCATGTACCGCACCCCGTCCGCAAAGTCCGGGTGGTATTCCGTGCCGTGGCGCACGGCGTTGACGAAATCCTCTTCAACGCGCCACTGCGCCGCATCATAGGCTTCGTCGGGCCCAATCTCCACGGGTTCTGCCGGGCCGCCGCCCCTGACCATCAGGAGTTCATCGCGCATCGCGTCATAATGCAGCGCGCCCGTCTCGCCGAAGACGTCTATCGTCTCGCGCGGCGCGGCCATGACGCCGCTGATGGCATAGTGCACGGCCAGGCCGTTGTCCATCCCGGCATCCACAAAGACTTGGTCGGGAATGCGCACCCCGCGCAACTCCCCCGACCCGTCCGTGCGGCGGGGCGTATGGATCAACGCGCGCGCGGACACCGTCCGTGTGCGCCCGAACCACCGGTGCATCACCTCGGCGTACATGCCCAGCGTTTGCATGTTGAGCCCCGACAGGCGCTCGTCCTTGCGCCAGTTCATCGGTGCGCCGGGATCGCGCCATGCTCCGTTGAAACTTCGTATCGAAACAAAGCGCGGCGCGCCGATGGCCCCGTCCCGCAGCAGGCGGGCGATGGCCCGGTCGATGCTCAGTCCGAAAGGCACGGGGCACAGCATGGCCACCCTTCCGGTCTCTTGAGCCGCGGCGCGCATTGCCAGCGCCTCCCCCAAATCCATCGCCATCCGCGCCTGACAGAACACATGCTTGCCCGCCTCCAGCGCGGCAATCGACACCGGCTTGTGCAGGTAAGGCCAGGCGCCGACAAAGACCGCGTCAATGTCCGGCCGCGCGACAAGTTCCTGCCACCGGTCATGCACATGGGCAATGCCGAACTCCGCGGCCGCCGCCTCGGCGGATCCGCGCGACCGGTTCGCCACCGCAACAAGCTCGACGCCCTCAATGCGTTGCAGCCCCGGCACATGCCGTTGCCGGCAAATCCCGCCCAGCCCAACAAATCCAATACCAAGCCTGCTCATGATGTCATGAATCTCCCATGCGGCCCGCGCCGCCGACCGTCAACACGGTATCAGGAACACCGCCCCACCGCAAAGAAAATCCCCCCGCCGACTTGGTCGGCGGGGGGAGGGTGTTTGGCGGGGGCTCAGTCCTTGCAGAGGATTTTGGGCACCTTGGGGGCGTGAATGTGCTCCATCATGGGCAGCGCGCCGATGAGCGGGCTGGCGTACTTGACGAAGTCCTCGGTCACGCCGTTGCCCGCGGCGTTGATGAAGCCGGGGGGCATTTCGGTGGCGTGGCGGGCCACGGTCTTCAGCGGGGTCAGGAAGTAGGAGACCGCGTAGTTGCCCTCGCGCTTGATGGCCACGGAGCCGTCGAGGTTGTGGCGGATGGCGCACTTGGCGGCCTTTTCGCCGACGGCGCGGGCTTCGGCCTGGTCCACTTCGGACACGCAGCCGAGGAAGGAGCGCTGCAGGTAGCCGAACGTGTCGGAACGCACGCGCTTGATGCCCATCGCCTTGACCTCGGTGGCCAGCAGGTCGCCCAGGGCGCCCGTGCCGGAGAGCTGCACGTTGCCGTGCGCGTCCTTTTCGCCGCCGGTGAACGCGGCGATGATGGGCGTGCCGTCGTCGTCGACGATGCCCTCGGACACGGCCACGACGCAACGGCCGTATTTCTCATAGACACCCTTGACGTCGGCGATGAATTTCTTTTTCACGAAGGCGCGCTCGGGCAGGTAGACCAGGTGCGGGCCGTCGTCGGGGTACTTCTTGCCGAGCACGCTGGCGGCCGTGAGGAAGCCGGCGCTGCGGCCCATGACGACCGCGATGTACACGCCGGGGATGGCCCGGTTGTCTAGGTTGGCGCCGGCAAAGGCCTGGGCCACGAACTTGGCGGCCGAGCCGTAGCCGGGGCAGTGGTCGGTGACCTTGAGGTCGTTGTCGATCGTCTTGGGCACATGCACAACGCGCAGCTCGTAGCCGCCCTCGTTGGCCTGCTCGTTGACGATGCGGCAGGTGTCGGCGCTGTCATTGCCGCCGCAGTAGAAGAAATAGCGGATGTTGTGGGCGCGGCAGGACTCGAAAATGGACTTGCAGTATTCGATGTCCGGCTTGTCGCGCGTGGACAGCAGCCCGGCGGACGGTGTGGCGGCGATGGCCTCAAGGTTCTGGGTGGTGACCTCGGTCAGATCGAGGAAATCCTCGTTCTTGATGCCGCGCACACCGTGCACCGCACCGTAAATGTGGGTGACCTGCGAGTGTTTGCGCGCCTCGAGGAGCACCCCGGCAACGCTCTGATTGATGACTGCGGTGGGGCCGCCGCCCTGGGCGACAAGCGCCTTGCCTTCCAGACGGGACATGATGCGCGTCTCCTTCCAAGTTGGGAGTGATAATAGCCGCCGGCGCGGCCCAAACGACCGCGTGAAGGGTGCATAATTATGGCACGCCCGGCGCGGGGGATGCAACCGGCCGCCCAGTCGGCGGCGCCAATTGACCGTCCTGCCTACGCGGATTCCTCGGCGCTGTCGACGCCGGGCTCCGCCGGGGCCGCCACCGCGGAGGGGTCCTGCGGCGTGACCGTCGGCGCGGTGTCGAACGCATCGTCCACCATGTCGAGCACGCGGCGGGCGCTGCGGCGGCTGCTTTGCAGGGCGCCGCGCTGTTCGCTGCCCAGTTCGCCCATCTCCTCGTCGAGCAGCATGTCGGTGAATCCGAGAATGGCCGTCAGCGGCGACCGCAGCCGCCGGGTGACGGTTGAGTAGAAGTCGTCGCGCAGCGCGTTGACGCGCTGCAGCTCGCTGTTGGCCGTTTCCAGCTGGTGCTTGGCCTGGCGCTGCGCCTCCTCCAGGTCCTTCTGCTCCGTGATGTCGCGGAACATGGCCACATAAAAACGGCGCCGGTCCCGGATGAAGGAGTGGATGTTCATGTCCACGTTGCGTTCGGTGCTGTCGGGGCGCACCACGAGCATCTCGTCGTGGAATTCGCCGGCGCGGCGCGTGGCGTCCATCCGGTCGGGCAGCAGCCCGTCGTCGAACAGGAACTCGCGGAACCGCCGCCCGACCAGCCCCTCGCGCGGCAGCCCGAAAAACGCGCAGGCCCGCCGGTTGGCCTCGGCGACGAACTCGTTCTCGCCGTACACCACGATGGGCTCGGCCGTGTTGTCGAGGATGGTGCGCAGTGTCGCCTCCGACGAGAGCAGCTCGCGGGCCCGGCGCGTGGCGTCGACCTCTGTCTGCCGCAGGAGTTTGCTGAGCTGGTGCATGATCCAGCCGCAGAATCCAAGCAGCGCGAGGTTGGTGTAGATGTTGACGGCCATGTAGTCAATGCCGCTGACCATCCAGTGCCCGATGATGGTGAAGGAGTAGGCCGCGCACACCGCCACGGCCAGCCACGCGTTCCAGCGGCCGCCGGGCGCGTACACGTTGCAGCCGATTAGAAAGAGCAGAAACAGCGGTGCCAGCGGGCTTGCGTCACCGCCGGTGATGGCGACGAGCAGGATGGTGCGGCCAAGATACAGCAGGAAATTCACCGGCGAGAGGTACAGCCAGTGCCGCCGGGTGTGGAGCACCCATTGCGAAAACGCGTTGTGCAGCAGGGCGGCGCCTGCGATGGCCGCAAGCGTGGCCCCCGGAAGCAGGCCCACCCCGGAAACGTGCAGCAGCACGGCAAAAAGGTACAGCAGATAGCGCAGGACGAGCAGAAACCACTCGATCCGCAGCACCACGGCGATCCGGGGCGGCACGCCCCCCGAATCGGCGCTGCCGGCAGGAACGAACTGTTTTTCTTGTGTCGGCATGGCGGCAACCGTGGCGTGCGGCCGCGCGGGCGCGGACGGCACGACACCCTTTGGTTTCTATTCCTCCTCCAGCGCCAGCGCTTGAAGGATGTCCCTGGCATACAGATTTCTGCGGTAAGGCCCGAGGGAGGCGACCTTTTCCAAATCCTCCGCGACGCGCGGATTCTTCTCGGCAATCTCAACCGCGGTGCGCCGGGCCAGAATCACATCCGACTCGACGCCGCGCTCGCGGGCGAGGCGTTTTCTCATTTCGAGCAGCGCCTCATAGCGCTGGCTGAAACCCGGGCTGGACTGGCGCGGGGCGGGGCGGCGCGGCTGTTTGGGCAGCGGGTCGCGCCGTCCCTGGTTCACGGCCTGCTGCAGCCGGGAGCCCAGGCGGCCCAGAAGCTTGTCAGAAACGCCGGGCACGCCCTCCACGGCCCCCCGCTCCCCGGCCGTATGCTGCGCTATGCGCAGCAGCATCGCGTCATTAATCACCTTGAAGGGCGGCGTGTCGCGGCGGCTCGCCTCCTCCTCGCGGAAAACAAACAGCGCGCGCAGGATGGCCTGGCCGCGCGGCGGCAGTTCGCGCACGCCGCGGATGCGCCAAAACGACTCGGGGTCAAAAATCCGCTCCGACGGGTCCACATCGACAATGCTTCCGAAGATTTCCATGGCCTCTTCATACAGGCCCGCCTCGCGCAGCCGCCGCTCGAAGTCATCGCGCAGCCGCAGCAGAAAATGCGTGTCGTTTTTCGCGTATTCGAGCATTTCCTCGGTCAGCGGACGGCGGGCCCAGTCGGCCTTTTGGTGTTTCTTGCTGAGTTTGAGGCCAAACATGTCCTCAATGAACCCAACCAGGCCCATCTTGGCGCAGCCCAGCACGCGGCCCGCCCACATGGTGTCGAACAGATGGCGCAGTTCCCAGCCGTAGAGCCCCTTGAGCAGGGCCATGTCATAGTCGGCGGCGTGAAACACCTTTTCCACCGACGGGTCGGCCAGCAGCGCGCCAAACCCGGACAGGTCGAGTCCGGCCAGGGGATCGATGATGTAGTCCTGGTCCTCGGTGGAGATTTGGATAAGACAAATCTGCTCGCGGTACGCATGCAGGCTGTTCGCCTCCAGGTCGACGGCGAAGCGGTCCGCTGCCTGCAGCGCGCTGAGACAGTCTGCCCATGACTCGGGCTGGTCAATCCATAGATACGCCTGATTCACGATACTTCCTCGATAAATGATGAGGGATAAGGACATAGGTCCCCGGTTGGCGGCATTATACACCCCGGCCGGGGACCGGAAAAAGGGTCGCGACCACAGAATTTATTGGGAATAAAAAACCGCCCCGGAAAGCCCAGCAGGGTTCCGGGGCGGCATGCCTGAATCACTTGCGAAACGACAGCCGAGGGCGGCTGTCCGAAATGAAGTCTAGTAGCGGTAATGCTCGGGCTTGTAGGGGCCGTCCACGGCCAGGCCCATGTATTCAGCCTGCTTGGCGGTCAGGGCCTCCAAATCGGCGCCCAGTTTGCCCAGGTGCAGCCGGGCGACTTCCTCGTCAAGCTTCTTGGGCAGCGTGTACACCTGGCCCTTTTCGTACTGGTCGGGCTCGGTCCACAGGGCGATTTGCGCCAGGGTCTGGTTGGTGAAGGAGTTGGACATGACGAACGAGGGGTGCCCCGTCGCGCAGCCGAGGTTCACCAGCCGTCCGCGGGCCAGCAGGATGATTTCCTTGCCGTCGGGGAACACGAACTTGTCCACCTGCGGCTTGATGTTGATCTCGCGGATGGCCGGGTCGTTCTCCAGCGAGGCCACGTCGATTTCGGAGTCGAAGTGGCCGATGTTGCACACGATCGCCTGGTCCTTCATGGCGCGCAGGTTGTCGCCGGTGATGACGTCGCAGCAGCCGGTGCAGGTGACGAAGATGTCGCCAATCTTCGCGGCGTCGGCCATCTTCATGACCTGGTAGCCCTCCATGCAGGCCTGCAGGGCGCAGATGGGGTCGATCTCGGTGACGACGATGCGCGAGCCCAGGCCGCGCATCGCGTCGGCGCAGCCCTTGCCCACGTCGCCGTAGCCGGCGACGACGGTGACCTTGCCGGCGACCATGACGTCGGTGGCGCGCTTGATGCCGTCGGCCAGCGACTCGCGGCAGCCGTAGAGGTTGTCAAACTTCGACTTGGTGACCGAGTCGTTGACGTTCATCGCGCGGGTGAGCAGCGCGCCCTGCCTCATCATCTGGTAAAGCCGGTGCACGCCCGTGGTGGTTTCCTCGGACACGCCGACCCAGTTTTCCGCAACGCGATGCCAGCAGTCCGGACTTTCGCCGTGCACCCGGTGCAGCAGCGTGTCGATGATCTCGATTTCCCGGTTGTCGCGGCAGACCTCGGGGAGCTTGCCGGTCTTGGTGAAGGTCTCTTCAAATTCGCGGCCGCGGTGGATGAGCAGCGTCGCGTCGCCGCCGTCGTCGACAATCATGTTGAGCGTCTGGCCGCCGGGGAAGCAGATGGCCTGGTAGGTGCACCACCAGTATTCCTCCAGCGTCTCGCCCTTCCACGCGAACACGGGCACACCCGCGGCGGCGATGGCCGCGGCGGCGTGGTCCTGCGTGGAGTAGATGTTGCAGCTCGCCCAGCGCACATCGGCGCCGAGCGCCTTGAGCGTCTCGATGAGCACCGCCGTCTGGATGGTCATGTGCAGCGAGCCCATGATGCGCGCGCCCTTGAGCGGCTGCTGCGCGGCGTACTGCTTGCGCACCGCCATCAGGCCCGGCATCTCCTTCTCCGCCATGTCCAGTTCCTTGCGGCCCCAGTCGGCCAGGGACAGGTCGGCCACTTTGTACGCAAGGTCGGGTTCTGTCTTGGGAATTACGATTGCCGCCATGAATGTCGTTCCTTGTGGATTGTGCGCCGCGTTTGCGCGTTTAACCATTATACTTCGTCGGCGACGCCTCTGACACCGCCAATCATCCCCTTGCGCCCGCGCGCGCCACGGCCGCGGGAAGGACTATCGCTGCATTTCCGCGCGAATGCGGTCCCACGAAGGCTCCGGTGGCAGCGCGCCGAGATGGCGCACCGTCTCCGCGCCGAGCACGGCGCCCAGGCGCCCGCAGGCATCCAGCGGCCAGTCGTGGAGCCATCCGTACAGAAATCCGGCCGCCCAGCAGTCGCCCGCGCCCGTCGTGTCGATTACGGGGTCGGCCAGTACGGCGTCAACCCGCGCGGTTTCATTGGCCCGGCGGAGCAGCGCCCCGCGCGCGCCCAGTTTCACGGCCACCGTGCCGCACAACTCGCCCAGCACGGCAAGGGCCCGCTCGGGGTTGTCCTCGCCGAGGTACATTCGGGCCTCGTCCTCGTTGGCGAACACCGCGTCCACATACTCGTCGAGCAGGGCCGGAAGCACGTCGGCCGCGGCGCGCACCACCTCAAAAGAGCCCAAGTCCAGGCTGATCGTGCAGCCCGCGCGGCGCGCCGCGCCCAAAACCGCCTCCGTGAGGGGGCGGTTGAACAGCAGGTAACCCTCGACATGGGCATGGGTGCAGCCGGCAAAATCCTCGGGACCTATCTCTTCGGGGTCCAGCAGCAGCGCCGCGCCCAGGTCGGTGCGCATGGTGCGCTCCGAGTCGGGCGTGACCAGGCTCAAACAGCAGGCCGTGTTGCGGTCCGTCGTCCGGCGGAAGCGGGCGCAGTCGCCGCCCGCCGCGCTGAAGGCCTGCAAATAATACTGTCCATCCTCGTCATCGCCTATCTTGCCGAGAAACGCCGCGGGCAGACCCATCTTCGCGAGCGCGTAGGTGGTGTTCGCGGCGGACCCGCCGGGCGCGCGCAGCACGGTCGCGTCAACGCGGCCTATCAGGCCGGCCAGCGTTTCGTGGTCGACCAGCTCCATGCCGCCCTTGGCGCCTTCTATCGAGGCGACAAAGAGCTCGGGCACGCGGGCAAGTCGGTCCACAATCGGCGAACCGACACCTATCACTTTTGGAACGGAAGAGGCATGCATCGCGTGTTCTAATCAGGCCTTGACAGCCGCTTTAAGCGCGTCGACCTTGTCGGTCTTTTCCCAGGGGAAGATGTCCCGGCCGAAGTGGCCGTAGGCCGCCGTGTCCTGGAACGACCAGCCCTTGGGTGTGGTCAGCTTCAGGTCG
>CAIUWO010000314.1 GCA_903902895.1 Candidatus Hydrogenedentota bacterium | reverse complement strand
CGGATTCATGCAGGCCTTTGCCGAACCGGAACGGTTCGCGGCCCCGCTCAAGGCGTTTCCCAAACTGAAAATGATCTTCGGGCACACGGGGTCGCGCAGGCGCTTTCACGAAACCCTCGCCGTGGCCAGAAGACACGAAGACCAGGTGTGGCTTGAATTCTCCGGACAGCCGGTCCCCAATATCCGCACAGTGCTGGACCATTATGACCGTTCGAAGATCATCTACGGCTCTGACTGGCCCTATTACCCTCTGGCCGTTGCGCTGGCCCGCTTCCTGGTGGCCACGGAAGACCGGCAGGACCTTCGGAAGGCCATCCTGCACGATAATGCGGCCAGGCTGCTTGGGCTGCCCGTGGCATGACAGGCAGCGCCTTCGCCAATACCCCTTAACTTTTGCGTCGCAAATTCAGCTCCGCGAAATTGTCAAAGGCCTCCTTGCTTGAACGGCGGGGCACGTAACCGAACCGGCTCTTGAGCCGGTCATTGGCTAGAACGGGCCGGTAGCGCAGAAAATTGACCTGTTCGGGGCCGTACTGGGAAACGCCAAGCTTCTGAAAAAGCCACAAGGAGCCGCGCAGCAGGGACGGCGCAATGGCAAGGTAGGGCTTGCCGATCTGCTTCGCGATTTGGCGCAGGGTCAGTTGACCATCGCCGGCAACATTGAACACCCCTTCTGCCCCCTCCAGAATGCCTTTGACAATGCATTCGACCAGGTCCTGGTCCCAAACAAAAACGAAGGGGGTTTCGGTCCCCGCCACGCCGATGATGAGAGGCTTGCGGAAAATGTCCATGATCTGGTTGTCGGTCTTTTCGCCGATGACGGTGCAGACTCGAAAGACCAATTGCCGGAGTTCCGGATGTTCCCGCCGAAACTCCGCGAGCATTTCCTCGACACGCCGTTTATGGTCGGAATAGGCAAACTCGGGGTTGCCGCGCAACGCGTCGTCCTCGGACAGCGGCTGGGGATTGTCTGCGTAATAGCCGTAGGCGGCACCGCTGCTGGTTACGATGACCTGTTTCACGTTGGCACCGACACACGAACGCAGCACATTTTGCGTGCCTTCGACATCCACCGAATAGGCAAATTCGCGGGTCATGTCTTTGGTCGGGGTGACAATCGAGGCAAGATGCACAACCGTGTCGATGGCATGCTCGTGCAATGCCTGTTCCAGTGTGTCGTTGCGGATATCGCCAACCATGTAATCCACACCAGACAACCTCGCGGTTTCGGAAGGGTGACGGACGTCAAAGGACACGATCTTTTCAAAGCTGGCCCGCTGCCGAACCGTTCTTTCCAGAAACAACGAGCCCACATAGCCCGCGCCACCGGTGACGAGGACAGACGGTCTGGTGCTCATGGCCGTTATCTCCCTGCGGGTTCCTGGTGCATCTTTTTAAAGGTCATCAGGTTCGGCGCCCACAGATGCTTGACGGGATCCACGTCTATGTGTATGACGGCCGCAGTTCCGGATTGGAGGGCGTTGCCAATGGCCTCCTTGAGTGCGGCCGGAGACTGCACCCGGGCGCCAAAAGCGCCCATGGCCTCAGCCACCCGGTCGAAACGGATCTCTTCAAGTCCCGTGTTTACGGTCTCCTCCGGCCTGAGCGTCTTGAACAGGAGCGTCTTCCATGGGTGCGTCGCGAATTTCTGTGTCATCTTGACCATGCCCCACTGTTTGTCGCAGCAGACCAGGAAGATGACGCGCAGCCGGTTGCGCACGGCGGTTTCAATCTCCTGAATGTTGAAACCCATCGCCCCGTCGCCGATGATGCAGTACACCTGCCGTTTCGGATACGCGGCGGCCGCGCCCAGCGCCTGTGGAACGCCCGCGCCGAGCATGCCGAACTTGGCCGTCATCAGCAGTGTGTTGGGTTCCCTCACGTCGTGAAAGAACTGTCCCCAGATGGTCGTGTTGCCGCCGTCCAGGATGCAAATAGCATCTCGCGCGAACTCGTTTCCGCAAACATCCGCCACATGGGCCGTGTTGAGCGGTTCGGCACGGTCCTCCAGATGTTCATCGAGTTTCGCGCGCCGAGACGACCGTTCTTTGGCATATGTCGCAAGGCGTTCCTTCCTG
>CAIUWO010000313.1 GCA_903902895.1 Candidatus Hydrogenedentota bacterium | reverse complement strand
GCCGGTGCGCCGCATACTGGAGCGCGCCGCGCTGGGTGCCGGGGTGCCCCTGAGTGTGCATCCCTTTGCCAACAACCGTGAGGGGGCGCAGATTGCCAGTTGGGGCCGCTGTGAAGCCTGCGCGTATGTGAACGGCACCCCCGCCGGGGAACGGGCCTGCCGCCAGTCACGGAGAAGCGGGTCCATTCTCGCGCTGGGCCAGGAAGCCCCAAACACCTATCCCTGCCACCTGGGTCTTGGCGTGGTTGCCATTGCCCCCCAGGCCCTGCCGGGCTTTGTGCTGACTTTCGGCCCCTATTGTCCCGCCGCAGAGACGCGCGGCATTGAAAATGCTGTCTGCGCCGGCCTTTCCGAACTGCTCGGGGAAGACCTCACCGAAGCACCCTTTTCGCTGGACGACATCCATCGCACCCCCAAGGGCGCGCTCACAGCCGTGGCGGAATGGACTGCGGAGGCGTTGAACCGCGAGGCAGAACGCCTGAACGCACCGCCCGCGGCGCCCGAGCCGGCGCAGAAGAAAACCATCCTAAAGCGGGCCGCCAAAACGGAGTCGCGACCCGTGCATGAGGAGATTGCCGTTGCCCTTTCGGGCGGCGAGCATGGCCCTTTGCGCGAGTATCTCCGGGCCTGCCTCGATGAGGCGGGCGAACGGGCCACCGCCGCCCGGCGCGGAGGCGCCGTGTCCATGGCCGTGTCGCGCCTGCTGGAAGTATGTCACGGTGCCGGTGCGGACCTTTCGGGGGCCTGGACGGCCTTTGCCGATTTTGCCGCCAAGGCCCCAGGATATGTTGCCGACCGCGCGCTCATCGACGCGGCGGCACGGGTGCTCGACGCCGCAAAGTGGCCAAGCCCTGCCGCCAAGCCCGCGCCCTCCAGCACACAGAAAAGAAACACTGCGCGGGGCGCCCCGCAGCAGGCACCTGCACCGATTCGACTAAACGATGCGGAGCTGAACCGCATCCTGCTGCCCCGCTTTGCGGAGGGCATCGCCCTTGCCAAAGTGGCCCAACTGATGGGTGTTTCGCCCAGCGCGATAACACACCGCTTGCAGCGGCGTTTTGGCCTGTCCTATTCGGAATATCTCGGACGGCTTCGTGCGGAAAAGGCAAAAGAACTGTTGCGGCGCACCCGGCTCAACATCGCCGATGTCGCGACGCGGGTCGGTATCAGCGACCCCAGCAACCTGGGCCGCCTGTTCCGCCGCCACGTCGGCATGAGCCCGGCGGAATACCGGACCCGCTACGGGGCCAAGCCATGAGCGTTTCCCGCTTGCTTGACCGGCTGCGTCAATGGTGGCTGCGCCTGCGCTGCCCCACAGAATTTCTTTGCGACAACTGCCGCTATGACCATCCCTCCGCATGCCGCCGTCCGCAGCGCCCCAACGCGGTGCGCTGTTCCGACTACAGCCCCCGCGCATAAAAACGCAACCTGCGCACTTGCGCGCGGGTCCAGTTAAACGTATTATGAAGGCCGCCCACTGCGGCAACGGCCTGCCGCAGAGGTGTTCAACGGCGTTGCGGGCATTCCATTTATCAAAGAGGAGACTTCACAGTTATGGCACAGCGCACCCGAGTCCTTATCCTGGTGCTCGTCCTTCTGGGCGCGGTAGCGGGCGGTCTTTACTATTCCGGTGTCCTTGACAGCGGCATGACCGCCGTTCCCCTGCAATCGGCGCGTTCGGCCAAGGATGCCGCCAAACCGGCGGTGCCCGCGCCCCCTCCGCCGCCACCCGTGGCGCTGGTGGCCCCGTCGAAGCCCGTGTCGACCGACCCGGGTCCGGTGCCCGTCACGCTGGCCAGCCTGAAACTGATGCCGGAAAAGACCCAGTTTGCCGTGGGGCTGCCGCCGCTAAGCGTGATGCTCACCAAGACGCTGCCCATCGTGCAGCAGGTGTTCAAGCAGGACCTGAACGTGCAGGAAGAGCTGGACAATTTTGTCCGTGAAATGGCCGGCAACGCCGGCATCACCTACGAAGGGGACACCACGCAGGCGCTGGTGGCGCTTGGCGTGGACCCGAACCAGAGCGGTGCCCTGTTCATGAATTTCTCCGCCCTTGCGGAAACGGCCTCCAAGGCTGTAAAGGAAGCGGCCGCGGGCGCGGTTCCGGCCGAACCCGAATTCAGCCCCAAAGACCTGAAGGTGGTGCTCACGCTGCCGCTGCTTGACGCGGCCAAGACCGAAGAGCTTGTCAAGATGGGGCTGGCCCTCGCCCCCGGCATGACGGGACCGACGCCCGCCGACGCCAACGGCGTCACGCTGAATGTCTACGAAGGCGACATCACCGTCGCCTACTTCATCTGGAACAACCGGCTGGTGGTGGGCACCGATCTGGACATGGTCAAGTCCGCCGCGGCGCGCACCGCCCAACCGGCCACTTTCCGCTATGGCACGGCGGCCTGCCCGGCGGAAGACGCCAACGAACTGGTGGCCATGGTGTACGGCCGCGACTTCATCCCCGTGATGAAGCAGCTTGTCGAAACGGCCGCCCAGATGCAGCCCGCCGCCGTGGCCATGGCCCAGGCGCAGTTTTCCGTGCTGGAAAAAATGTTCGGCGGCGAAACGTCGGATGATCCCCTGTTGACGACCCTGTCTGTCATGAACGACCGGGTGGAACTGCGCTCGCGCATGGACTCGGCCACGCATCCGGGCATGCTGGACTACATGGGCCTGGCCGAGCCGCTTCGCCTTGCGCCGATGCTTCCGGAAGACACGATGGCGTTCATCAGTTACCGCCTGAACGAGCAGACAAAGCGCATCATGGCGGAATCGGCCAAAAGCGCCATGCCTCCGGACAATCCGAAGGGGCAGCAGATATCGACTTATGTCAACCAGGGGCTGAGCCTGCTGGGCGATGAAATCACTATCGGCATTGGCGGTCTGGTCGATCTCCAGTTCCCCAGTGTCTATATCATGGTCGCCACGAGCAAACCCTCAACGGCGCAGATGCTCCTGGGCCTTGCCGGGCCGAAACTGATGGAAACCTACAACGAGGTTCAAATCAACCAGATCACCGCGGTGCCGTCGCCAATCCCCCTGTACACCACTTTTGCCGGGGACGCGCTGGTTATATCCAACAACATCGCCGGCATGAAGGGCCTGATTGACCGGGCCAAGGCCAAGCAGAACACCAACCTCTTCGCCTCTCAGCAGCCCCCCCTTGACCCCGCCACGCCCTATTACGCCGCTCTCCTGCTGCGCACCGCGCTCTACAGCGAGGTGCTGCGCCCAGTGGCGCAGCTTATGGCGCCCGGCAGCGTGCCGGAGCATGTTGACGGTGCCTTGGTGGAGTTGAACGCCATAGTCCGTGACTTGCGCATGCTCGCCCAGCTGGACGGTTCCTGGTATGACACCAAGCTGGTGCTTTCCCTGGCACAGGGCGCACCGGAAGCCGCCCCGGCACCGGAGGCCGCACCAGAAGCTGCGCCGGCACCCGCTCCCGAAGCAGCCGAGCCGGGCAAATAGGCCGCTCTTGATTAACCAAAACGCGGGGTCCGGCCAGACGCCGGGCCCCGCGTTTGTCTGTCCGCCAGACTTTATGTTTGAATAGCGCCAACAATATGGTTGCAAACTGATGGACGACCCCTTTTTCTTCCGCGAGATACCCAGTCGGCTTGACGCCGTCAGCGGTCTCCTTGACGAAACCACCGCGGCGCTTGTGGAGCACCGTTTCCTTGCCCCCGGGCAGACGTGCCGGCTCAGGTTGTGTCTCGAGGAGGCATTGGTCAACGCGGTTCGTCACGGGAATCAGGGCAGGCAGGACCTTAGCGTCCGCCTGCAGCTTCACGACGTTGGCGACGGATGCCTCGTCCGCATCTACGACCGGGGCGGTGGTTTTGACCCCCACGGCGTGCAAATGTCCGAACCGGGGCAGCCGGGCGGCAGGGGTGTCTGCCTGATCCGGCATTTTATGGACACAGTGGCGTTCAACGAAAGTGAAAATTGTTTGGAACTTTGGTTTCACAGGCGTGACTGCCGTGTTGAGGAGCACGACCATGAATAACGACCGCGAGCCCCTGGTAATTTTCAACCAGCAGGACCGGATACACATCGGAACGGTCTGCGCCAGCAGCGTGCTCAAGAGCATAAACATCGCCGAATTCGGCAACGAGATTCTGGAGTATGTCAAGGCGCACCCGGCCCTGAACCTGCTGCTCAACTTCGAAAGCGTTGACTATCTTTCCAGCGCCGTGCTGACCGAACTGCTCCGGATCAACCAGGTCGTCGACCAGACCCGGGGCCGCCTGCGCCTGTGCGCCATTTCCCCGACCATTAAGGAAATATTCGAGATAACGCGCCTCGATTCAGTGTTCTCAATCCACGGTGAGAGCCTTGCCCTCGACATAAGGCGCTTCGAGCGCGCCATTGAGATTGAAGCAGAAGAGGCCCAGTGGAAGAACGCCGGTCCCGGTCGTTGACCGCACGCTGGCGGCACAGTTGCGCCGGCCCCCATGCCAATATCACGCCTGCTTCCCGATTGCGCGGGACGCGGGCGCCAACAACCCAATAGACAAAGGAGAACGGTTAGATGAAGAGGACTACTTTGACACTCTGCGCGGGGGCGCTGCTGCTGGCACTCGGCCTTGCGGGCTGCGCGACCACCAAAGGCCCGAGCGACGAGGAGCTTATCCAGCAAACCCTTGACGCGTGGGCCAAGACGCTTGTGGCCAAAGACGTCGACAGCTTCATGGCCAACTTCTCCGAAAAGTTCACATCAAGCCAGGCGGAGGACAAGCAGACCCTTGCCAATTTCATCAAGGAAGCCGTCGAATCCGGATATCTTGACGATGCCAAGGTTTCCTTCGAGAACGCCCAGCGCGCCATGAAGGATGGCAAGTGCACCGTGTACCCCGTGGACCTTTCAGGCGCGGCCGGCTCGGTTGCATCCGAATTGACCCTTGCCAAGGAAGAGGGCAGGTGGCTTGTCGTCGGCATGGAGGTCGACGGCCTGTAGAACTTAACCCGCATGGGATGCCGACGCGGCCCGGACAATTCCACGGCCGCGTCGGCCCTTTTTGGGCCACCGGCTTGAATAGACCGCACGGCACCCCTAGAATTACCCCGAGCGCGGGCATCGCACCCCCGCGACGAATGGAGTCCTATTTATGAAAATAACGGTTGTCGGCACCGGATATCAGGGCCTTGTCACCGGCACCTGTCTGGCTGAAAACGGCCACCAGATTGTCTGCATGGACCGCGACGCGGACCGCGTCAACCTGCTGCGTCAGGGCACGCTGCACATTCATGAGCCCGGCCTTGAAGAACTCGTGGTGCGCAACCTTGAGGAGGAGCGCATCTCCTTCACAACCGACCTGCGCCAGGCGGTGGCCAACTCGCTTATGGTTTTCCTGTGCGTCGGCACACCCGTCCGCGCCGACGGCGAGGCCGACGTGAGCCGCGTGCTGGACGCCAGCCGGCAAATCGCCGAAGCCATGTCGGGCTACCGCATTCTGGTCAACAAGAGCACCTGCCCGCCCGGCACGGCGGAGCAGATGGAACAGATACTGCGCGGGAATTCGAAGCACCCCTGCGACGTCGTGGTCAATCCCGACTTCATGAAGGAGGGCTCCGCCGTCGACGATTTCATGCGTCCCGACCGCATTATCATCGGCTGCGATGATGTGCGCGTGCGCGAGATCATGAAGGAACTGTACGGCCCCTTCCTGCGCACGGGCAAGCCCATTCTCCTCATGGGCCGGCGCAGCGCGGAAATGGCCAAGTACGCCACAAACGTCATGCTGGCGTCCCGCATCTCGCTGATGAACCAGATTGCCGACCTGTGCGAGGCGTGGGAATGCGACATTGCCGACGTCCGTGAGGCCGTCGGCGCCGACAGCCGCATCGGGCCCACCTTTCTATTTCCGGGCCTGGGCTACGGCGGCTCCGGTCTTCCCCGCGATGTCGCCACGTGCATACGCATGGCGCACGACAAGAGTGTCCCGTGCGAGCTCATTCAGGGCGTGCAGGACGTCAACGACCGCCGCCGCGAGCAGTTTATCCGGCGCGTGGTCGATTACTACGGCGGAAGCCTCTCCGGGCGCACCATTGCCGTCTGGGGCGCCAGTTTCAAGCCGCGCACCGATGACCTGCGGGGCGCGCCGGCCGTTGAGATTATGGACGGACTGTGCGCCGCCGGCGCCAAAGTGCGGGTGTACGACCCCGTGGCCGGGCCGCGGCTTCAAAAGCACTATGGCGACACGGTGGAGGTTGTCCCAAAATACTATGCCGCGCTCGAAGGGGCGGACGGGCTGGTCATCACGACCGAATGGAACGAGTTCCGCCGTCCCGATTACGCGCGCATGGGCGAACTGATGCGCGAGCGCGTCATCTTTGACGGCCGCAACCTGTACACGCCTTCGGTGATGAAGCAGAACGGATTTCGCTATTTCAGTGTCGGTCGGCCCGAGGCGTAGGCGGTGGAGGGGGGGCGGTGCCCAACTTCTTTGTCCCAAAACACCCGGCCAGGAACTGCATCAGCGGCTGGGTAACCACCGTCTCACCGGGCGCGCCGATTTTGCTGTTCACCTCGGCATGGGAGTATCCGGGGGCATTCACCACCTCGGCCCGTGTCCCGGCCTTCTGCAACGCCGAGGCGAAATCCGCGCACTGTTGCCGTCGCACGGCCGCACCGCGCGTGACGAGCAGAAACGGCGGTATGCCTTTGCCCGGCGCGACATGCGTGGCTGGTGAGGCCTGTTTCCATACGGCCGGGTCGGGCCCGAAGGCGTTCTCGTAGATTTCCGTGACGGCCCGTTCCATATGCCCGGCAATGTCGTATCCCTCCGTATCGAGCGACACGGTGCCTTTGATGACACCCAGCGGAAGCTTGTGGGTGCCCAGGAAAGTTTCGTCCGTGCTCACGAGGGACACAAGATGCGCTCCAGCCGAATGCCCCATGAGCGCGATGCGCTCCGGGTCACCGCCATACTCGGCGATATGGCTGTGCACCCACGCCAAAGCCGAAGCCACGTCCTGTTCGTGAACCGGGTACATTATCCGGTCTGGTTTTGCACTGGCCGGCCGCGGTGACAGGCGATAGTTGATGCTTACGAAGCAGTATCCCGCGGAGGTGAACAGCGCGGGCTTGTACTGCATCTGGTTGGCCTTGCCGCCAATGGCCCAGCCGCCGCCGTGGACCCAGACCAGCACCGGCGCGGGTTTGGCCGAAACCGGGTTGGACACATAAATGTCTAGGCTGGTCAGGTTGGGGCTCACGCCCGGAATGGTTGCATAGGGGATGTTTCGGTGTGCGGTCAGCGCCATTTCGGCGCTGCCGGAACAGCCGAGGCAGACGGCGCACAGCAGGAGCAGTGCGGGTCCGGTCCGAATCCTCATTCTGCGCTCTCCGTGTCTGGCTCCGCGGAAGACAATGTTTTCAACAGGCGCTTGCGCCCGTCTTTGCCGGGCCGACCGGCTTTCCAGAGGGCGGGAATGTTTTTCGCGTTCCATCCGTCATAAGCGGACTGGAGTTCCTTGACTTTGTCCGGGTTGGCACCCGCCAGATCCTTCGCTTCACCAATGTCTTCTGCAAGGTTATACAGTTGTGGTGCGCCCTCTTTCTGCTGTAGCAGTTTCCAATCGCCGACGCGCACTGCCGACTGTTCCCCGAAGCGCCAGAACAGGCTTTCATGGGGCGCGCCGTCCTTTTCCTGTGTGAGAAGCGGGAGCAGGCTGACGCCGTCAAGGCCCGATTCCTGTGATGCCGCCCCCGCCACGGCCAGGGCCGTGGGATGAATGTCCAGCGAGACAACCGGCCTGCCATCGACTTTGCCTGCGGGGATATGCCCCTTCCACTGCACAAAGAAGGGCACCCGAATGCCGCCTTCCAGCACCTGTCCTTTGTATCCGCGCAACGGCTGGTTGGAGGAAGTCGTCTGGGGTGTCGGACCGCCGTTGTCGCTTATGAAGAAAACCATCGTGTTCTCTTCGAGCCCCCGTTCCCGCAGCTTTGCAAGCACCTGGCCGACCCCGTCGTCCATGGCCGACAGCATGGCCGCATATACGTGGCGTTTCTTGTCCTCAATGGCGGCAAACCGGGACTTGTATTTATCCAGCGCCTCCAGCGGCAGGTGAACCGCGTTGAACGGAAGATAGACGAAGAACGCTTCGTCCCGGTGGCGGTCGATAAACGCGACGGCCTCGCGGGCGAAGACATCGGTGGTGTAGTCCACCTCGGGCACCCGTTCCGTGCCGCGCAGGACCGGATTGCTTTTGTCTCCCGCGGCGTTGAGATAGTCATGGGCGCCGCCCAGAAACCCGTAGAACTCGTCAAACCCGCGCTTCTGGGGATGCATCTCCGGCCGGTAGCCCAGGTGCCATTTACCGAACATGCCGGTCGCATAGCCGAGCGTCTTGAGGCGTTCGGCCAGGGTGACCTCCGTGAGCGGAAGCCCGAATTCTGCAACAGCCGCCTCTGCGGGGCCGGGGTTAAACTCGTGGCCGAATCGCTGCTGATACCTGCCCGTCATCAGTCCCGCCCGAGTCGGACTGCACACGGGGCAGGAGACATAGCCGTTGGTGAAACGCACCCCGTTTTGCGCAATCGAGTCGATGTTCGGGGTCGGAATATCCTTGCACCCCTGCACGCCCAGGTCGGCGTAACCCAGGTCATCGGCAACGACAAGCACTATATTCGGCCTGCGCGCCTTGGCCGCGCCCGCCTCGGCCCCTGATGCCGCGCGACTGTCCAAAGCATGGCAGGCCCCCGCCAAGCCCATGATTTTCAGAAAATCACGGCGCGCCAGGGTGTTGTGCCGAGCGAAGGTTCCACCATTTTTCAGGCTCATATCGTCATCTCCTTTTCTGGCCACGCTCGCCACACCTGTCGCCCTAACCACGCCATCCAAGTAGTGGGCGGCAGGGACGCTTTGGTTACGCCATGCGCCGTTATCACCGCTGGAAGGTGATTCGGTCGATATCGATTTGCGCCCCGTTGAAGTCAGCGGGGTCCAGTCGCAGCGCGGAAATGCGGCCGCGCCAGCGCGGATTTTCCGACAAATCCGCCACGTAGTCATGGAACTGGCCGTCCACTTGGAGGGGAATGCGCACGCTGGCCGATTCACTGGTGCCCGAACCCGCGGCTGACCAGAACAACTGGGCGCTGCTTGTCTGTCCCTCGGGACCACGTATGCGCATGCGCAGGGAGAATCTTGGAAACTCGCCCGCGTTGAGGCCCGGCGTGGATACCACCAAGGCCGAATCGTTTGCCATCGTGCTGAAAGAGAGGGCACCGTCCTTCACCTCTGTGCGGCTGGTGTTCATCATCTCAGCCCAGCCCTCTTTGTCGGAATCAAAGGTCCAGTCGCCGCGATAGGGCACCACCGGAAACTCATAGGGGCCCAGGCCGAGGTCGCGGGGAGAGTGGTTCACCGGCCATGTCGCCGGGTCGCCGGTGCCAAAAGCCCTGCGTATCGCCTCATACATGTCGAAGCCGTATTCGTTGGCCGGTTCGACATAACTGCCTTCGCCCCATTCGTTCCCGGGCCCGAGCACGACGAAGGGCAGCTTGTTTTTCTCACAGTAACCGCGCCCGGCACGCAGGAGTTCCTCAAACAGTGGTGCCGTGCGCCCGCCGATAATCCTGGCCTTGCCGCCCGCCCAGGGACGGTCATCCCAGCCGGTATCCACCACGGGATAATAGGTCAGTCCGGGCGCGCACAGGCCCGCTTTTTCTTTCCAGGCCTCGGGGGCGGTTTTGACGGCATCACTGTATTTAATCTCCGTCCTCGAAGGCGCCAAGTTTTCGGCTTTTCCCCATTCGTGGTAATTCGTTGCACCGGTGTAGCCTTCCTTGGCGAGCGTCTCGGCCAGTTCTTTGGTATGGTGTCCACTCATGGCCACAAACTCGATCCCCTCATACCCGGCCGTCCGCGCCATCTCCTGCGATTCGTCCAGCGCCGCCTTGACCGCGTCGGACCCGCCGAGGTCATTGCGGAGTCCCTCGGGATTCCAGAGGAAAATGGCGGGCTTGCTGTTGATGCGGTAATAGGCAGGCAGGTTGAAATAGCGGTCAACCCATTCTTTGGTCACCTTGCGCCAGTCCTCGCGCGAGTGCGTTCCCGGAGCGTTGTGGTTGGCCCACATGATCGCCACCTGGAGCTGGTCGCGGTAGCGCGCCTTGCGGTAGGCCTCGAACCAGTGCGTAAGGTACTGGTTCCCGTCGGACCAGTACCAGTCCACAAGAAAGCAGTTGACGCCGTTTTCGGCGGCCCACTTGATCTGCCAGTCCACGCATTCGACCCTGCTCTCGTCGTAATAGCCGAGCAGCGGCTTGCGGACGGGGGCGGTGCGGCGGACACAGTCCCACTTGGTGTCGGATTCCCAGCCGGGGAAGTAGTACATGCACACATCGAGCGCGGGCTTGACGGCCACGGGCGCGGGCACGTAATCCGCCTTTGCGACGGAGACCGGCGGCAGGAAACGGAACCGGGCTTCGGTCGGCGTATCCAACCCCGGGCCTTCCACACGAACCGTGTATTCGCCTGGCGTCTCCGCCTGTACCTGCCATAGCAGGTCCTTCACATCGCCGTAGGACAGCGGGGCAACTGCCGCAAGGTCGGGAGCCTGCACGATTTTTACGTTTTCATCCGCCGTCGTGAGCCGGTACCCGGACATCGGGGCCTTTTCTCCGCCGCGGTTTGTCATTTGCACCAGCACCGAACAGGGCAGTCCAGCCCGGTTGATGCCGTTTTCAAAGCCGAAGTAGCTCAGCATCGGGTCGGCCCCGCCGGCGGGCAGGTCAGACAACTTGAGTGAAGCAAGCTTCACCTCCAGTGAGGAGAGGCGCAGTCCCACGGCCTGCACCAGCCCCTTCCAGCAGGGATGGCCGGCCAGTTCAATATTGTAGACTCGTTTGCCGGGACGGATATCGAAGGGTTCGGATTGGATGCCTTGGCTGGAATCGGTCACCCACAGAAACTCCCCCTGCGCGGCGGTGGGACTGTCCAGTTCCACGGCCACCCAGGCCAATCCACCCACATTCACAGCCAGCGGCGGGCTGAAGCGCGCCTTGTCGCCCTTGATTACGGGCCACTGCGCCATTTCTTCGGCAGACCATGCGGTCTTGTCCGTGTACGGGGCGAGGCCGGCACCCCAGTCCATGATGGAGATGCTGTCAATCGCGAAGTTCATGCCGTTGTACAGGTCAAGCCGAAGTTTGCGGATGGTGCCTTCGCGATGCCATCCGGGCACAATGGCAACCTCCTGATAGTCGGCGCTTTCGGCCACAGTGAAGTTGGTCGCCTTTTGTTCACTGATGCCGCCGTACTTGCCTTCTGTCTGCCCCGTCCAAAACAGTTGGCCCATGCCCGGCTTGTCCGCCTTGATGCGCAGCAGCACGTACTGCCACGGCGTGGCCGGAATCTCAAGGATGGGGGTGAAGAACATGGGGTCCCAGTCGATAGTCCTTCCGCACAGCGCGCCTCCGTCCAGACGCACATCGGCAATGTGCTCGTTGGGCTGCCATGCGTTCCTGTCGGCCTCGCTGTCAAATTCCCAAGCAGGCAGGGCGCCGGCGCCGAACAGCAGGACCGCGCACAATGAGGTCATAAACATGGCAGGGCTCCTTTGGATGAAACGCGCGGCGACGGCGGGTATACTAGGGTGGCCGCGTGACAATGCGGCCTGGAGGACACCGGCCATGACGCCTTCTTATGTGATTCACTATACAACGCAGTTGCCCCCCGTGGAAAGCGGATGGGATGACCCCGCATGGGCCGGGGCGGAACCGCTGGCCATCGACCAGTTTCATCCGAAGAGCAGCGACCACCGCCCCAGGGTGCGGGCGCGGCTGCTGCACAACGGCAAAGCGCTTCAGGCCATCTACCGGGTCGAGGACCAATTCGTTGTGTGCCGCCAGTCGGGACTCAACGCCATGGTCTGCAAAGATTCGTGCGTGGAGTTCTTTGTGCGGCCCAAGTCCGACAAGGGGTACATGAATTTTGAGATAAACTGTGGCGGCGTGATTTTGTCGCAGTATGTTGAAGACTGGACCCGGGGGGGGGGCGGGAAGTTCAGGAAGAGCCAGTTTGTGGCGGAGAAGTTCCTGAAAATGATTGATATCTCCACGTCGCTCAAGGGTCCCATTTTGGAGGAACTGCCCGGTCCGGTCACCTACATCGTGTCGTTCCGCATTCCCTTCGGCGTGTTCGAGGCCTACCTGGGCGCGCTGGGCAATGCACGCGGCCAGGTATGGCATGCCAACTGCTACAAGTGCGCCGATGAATCGTCCCACCCCCACTGGGCCGCATGGTCGAACGTGGGGGAGAACCTGAACTTTCATCAGCCCGAACGCTTCGGGCTGATGCGTCTGGAGTAATCCACGGAGGTTTTGATGTCTTCCAGCATTCCCAAATTCGCCGATGCGGAAACGGCCGCCCAACTTGCGGGGGCCTTGTCCGACCAATACGCCATTGTCGCCAATCCGCCCTACATTTATCCGCCTTACGATGTCTATCCGCTTTCCAAGGGCACGCCCGCGCTCGAGGACGGGCTGCTGGCGGCAGTAATGGACATGGACGGCACCACCACGACCACAGAGCCCTGCTGC
>CAIUWO010000312.1 GCA_903902895.1 Candidatus Hydrogenedentota bacterium | reverse complement strand
GTGAACCTGGTGTCGCTGCGGACGGCGCGCAACAACGCCGCCATCAGCGATTACGCGCTGCGCGATTTCACACTGCAGCTGGTGGCCCAGGTGGAAACCGCCTACTGGGGTTTGGCGATGGCGCAGGAAACGCTGCGCATCCAGGAGTTCGCGCTGGGCCTTGCCCAGGAACAGCTTGATCTCAATCAGGCGATGATCTCCGTCGGAAAGCTTTCCGGGAGCGCCCGCTTCTCCGCCGAATCGGAGGTGGCCTCCAAGAAGGCCGACCTGGTCAACGCGCAGGCCGCCCTGATCAACCGGGCCATCAACCTGTGGCAACTGCTGAACCCCGACACGCAGACGCCCGAATCGCTCCAGTTCCTGCCGATCACACTGCCGGAGGTCAGGGACCCGGTCCCGACCCCCGCAGAGTGCGTGGCCCTGGCCGACCTGTTCCGGCCCGACCTGGCGCAGGCGCGGCTCGACCTGGCCAACGGCCAGCTCGCCGTGGTCCAGACCAAGAACGGCCTGCTTCCCCAACTGGACGCGTTCGTCTCCTACGGCGCCAACAGCAGCGGCGCCGGTTCCGGTTCGTGGAGCCGCTATCTGGACGACATGACCTACGACCGGTTTGAGGCCGGGCTCAGCTTCACCCTGACCCTGGGCAACCGCGCGGAGAAGGCCCGGTATCAGCGGGCCAAACTCCAGCTGGACCAGGCCGGGGCCTCCATCCGCAACCTCCAGCAGAACATAGAGGCGGAGCTGCGCAAGGCCATAGCCGAAAGCGCGCGCGAGGTCGAGCAGGTTGCCGCCTCGCACCAGGAAGTGATCAACCGCGAGCAGGAACTCGCGGTGGAAACGGAGCAGTTCCGCCTGGGCCGCTCGACCAACCTCAATGTGCTGCAGGTGCAGCAGAAACTCGTGCAGGCCAAAATGCAGGAGGCGGCCGCCCGTGTGGGCCGACTGCAGGCCGTCACATCCCTCTACCAGAAGGAAGGAACGCTGCTGACCCGTCGGGGCATCGTTCTGGACAAGGACCGGGAGCCGTTGTCATGAAAAAGAAACTGGCCATCATAATTATCCTGCTGCTGGCCGGCGGCAGCGGAGCGTACTACTGGAAGACCCAGAAGAACGGTGCCGAAAAGGAGGCCGGTGTGCAATACACGCCCGCAACCGTGGAGAACAGGCCGCTCCGGCAGGAGGTCTCCTGTTCGGGCAAGGTCGAGTCAAACCTTGATGTGGAGGTCAAGTGCAAGTCCACGGGACAGGTGGTGGAACTTCCCTATGACGTGAGCGACCCCGTTGAAAAGGGCGCATTGCTGCTCAAGATAGACCCCATCGACGCGGAGCGCACCGAGCGGCAGACCCGGGTGAAGCTCGCGTCGGCGCAGGCCAAACTCGACCGCGCCAAGCAGAGCTTGGTCGTGTCCGAGCGCGAACTTGAAAAGACCCGAAAAGAGGCCCGCGCCACGTTCAAGGGCGCCGAGGCATCGAGCAAGGACCTGCGCGAGAAGGCCTCTCGCACCACCGCGCTGCTCAAGAAGGAGTATGCCAGCCCCGAGGAGGTCAGCAGCGCCGAAGCGGCCGCCGTCCAAGGCGAATCCACGCTCCAAAGGGCCTCCGCAGGCATCGACGGCATCCAAGTCGAGGAGGCACGGCTCGAACTGCTGCGGCAGGACATCAACCTGGCCCAGGCCGACGTGGACTCCATCAAGATCGACCTGGAGAACGCGCAGCAGCGCCTCAAGGAAACCCAGGTGTTTGCGCCCATGTCGGGCACCATCTCGACACGCCTCGTGCAGGTGGGCCAGATTATCGCCTCACCCATGATGAACGTGGGCGGCGGAACCTCGCTGCTGACACTGTCGGACCTGTCCCGCATCTTCGTGCTGGCGTCGGTTGACGAAAGCGACATCGGCATGGTGCGCGACGGCCAGCCCGCCACCGTCAAGGTGGACGCCTTTCCGGACGACCAGTTCAAGGGGCAGGTGGTGCGCGTCGCCACCAAGGGGAGCGAGGTCTCCAATGTGGTCACCTTCGAGGTCAAGATTGAAATCCTCGACGAGGCCAAGAGCAAGCTGCTGCCCAAGATGACGGCGGACGTCGACATCCTGGTCGCCGAAAAGGTGAGCGCCCCGTCCGTTCCCGTCGAGGCGGTCAAACGGCGCGGCCCGGACAAGGTCGTGCTCGTTCCCGGCGCAGGCCCCGAGCCGGAGTCGGTGAAGATCAAAACGGGCGTGGACGACGGGACTAATGTTGAAATCCTGTCGGGGCTGAAGGCGGGCGATGCCATACTCATCCCCCACGAGCAGATGGATGAAAGCAAGAAGGGCGGCTTCGGCGATCACCCGCCCGGGCCGCCCCCGATGTGACAAGGCAAAGGAGTCAGAATTCAGGAGTCAGGAGCCAGAAGAAGAGAAAGACGGCAGACAGGAATGTCTGCCCCACATTAGCACCTGTCGACTTATGGTCAGGACGGGACAAAGGCGAAAGCGAAAACAAGAAGGCAGCCATGGACAACGTGATTGAAACAACGAACCTGGTCAAGAGCTTCACGCTCGGCGACACGGTGGTTCGCGCGCTCGACGGGGTCTCCCTTATAGTGGCACGGGGCGAGAAGATGGCCATCACGGGCCCCTCGGGCAGCGGCAAATCGACGCTCATGAACATCCTGGGCTGCCTCGGCCCGCCCGATTCGGGCGAATACATCCTGGCCGGTGAAAATGTCTCCAGCCTTTCCGGCCGCCGTCTCGCCCAGATTCGCAACCGCTACATTGGTTTCGTCTTCCAGACCTTCAATCTTTTGCCGCGCCTTACGGCGCTTGAAAACGTGGAGCTTCCGCTGCTCTACGGCGGCGTCAAAGACGCGCGCCAGCGGGCGAAGGCGGCCCTGGATATGGTGGGCCTCGCCGACCGCATGGAGCACGGTCCCAACCAGCTCTCGGGCGGACAGCGCCAGCGCGCGTCCATCGCCCGGGCCATTGTGACCGATCCGGCCATTCTCATGGCCGACGAGCCGACGGGCAACCTGGACACGAAGACCGGGCAGGAAATCATGGCGCTTTTTGACGAGCTCAACGCGCAGGGCCGAACGCTGATCATGGTCACCCATGATCCCGAAATTGCGGCGACCTGCCCCCGGCAAGTCCATTTGCGCGATGGGCGCATGACCGAGGGCGCGCCGGGCGCGGAGGGGAACTGACCATGCTCTTCTGGACCACCGTGAAAATCGTCCTGCGCAGCCTTGTCGTCAACAAGATGCGCTCCATTCTGTCCATGCTGGGCATCATCATCGGCGTGGGCGCGGTCATCGCCCTGCTCGCCGTGGGTGCCGGCGCGCAGAAGCAGGTTCTGTCGCGCGTCACCGCGCTCGGCTCGAATCTGATCATGGTCACACCGGGCCAGTCCAAGTCCGGCGGCGTCCGAAGCGCGCCGTTTGAGACGCTCACGCCGGAGGACGCGGACGCGGTCCACGCCGGGATTGCGGAAGTGCTGCGCATGTCGCCCGTCGCCCGCGGCAACGGCCAGTTCAAGTATTACAACAAGAACAAGCAGGCCTCCATCATGGGCGTCACCTCGTCCTACATCAAGATTCGCAACTTTGAAATCGACCGGGGCCGCGCCTTCACGCAGAGTGAAATCGAACAGCGCGCCAAAGTCGCCATACTGGGCTCCGACGTGGCTAAAGATCTGTTCGGCGACGCCAGCCCGCTGGATGAGAAGGTCAAGGTCAGCGGTGTGGCCTTCAAGGTCATCGCCGTGCTCAAGTCCAAGGGCACCCAGGGCCCCTTCAGCTTCGATGATCAGGCGCTCATTCCCTATACCACGGCCATGGACCGGCTGCTCGGCGTGGACCATCTGAGCGAGTTCGACTTGCAGATCGAAGACGGCGCCGATCAGACCGCCGTCCAGGCGAAGGTCGAGGAGCTGCTGCGCACGCGCCATCGGATACTCGAGGGCAAGGACAGCGACTTCCAGGTGCGCAACATGGCCGAAATGGTGGCGGCCGTCACCTCGGTGACCAACATCTTTTCCCTGTTGCTGGGGTCCGTGGCGGCCATCTCGCTCATTGTGGGCGGCATCGGCATCATGAACATCATGCTCGTCACCGTCACCGAGCGCACCCGCGAGATCGGCATCCGCAAGGCCATCGGCGCCGATGACCGGGACATCCTGATCCAGTTCCTGCTTGAGGCCATCGTGATGAGCACCCTGGGCGGACTGATCGGGGTTGTTCTGGGCACCATCATCGCCGCAATCATCACGGTGGTCAGCGGGTTCACCATGCCGGTCACCCTTGCCAGCGTGCTGCTTGCCCTGTCCTTCGCCGTGTGCGTGGGCGTGTTCTTCGGATTCTACCCCGCCCGCCGCGCCGCGTCACTCGACCCCATCGAGGCGCTCAGCTACGAGTGACGCCGCGTCATGATACCGGCGCAGTCCCCGGCTATTCCCGGGCTTTCCTGAGCTTTTCCTGAAGGCCGGGCGTGTCCGGCTGCTGCTTTTCGAGGGTTTCCAACACCTGAAGGGCGCGGTCCTTCTGGCCGTCAGCCAGCAGGACGGAACCCATGTTGAACTGGGCGGCGCGGTTCTTCGGGTCGATCTGCAACGCCTGTTCGTACCAGCCAACGGCGGATTGGGCGTTGCCCATGGAGGCGGCAAGGTTTCCAAGTTCGGCGCGCACGTCGGCATTGTCAGGATTCTTGGCGGCCGCGGCGGCGATATGGGGCGCGGCTTCGTCCGTCCGTTTGAGGGCGACCAGGGCGCGGGCGATGTTCAAATCGGCAAAGGGGTCGGCCGCGTGAATCTCGAGCGCCCGGCGGTAGTGGCCGAGCGCGGCCTCATAGTCCCCCCGGGCGAAGCACACGTTGCCCAGGTTGTTCTGGGCCAGCGGGAAATCGGGAATGGCGCGGAGCGCCGCTTCGAAATGCTCCTGCGCCTTGTCCAGGCCGCCGTGGCGGAAATGGTGGTAGCCCAGGCTGTTGTGCACGTCACCGTCGTCGGGCTTGGCCTGAAGCGCCTTGTCATACCAGGGCAGGGCCTCTTCCGGCTTTCCAAGCGCCTCGTAGACGGTGTCAAGGTTGTTCAGCGCGAGCAGGAACGCGGGCTTCAGTTCTAACGCCGCCTGGTAATGCTTCAGGGCCTCTTCCAACTGGCCCTTTTCCTGCATCTCGTGGCCAAGGTTGTTGTGGACCAGCGGGTTCTCCGCGTCCACTTCCAGCGCCTTCTGGTACATGGCGACCGCCTCGTCGTTGCGGCCCATTTTCGAAAGCAGCAACGCGAGGTTGTTGGGGATGTTCGAGTTCTTCGGGCTGTTTTCCATGGCCTTCTTATAGAGGTCAACGGCTTCGTCGTTCTTGCCCTGCGCCTCGGCCAGCCGGGCCAGGTTGTAATAGGCGTACTCGTCGGCGGGACGGATTCGCAGGGCCTCGCGGTATTTCGCCTCCGCCTCGTCGTTCTGGCCCTGCTTGGCCAGCAGGTTGCCCCAGTTGTTGAGGGCCAGCGTGAAGTTGGGCGCGATTTCGACGGCCTTGCGGTAGTGCTCCCCGGCGGCCTTCGGGTCCTCGTTGGCGAGCAGCAGCCCCAGGTCGTTGTGCGAGCGCGCGTCCTCGGGGTTCATGCGCAGGGCCTGCTCAAAGAAGGAGCGCGCCTCGGCGTCCCTGCCCTGGGCGACCAGTTCGCGGCCCATGAGGTAGTGCAGGTCCTGGTTGTCTGGATCGATGTTGAGCGCCTCCTGGTAGCGCTTCTCGGCCTCGGCCTGCCTGCCCTCGGCGGCGAGCAGTTTGCCCATCTTGTAGAGCACATAGCCGAACTGCGGCGCGGCGCGCAGCGCGGCCTCGTAGTGGCGCATGGCGCCCTCATTGTCGCCCGCCTCCGCCAACAGTTCACCCAGCTCGTTCTGTGCCCGCGCATCGCCGGCATTCAGTTCGAGGGCCTCCTCAAAGCGCTTCTTTGCCTCCTCTTTGCGATCAGCGGCGGCCAGTTCGCGGCCGAGCAGGTAGTAGACGTCCTGGTTCTTGGGGTCGGCGGCGACGGCCTCCTCATAGCGGCGGATGGCCTCGTCGCGGCGGCCCATCACGGCGAGCAGGCGGCCGAGCCGGTCAAGCGCGTAGGCGAAACCGGGTTTGACGCGCAGCGCCTCCTCGTAATGCTTCATGGCCTCGTCATAGTTGCCCTGGTCGGCCCAGAACGCGCCCATCTCGTTGTGCGCGCGCGCGTCGTCGGGGTTGAGCCGGATGGCCTCCTCGTACTGGTGCACGGCCTCGTCGATGCGCCCCAGCTTCGCCAGTTCCTTGGCCCAAAGATAGCGGGCGTCCTGGAAGGCGGGGTCGATGCGCACGGCCTCGGCGAAGTGGTGCATGGCCTCCTGCGTGTCGCCCTTCTTGGACAGTTCCTGGCCGAGCGCGGTGTGCACGTATTTCAGCTCGCTGTTGAGGCGGAGCGCCTCGCGGTACTGGCGCACGGCCTCGTCGTTGCGTCCGAGCCGGGACAGTTCC
>CAIUWO010000311.1 GCA_903902895.1 Candidatus Hydrogenedentota bacterium | reverse complement strand
TCCGCGCCCGCCCGCGCGCGGTCGCCGGCAGGCGACGACGCGGACCACAGGTCCTCGCAGATTTCGGCGGAGACGCGGCCGAAGGGCAGCGAGAAAACGAGGTCGCCCGCGGGCACGCCGTTGATCTCAGTGACGCCGCCGGACCATGCGGTCCAGTTGCGGCCCTCGTAGAAGATGCTGTAGGTGGGCAGGTGCCGCTTGAGCACGAGCCCGCGAATGACCTTGTCGCTGACCAGCGCGGCGGCGTTGTAAATCATGGCGCCCGCGCGCACGGGCAGGCCGATGAAGGCCGTGATGCCGTCGCACTCCTCGGCCAGTTCGGCCAGCGCGGCCCAACTGTAGCGGGTCACGTCGGGCCAGAACACGCGGTCTTCCAGGCTGTAGCCGGACACGGCCAGTTCGGGCGTGACCAGCAGGTGGACGCGCTGCTTGCGCGCCGCCCGGATGACGGCGCGCAGACGCTCCGTGTTGCCGGCGAAATCGCCGACCTTCACCGACACGGAGGCGACGCCTATCTTCACAAGTCGCATGAATGTCCTGCTCCACGTCCGGTCCGCCCTTCGGCGGCCGGCCGTCAGGCGAGTTCGGGGTTTGTCATCATCCGGTCCTTCATCCCGCCCAGTTCCTCGGACAGAAGTACTCGGTAAATTTCCGGGTTGCGCAGGCGCTTAAACTCTTCGGGCAGCGCCGCGATGGCGTCCAGCGCGCGGCGGCGCACCTGGGCCACCGGCTCGCGCGGCGCCAGCCGCACCCCGTCGGCAAAGACGGGCCTGAGCAGCGCTTCGGCGCGTGCGGCGCCCTCAATCTGCGCGGGACGGTGCGGCTGTTTCTGGGAACGCCCGCCGATGGTGCCTGATTCCGGCCAGACGCCGCCCTCGCTGCACAGCATGTCGCCCAGGGGACGGTCGTCGGCGTCATAGTAGCGGACAATCTGCTTGCGGCCGGGGTCGGTCGCCTTTTCCGCGTTGGACGACAGTTTCATGCGCGGCTGCCAGCCCTGGGGCCCCTGAATGGCCGTGAGCTTGTACACGCCGCCGAGGGCAGGCGCGTCGTAGGCGGTGATCAACTGCGTGCCGACGCCCCAGCCGTTGATGCGCGCGCCCTGGCGCTTGAGGTCGGCGATGAGGTCCTCGTTGAGGTCGTTCGAGGCGATGATCAGCGGGTCCTCAAGCCCCGCCTCAACCATCATTCGGTGGGCAATCTTGCTCAGTTTGGAAAGGTCGCCCGAGTCGAGTCGGATGGCCGCGCGCGCATTGACGCCCCGGGCGCGCATCTCCTGAAACACGCGGATGGCGTTCGGCACGCCGCTCTTGATCGTGTCGTAGGTGTCCACCAGCAGGATGCAGCGGTCGGGATACTGCCGGGCAAACGCGCGGAACGCCTCCAGTTCGCTGGGAAAGCTCATCACCCAGCTGTGCGCGTGCGTGCCCGAGACGGGGATGCCGTAGGTCTTGCCCGCCAGCACGTTGGACGTGGACGTGCAGCCGCCGATGTGGGCGGCGCGCGAACCGGTCACCCCGCCGTCGGGCCCATGGGCCCGGCGCAGGCCAAACTCCATCACGGGCTCGCCGTTGGCGGCCAGGCAGATTCGCGCGGCCTTGGCCGCGATGAGCGTCGAGAAGTTCATCAGGTTGAGCAGGGCCGTCTCGATCAGCTGCGCCTCCAGGATCGACCCCTCCACCTGCACGGCCGGCTCGAAGGGGAAGACTATGGTGCCCTCGGGCACGGCGCGCACGGTGCAGCGGGGACGGAAGGCGCGCAGGTAGTCCAGAAACGCCCGGTCGAACACGCCGAGCGTGTCGAGATAGGTGATGTCGCTTTCCTCGAAGCGCAGGTGTTCGAGATAGTCGAGAAACAGGTCGAGTCCGACGCTGGGCGCAAAGCCCGTGTGCGGCGGCAGCGCGCGGAAGAAGTAGTCGAAACTGACCCGCTGCTCGGTGCGGCCCTCGTGCCACTGACCCGCCATCATGGTCAGTTCGTAAAAGTCGGTCAGCAGCGCGAGGCCCTCGCGCCGAAACCAGGGTGAGTCGGGGGTGTTCATGTCAGGTTCGCGCTGTGCAGGAACTGAACGCCGGCCTTGCGCATTTGCTCCATCGCGGCCCGCCCGGACTCCTCGGCCACCGCGCGGACGGCGTCCTCAACCACCACCACGGTGAAGCCCTCTTTGAGCGCGTCCAGCGCGGAATGGAGAACGCAGTACTCCATGGTCAGCCCCGCGATGACAATCTGCGTCACGCCGCGCCGGCGCAGCCGCTCGGTCAGGCCGGGCACTGTGAACACGCTGTACTGCTCGGCATCGGGGTCCGTGCCCTTCTCAATGAAGTATGCGTCCAGGGGCACGCGCAGGTCGCCGCGAAACTCGGCGCCGGGCGTGTGCTGGATGCAGTGCGGTGGCCAGCTTCCGTCCCGAAACTCGGGGTTTCCGCTGAAACTGCAGTGGTCCTCGGGGTGCCAGTCGCGGGAGAAGATGATGTGGTCAAACTTGCCCATGATGCGGTTGATCGGCGAGACAACGGCCTCGCCCTGCGGCACCGGCAGGGCGCCGCCCCCGCAAAAATCATTTTGCACGTCCACCACCAGCAGGGCGTCCGTGTCCTCTATCCGCATGCGTACTTCTCCTACTAACCCACCTCGACCAAATACTCTACAACTTTGGCATGGTCAAACGCCAATGGCGGCAAGGCGTCCAGCGGAAACCAGCCCGCCTCGGCCGCATCGTCGCCTCCCATCACGGCCGCATCGGCCGGCGCTTCACCCCAGTAAACCACCGATATGCTGCGCCCCCGCGGGTCCCGACCGGGGTCGCCAAAGGTGTGCAGCTGGCGCAAAGCCACCCCCGTAAGCCCTGTTTCCTCCGCCAGTTCGCGTTCCGCCGCCGTTTCCAGCGGTTCATCTATCCCCACAAATCCGCCCGGCAGCGCCCAGGCACCCTCAAAAGGCGGTCGCCCGCGTCGGATCAGCAGCACATGACGCTTGCCTTCCCGCATCGAGAGGACGACCGCATCCACCGTCACCATCGGACGGGGATAATCGTAGGCATAGGCACCCTTTTCGGCCATGATTGTTTTCTCCGTGAGGGCCAGTCCGGTCGACCAGCCCCGTTACTCCACAGGCACCAGGATCGATTCCACCGCGTCATGCAGCTGGTTTGCCAGGGTGAATTTGTCTTCCGCAATGATGGGGTCGGGCGCGAAGTGCACCACCAGTTCATGCCATGGCAGCCCAAGCAGCCCCAGAAAATACCGGTGGAAGGGCCCCCGGTCCCCCCACAACGCCTTTTCCTCCTCCGAAATCCCCCCCACCATCTTGGCCCGCTCCGCGTCCGGACCGTAGACAACGGACTTGGACGCCGGCGGCCAGCCCGCCGGGGTCCTGTAGGTCACGCAGGCGTAGTGCACGGGAAAGCCAATCATTGCGGCCGGCTCAAGCATGCCCGCGCGGAACCGGCGCACAAAGCGGCCCGGCGAGATGTCGCCCTCCGGCGCAATGACAATGTTCTTTCCGTTGCGCAGTTCGTTGATGATGCGCTCGTTCAGGCTGGCCGTCTCGGATTTCTTCTGGCTGACCCAGAAGGGGTCCAGCCCGGCTATCAACCGGCCGATGACCGGCTGCTTTTTGACGTACATCGCGATGGGGCAGGTCATGTCGAAGACCGCGTTGATGGCGAACGCCTCCATGCCTGTGATGTGGTTGGTCACGAGAAAGAACGGCTTGGGCGGAAACGCGCCGCGCGCCAGCACCCGTGTCCCCAGGACAGCCAGCATGCCCCTGCACCAGTGCCGCGACACGCGTTTGCGGCTGTCGCGCAGGGCCTGCCGCGACACAAGAGCAACAGGTGCCAGCATCAGATTCATCAGCCAGCACCACAGCGTCCACAGCGGCAGCGCCGCCAGGCGCAGCGCCGCGCGGAAGGGATACCACATGGGAACGCCGGGAAACACCCACCTGCAAAGGTGGGTCAACGGCGATGACTCATTCATGGCTCGATTCTCCAACCGTCATCCATCCAAAAGGAATGCGCGATTATAACGCTCATCCGCCTACTTCCTCAGGTCCAGCGTGTTCTGCGCGAACCCCACCACCGTGTTGTCCTGAAAGGTATTCTCGCCCGTGTCCGCGCCAAGACGCATTCCAATGCGCTTGGCCGGGCCACGGGTCTCGCGAATCTCGTTGCGGGCGAGCGTGTTGCCCGCCGTGACGCCCTGGATGTCGACCGCGACACCGTCCTCGGGGCCGCTGTCGATGATGCGGTTGTTCTCTACCAGGTTGCCTTTGGCCGTGTAGCCCTCGCCCCGCTCGGGACGGAACAGCAGCCCTGTCTTGCCGCTGCGCAGGATCTCGTTGTCGCGGACGATGTTCTCATCGTCGCGGTGGCCGATGGAAACGCCGCAGTCCGTGTTGTCGGCAATGAAGTTCTTTTCGGCCAGGCCGTACTTGGTGCCCCAGCAGAAGAACAGTCCTATGGAATTGCGCTCAAGCCGGTTGTTGCGCATAACGGGCCGCTGCGAACCCGACCCCGGATGCAGGCCCAGCCCGGCGTTGTCATGGCTGTGGCAGTCCTCCACCGAAACGTCGTGGCAGATTTGCCAACTGATGCCGTCTCCGTTGTAGCTGCGCGCCGTCACGCCGTGGATGCGCACACGGCTGCAGTCCTGCAGCCAGATGCAGCCGGCGTAGTTGCCGTCGAGATTGGCGTTGTTCGCGCGGTTGCCGTCGAGCACGAGGTCCTCAATGGCGAAGTCCGCCGTCTCCTCGGCGGTGACCATGGGAAACAACGTCGACGCCGTGGGCTTCATCTCTTTCCAATAATTCATGCGCGGCGCCCTGTCCAGCTTGAAGCGGCTGCCGCTGCGCGCCACCAGCGTGTGCTTGGACACGTCGCGCCCGCCGTCAGATGGGCTCTTGGTGATGAGCACCACCCCGTCACCCACGCGGAACCCGTCGGGGTTCTCCAGCGTGATCTCCTGGTCATACCAGTCCGAATCTTCGGCCAGCGTCGTTTCAAAGGAGGCCTCCTTGATGAGCACGCTGTCTCCCCCGCTGCCCAGCATCCGCACACCCGACTGTATGCGCACAGCGTTGCGCAGCCGGTACTCGCCCGGTAGAATCTTCACCGTACCCCCGCCAAGACGCACCACATAGTCCACCGCCGCCTGAATGGCCCGGTCCGTGGTGCCGGCAATATCCGCATCCTTCGGCCCCACCGTTATCACGAGGCGCTCGTCCCAGACCGGTTCAACGGCGGAGTCGCCCGACGTGGCCCGGGGCCGCGTCACCTTGGGCATCTCGCCGCCCCACGCCGCAACAGTCCATGCCGCGGCCAATCCCGCACCCGTGCTGCGCAGCCACTCCCGGCGTGAAGGCGTCATGTTGAACACTCCTCTTCAGACACGGCACATGCCCAAGACCGTTAATTCATCTGAACCCTAAACTCGATGTCCCGCGCGGCGTTGTCGAAATCCAGCCACAGCGTGTGGCTGTCCTTGTCCCAGGCCGTGGCCACGGGTATGGACGGTTCGGTGGTCACGCCCTTGGGCTCTTTGGTGAAGATCACGCGCGCACGCGCACGGGTGCCCTCGGGGCCGCGCGTGGTGAAGTGCCGGATGCCGTCCACGTTTCGCTCGTCGCGCACGCGGGTGGACGCCGCGGCGACTTTGCGGTGCATGCCCTGCCTGAACGCCCAGGGGATGTCGAAGAGCAGCGCGCGCTCGCCGGGCTGGAGCACCTTTTCCGTCACCACCGGCAGCATGGGATCGAAGAGGTCCACGAACTGGCCCGTAATCCTCAGCGCTTCGCCGGAAACCGACTCTTCCATCACCGACGCCACGACGTAGGGGCCGCGCTGAAGCTTGAGGTAGTTCTGGGTCTTCAGCGGTTCGCCGAGTTTCTCCAGCAGCCCGGCGACACTGTCGAGCACCAGCTTCGCGCCGTCCTCGCGCCGCTGGAGCGCGCTGGGCTTGTCCACCACAACGCGCACCCAGCCCTTGCCCACCGCTTCCGGCGCGGTCTTTGCGGCTTCGGTGACGCCCAGGCGTTTCAAGATATCATCCGACGCGGTGGCCTCGTTCCTGCCCTGGTCGTTCCACCACTCGCGCACGTGGTGGTAGGGGTCGCTATTGTCGTCGACGAAGAGCAGACAGCCGCCGGCGCGCACCCACGCGTCGACCTGGTCGTGGTATTCCGGCTTGAGCGGCTTCTGCCCCTCATAGGTGAGCAGGGCGACGCGACAGGTGGACAGCGTGTTGGCCTGCGGAAGGTTTTCCATCTGCACCACCTCGACCGGCACGCCCGCCTTCACAAAGGGCAGCGCAAGGCCGTAGAACTGGCCAAGGCCGCCGTCGCTCTGCCGGGGCGCGGCGCGCTGGAACATGAGCGAATCGGAGACAATGACGCCAATGCCGCGCGTGCCGCAGTCGTAGGACACGACGGGCTGGTCCATGTCGTTGAGGGCGTTGATGACCGCCAGCAATTGCGTGGCGTATTCTGCGGGGATGCCCTCTTTCGCGTCCGATTTGCTGTCGAGATCCACCTTGGGGTAGCTGCCCTGGAAAATGCGGCTGGGCCAGGGCATCACCTCGTAGCGGAACACCTCGGGCCAGAACAGCGACGCGATGATTGTGCATTCGTAGTTGCGCTTATAGTCGTTCCAACTGCGGTTCGGGTTGTCCTCGATGGGATCGGCAAGGAACCACACCTTGCGCCCTGTCGGCCGGACCATGGCCAGCATCTGGCCGTATTCGAGATAGGCGGTCTCAAAGGTGCGCTCGGCCTTTTTGCCCTTGTACCAGTTGGGCGTGCGCGCCGTGCCGGTCCACACCTGCGCGATGTAGCCGTCCATTTCCTGGATGTCCATCAGGTGCGACTCGGGACTGACAATGCCCCACTGCGAGTAGTTGATCAGGCTGTGCGTGGGCACGTGGCACTCAACCTGTTTACCCTGTGACGCGGCGCGCTCCTTCACATGCTTCGCCACTTCGCGCAGCGCCTTGAAATACATCTCGTACTTGAGCCGGCTCGCGCGGTACTGCGCTTCCGGACTGGAATCGGGCGCCTGCCAGGGCTCGCCATAATACTCCTGCCATGCAGCCTTGAAGGCGTTGCTCCAGCCCGCGCGCGTCCAGAACTCCGGTTCCTCAAAGAAGATCGCCTGCGCGCCCGCGTCCACGGCCGGCTCGCAATACTTCTTGATGTACTCAATGTAAGCGTCGGTCGGGACGTTGTAGCCCACGTTCTCGCCATGCATGATGAGCTTGCCGCTTTTCTCGGTCTGGATTTCATCCTTCTTCAGTCCGTCAGGCGTCACGTAGTAATCCTGGTAGTGCCCCCACGCGATGCCCGTCATCATGCCGACGGTGTATCCCTTGTCCCGCCAAGACTGGGCGCGCTGGGCAAAGTCCGTGCCCACACCGTAAACCATCGCCATATCGGACCCGAAATCGATTTTGGGGTTGTACCCGCCCCCCTCCTGAAAGGAGGTGCGGTCCGGCCCCGGCGCATCGGCGGCATAGACGGGAACGACACAGGCAACAAGCGTGGCAATGGTCAACAAAATCGTCATCTTCATGGCAATACTCGTTTCAGGGTTGTCTGAAGGCAATCGCGCCCAATACGGGCGGCGTTACAATAAACCAGCGGCACGCGCGACGGCAAGGACGACGGCAAGGACGACGGCAAGGACGACGGCAAGGACGATGGACAGGACGATGGACAGGACGATGGACAGGGGGGCCCGTCATTGCGAGCGTAGCGAAGCAATCTCGTGCCCGCGATTTACCTGTGGGCTCGAACCTCTTTTCAAGAGATTGGCGCGTCGGGCTGAAGTCCTCCTCGCAATGGCGAGGGAGGCGCAATCTGCTCCTTATTGCCTTCCCTCCAATGCGGTCATGAACAGTTCCCCGAGAGTCATGTTTGTCTTGTGCGCGCAGACACACGCCACCTCCACACCGTATGTGTCCTCCACCCGGCAGAAGAATTCCTCCAACTGCATGTTGTCCACAGAGGGCATCGGCCGGTAGATGGCGTTGTAAGCGTCCATAATGCGATCGTCAGGACTAAACTTCAACCGGTCCTTTTGGCGGAAACCGAACGCGTCCACAAAGATCGACAGGAACCGGCGCATCTCTTCCTTGGGAACCCCGGGAAACTGTCGCAACCACGTGCGCCCCTCGCAGTGCCGGAAGTAATACGGCTTGGGCGTTTCGTCGCCTTCATAGCCGTCGCTGACAATCGCGGCCAGAACAAATAAGATGAGCCAAACAGCCAGTGTTCCAAGCATGGGCAATCCTTTCAGTCTCTTATGTGCTGCGCCTTGGGGGGTAACAGCGCAAGCTTAATTATTCACAGATTGCACAGATTTTCACAGCTGAGGACGACCTTGTGCTTGGTCTGTGAATAACTGTGCCGCTCACCGGCAGCTTTACGCATCGTTTCTAAGATTCTTCCGCCGCGACCACGACAACCCGTTTCCTCAAAAGGGGATAGCCGCCGACCTGTTTTGTCGTTCTGGATTCTGACTTCTGGATTTTGGATTCTTTGGTTTCAGCCACTGGTCGCATCAAGCAATCTGTGGGCAACCCTGTCCCCATATTTTCGCGCGATTGGGGATTTTCCACCCTTGACAGCCACCACCGTTCGTGCTAGAGTGAGACTAATTCATGAACGTGTGTCATTTTCTTGCACGGGAGTTTAGAGAACAATGCAGATCACCCCTGAAGGCCCACCGGTCTTGCGCGGCAAGCAACTTGAGCTGCATCATCGCGATGAACGGGTGCTAAGCCTCGCCCGGCAAATCTTCATAGAGGAAGGCTACCAGGCTGTCAGTATTGACGCCATCGCCAAACAGCTTGGCTTTTCACGGGGCACACTCTATCAGCGCTTCAGTTGCAAGGAGGAACTCATTCTTGAACTGGCCATAAGGTGCCACCGGCAGTTAACCGAGGTCATGGAGTATGCGGCCTCCATCCCCGGCCGGCCGCGCGAGCGCATCGTGGCCATCGGCGAGGCGATTGACCGCTATGCCTTTCTTTATGCGGACAATCTGCGCACACTGGCCGCAATCAATTCCGAGATTATCCGGGAAAAGGTGCTGCCGGAGCAGTTGTTGCGGGCACAGGAGGCCGAAAGCGGCATGTTTCGCGTCCTGATGGGTATAGTGCGGGAGGCGGTTGAGGTCGGTGACCTGGTGCTGCCGCCAAAGTTCACCGCCGGTTCGTTGTGCCTGGCGCTGGCGGCCCTGATCTCCGGCTGGGCCCAGTTGCACCGCCGCCCGGACCGCGCGCTCGAATTGAAGGTCGAAAACCCCATCGAGGACATTCTGCGCAGCGCGCACCTGCTCATGGACGGCTATGGCTGGCAGCCCTTCTACCGGGAATGGGACTATGACCGCGTTTACGAGCGTGTCGGGCAGGCCCTCCTGGCATTCCCGGCCCTGAGTCTTCCCGTCGAAGAGCGCATGGCGCGCGGAAAGGAGGGCGCGGCATAAATGGTCGAAAGGGGGGCGCGCGCCTCCTGGATGGACGCGCGTGACGGGTTATTAAATCCAAAACGGAGCATCAATCATGAAGAAGAAGTACGGTTTCACACTTATTGAACTGCTGGTGGTCATTGCCATTATCGGCATTCTGGCCGCCATCCTGCTGCCCGCGCTGGCCCGCGCCCGCGAGGCGGCCCGCCGCTCCAGTTGCCAGAACAACCTCAAGCAGATGGGCCTGGTGTTCAAGATGTATTCCAATGAGGCCAAGGGCAGTTTCCCCACCATGCAGGCGGGCGTGTTCAGCTATCACCATACCAGCGTGGCGCCCATCCTGAACCTCTGCCCCAACGTGTTCGCCATGTATCCGGAATACTTGACCGATCCGTTCATTCTGGTGTGCCCGTCATCGGCGGGTGCCGGACTCATGAAGAAGCGCTTCACGGCCCCCGGCAGTGAAGCCATCTGCCTGGACACCTCCTGGCCGACGAACAGCGAACTAAATGCCAGCCGTTGCGCGAGCGCTGCAGGCAACAGCTACTGCTATCTGGGCTGGGTGTTTGACCGCTACGCCACCTCCTACGGCATGGAGAGCACGACCATCATAACCTCGCTCTTCCCCCTGCTGGGCCAACCCCTTCCGCCCAATCCGCCGGATATGGCGGCAAAACAGGTGGTCGCTGCTGTGAACTCAATTTTCACCCCGGAGTTTCTCGGGGCATACGCCCAGAGCAGGGGCCCGGAAATGGCGAAGGTCATCGATGGCGACCTCGCGTTGGACCCGAACGGTATCTATGCGGGCATGGGCAACGGCGGCTCGAACACGATCTACCGGCTCCGGGAAGGCATAGAGCGCTTCCTGATCACCGACATCAACAATGCGGGCAGCGCCAATGTCGCGCAGAGCGCACTGCCGATTGACTACGACCTGCTTGCCTACGTCCCGGCGAATTTCAACCACATTCCCGGCGGATCCAACGTGCTGTTCATGGACGGGCACGTGGAATTCTCCAAGTATGAGACGAACGGTGAAAGCTTCTGCAACAGGGGCGTCGCCAACCTGCTGGGCGTCATGACCTCCGTGTTCTAGGCGCTCGTTTCAGCCCCTTTCGAGGCACACTTCGCGGGTCGTCGCCAACGGGCGGCGGCCCGCGCTTTTGTTTTGTGAGGGGCATGCCCCTCGCAACGATTAAAGAAACAGCCAAGAACCGCTGCTGACATATGCCGTATTCAGGTCACGACAAGGACCTGTCTGCGCAAGACGGTCCCACCCCCATTGCGGGGACGGGACCATCGACTGCGTGTTCATTGCCGTTGTCGCTTTACCCCTTCTCGCGCAGCAGTTCCAGGAACGCGCGGGCCGCGCGGCCCAGATAGGCGTCTCGCCGCCAGATGACGCCAATGGTGATTTCGGGCAGGCCGTCCATGGGCACGGCGATGAGCCCGCTGTCGCCCGCGCCCAGCACGGTCTCAGGCAGGAACGAAACGCCGGTACCCTCGGCGATGTACCGCTTGATCACCTCGAACGAGCCGCTGTCCAGAAACACCGTCGGCGTGAACCCCGTCCCGGCGAAGAAGTCGCCCAGCAGCGACCCCGTGCGGGTCCGGTTGTCCAGCATGAGCACGGGCGTGTCGCGCAGGTCGTCGAGCGTCGCGTGCCTCAGTTTCGCCAAGCGGTGCCCGCGCGGCACGACCAGCAGCAGCCGCTGCCGGAACAGGGGTTCCTCAGCCAGGTCGGCATGGTTCTGCGGAAGGGTCACGATGCCCAGGTCCAACTCGCCGCGCACCACCTGGGCGGCAATCGCGTCGGAACTGCGGTTGGTGACGGCCAGCCGCGCCTGCGGCAACCGCTCGGCGAAACGCCGCACGTAGGGCGGCAGCAGGTACATGGCCGTCGTGTCGCTCGTGCCCAGGCGCAGTTCCCCGGCGGGACCCGTGTCGTGGTCCGCCAGTTCGCGCTGGAGCGCTTCCATCGCGCGCAGAATGTCGCGGGCGCGGGCATAGAGCACCTGCCCCTGCGCGGTGGGCCGTCCGGTGCGCCGGTCCACCAGCGAGTGGCCCACCTCCCGCTCCAGACTGCGCATCTGCTGGCTCACGGCCGGCTGCGAGCGGAACACCCGTTCGGCCGCGGCGCGGAAACTGCCCGTCTCCACCAGCGCGCAGAAGCATTTCATGGCGTCAAGGGTCATGTCCAAGGGCTTTCCCGGGGGACCACATCCCCCGTCCGCCTTTCGGCGGTCACCCCTTCAAAGGGGGATTTAAGAGGCGTTGTTTCGGCACTTGGGGCGGCGGCATAACCACCCTCTTGCGCCTCGCCCGACACTCCCGTCCAAGGGCGGGTCCACATAAGATTTCCTTATCACCCGTATCATAACATTTCATTGGACTTATGGAAAGGACGGCGCGTATCCTGTGGCGTGTACCGCCCCCCCGGGGCACAGCCATTATGAGGTATCTCCCATGGACGACAAGAAAGCTTCCCTCAGTTACCGCGATGCCGGCGTGGATATCGACGCCGCCAACGTGGCGCTGGCGGGCATCAAGGAACTGGTCAAAAAGACCTATAACGACCAGGTGTTGTGCGACATTGGCACCTTCGGCGCCATGTACCTGCTTGACCTGCAGAACATGGAGGAGCCGGTGCTGGTGTCGAGTGTGGACGGCGTGGGCACCAAGCTGAAGCTGGCCTTCATGACGGGCAGGCACGACACGGTGGGCGTCGACCTGGTGTCGCACTGCGTGAACGACATTCTGGTGCAGGGGGCGCGCCCCCTGTTCTTTCTGGACTACTTCGCCGTGGGCAAACTGGAGCCGCAGGTGGCGGTTGACGTGGTTCGCGGGCTCTCGGCGGGGTGCCGCTTCGCGGGCTGCGCGCTGATCGGGGGCGAGACGGCCGAGATGCCCGACATGTACCAGCCGGGCGAGTATGACCTGGCGGGCATGATTGTGGGCATTGTGGACCGCAAGAAGATTGTGGACGGGTCGGCCATCCGCGAGGGCGACGTGATCATCGGCCTGCCCTCGACGGGGCTGCACACCAACGGCTACAGCCTGGCGCGCAAGATTACCTTCGAGCTGGCCGGGCTCGGCGTGGACGACCCGATGCCGTACACGGACCGCACCGTGGCCGAGGCGCTGATGGAGCCCCATGTGGCCTACGCCAAACTGATGCAGGTCATCATGAAACTGGTCGACGTGCACGGCATGGCGCACATCACGGGCGGCGGCATCACGGACAACTTCCCGCGCATTCTGCCCAAGGGCCTCGGCGCGGAGGTCGACCTGGGCACCTGGGAGGTGCCGGGCATCTTCCGCTTCCTCCAGGAGACGGGCAACGTGGAGGAGACGGAGATGCTGCGCACCTTCAACCTGGGCCAGGGTTTCATGTTTGTCGTGCCGCCGGAACAGGCGGACAAGGCCGTCGAATCGCTGGGAATGACGGGCAAGGCGTGCACCGTCATGGGCCGGATCGTGAATGGCGAAAGCCGGGTGTCTTACAAAGGGAATCTGCGCTATGCCGGTAAATAGAATAGAAGTGGCGATGAAGGGCGGCCGGCCCGACCCGGCCGGCGCGGCGCTGTGCGCCCGCCTGCGCGAGGACCTGGGCGTCCAGGTGGCCGAGGCATGGGTCATCGACGTGTACACACTGCTCGGCGATTTCACCGCGGCCGAACTCGAGAAGGTGCGCGCCGACCTGTTCACCGACCCGATCATCCAGGATTCGGCGGTCAACAAGTCGATGGCCTCCGGCTATGACTGCGTGATCGAGGTCGGCTTCCTGCCCGGTGTCACCGACAATGTCGGCCGCAGCGCCCGCGAGGGTGTGCGGGACACGCTGGGCCGCGCGCTGGCCGACGATGAGGTGATGTTCAAGTCCACGCTGTACGCGCTGCGCGGCGTTTCCAAAGAGACGGCCGAGCGCATCGCGCAGAAGGCGCTGGCGAACGAGTTGATCGAGCAGTACGCCGTGAAGACGGCGGACGAAATGGCCGCGCTCGACGGCAAGCCGCTGCTGGCGCTGCCGGTCGTCACCCAGCGCAGCGCGCCCGTGGTCGGCGAGGTCAGCCTTGAGGTCGACGACGAGGCGCTGTCCGCGCTGAGCCGCGACATGATGCTGGCGCTCGACCTGACCGAGATGAAGACGGTGCAGGCGCACTACCGCGACCCGAAGACGCAGGCGGAGCGTGCGAAACTGGACCTGCCGAAGAATCCCACGGACATCGAGATTGAAGTCATCGCGCAGACCTGGTCTGAGCACTGCAAGCACAAGATTTTCAGCGCCGTAATCGAGTACACCGACGAGAACGGCGAGACGCGCGAGATTGACGGCCTGTTCAAGTCCTACGTCAAGGCCACCACCGAGACCGTGTCCAAGCGCGTCGACTGGCTCGTCAGCGTGTTCGAGGACAACGCGGGCATCATCAGGTTCGACGAGAATTACAACTTCGCGCTCAAGGCCGAGACGCACAACAGCCCGTCGGCGCTCGACCCCTACGGCGGCGCCATGACCGGCATCGTCGGCGTCAACCGCGACGTGCTCGGCGCGGGCCTGGGCTGCCAGTGCATCTTCAACACCGACGTGTTCTGCTTCGCCTCGCCGTTCCACGAGGGCGAGATCCCGGCGCGCCTGCTCCATCCCCGCCGCGTGCTGCGCGGCGTGCACTCGGGCGTGCGCGACGGCGGCAACCAGAGCGGCATTCCCGACATCAACGGCGCGATCGTGTTCCACGAGCGTTTTTTGGGCAAGCCGCTGGTCTTTTGCGGCACCGGCGGGCTGATCCCGGCCACGACGGCCGGGCGGCCCAGCCATGAGAAGGCCGCGCTCCCCGGCGACCTCATCGTCATGACCGGCGGCCGCATCGGCAAGGACGGCATCCACGGCGCCACCTTCTCCTCGGAGGAACTGCACGAGGGCTCGCCGGCCACGGCCGTGCAGATCGGCGACCCGATCACGCAGAAGAAAATGGCGGACTTTCTCATCGAGGCGCGCGACCTCGGCCTGTTCACCTGCATCACCGACGACGGCGCCGGCGGCCTGTCCTCCAGCGTCGGCGAAATGGCGCGCGCGTCCGGCGGCGCCGAAATTCATCTCGACAAGGCCCCGCTCAAGTACGCCGGCCTCGCCCCCTGGGAGATCTTCCTGTCCGAGGCGCAGGAGCGCATGACGCTCTCGGTGACGCCGGACAATATTGACGCGTTCATGGACCTGGCCGGACGGCGCGAGGTGGAGGCCACCGTGCTCGGCACCTTCAACGATTCGGGCCGGCTCGAATGCTGGTTCGAGGGCAAACTCGCCGGCTCGCTCGACATGAACTTCCTGCACGAGGGCCTGCCTCGCATGCGGCTGGAGGCGCGGCTCGACACGCCCGCGCCCGTGGTCGAGATACCGCTCGAATCGGACGACCTCGCCGCCGACATCAGGGACGTGCTCGCCTCGCTCAACGTGTGCAGCAAGGAAAGTTTCGTGCGCATGTACGACACCGAGGTGCTCGGCCAGAGCGTGCTCAAGCAGTTCCAGGGTGTCGCCAGCGACGGCCCCGGCGACGCGGGCGTCATCCGCCCCGTGGCGGGGTCGAAGCGCGGCATCGCGGTCTCCTGCGGCATCGCGCCCAAGTACGCCGACCTCGACGCCTACTCCATGATGGCCTGCGCGATTGACGAGGCGGTGCGCAACCTGGTTTGCGTGGGCGCGCGGCCCGGCATGATCGCCGGTCTCGACAACTTCTGCTGGCCCGACCCGGTCCAGAGCGAGAAAACGCCCGACGGACGCCACAAGCTGGCCCAGCTCGTGCGCGCCTGCGAGGCGCTCTACGACCTGTGCGTCGCCTACGACATCCCGCTCATCAGCGGCAAAGACAGCATGAAGAACGACTACAAGATCGGCGACACGAAGATATCAATCCCGCCGACCGTGCTCTTCACCGCCGCCGCGGTCATCGAGGACGTGACGCGCGTGGCCACCATGGACGCCAAGCGCGCCGGGGACTATGTCTACATTGTCGGCGAGACGCGCGACGAGCTCGGCAGCAGCGAGTACGCGGCCCTGCGCGGACTGTCCGGCGGCGCGGCGCCGCAGGTGAGCCCGCTGGGCGCGCGCGCGATTTACGAGCGCATGCACAAGGCCATCACCGGCGGGCTCGTGGCCTCGTGCCACGACTGCTCCGACGGCGGCTTGGCCGTGGCGCTGGCCGAGACGGCCTTCGCCGGCGGCCTGGGGATGGACGTCGACCTTGAGGACATCGGCGTTGAAAGCGCCGTGTCCGCGCTGTTCAGCGAGTCGCAGAGCCGCTTCGTCGTGACGGTCAACTCGGGGAACATCCTGGCCTTCGAGGCCGTGCTGACCGGCAGCCCCATACAGCGCGTCGGCATCGTCACCGCCGAGCCCGTGCTCCGCATCGAATGCCCCGGCGGCGTCCACGTCGAGGCCCCCGTCGCCGAACTCAAGGCCGCGTGGAAAGCGCCGCTGGCCTGGTAATACCGACCTAACGCGGAGACGCGAAGACGCGAGGACGCGAAGATATGATTGACCAGAACCTGCCGGAGAACCGCATAGCGGCAATTATCATTGCCTGTGCAATCGAAGCACACCGCACCCTGGGCGGACCGGGCTTGCTGGAGCGCATATATGAAGAGGCCCTCATGCTGGAACTGGTCCGGCGCGGGCTTCGGGTGGAACGGCAGAAACATGTTCCGGTGGTCTACAAAGGCACGACGCTGGACGCGCCTTTGGTGCTGGACATGGTTGTGGAAGACTTGGTGGTGGTCGAGAACAAGGCCACCACATCGTATAGCGAGCTTTTTCAGTCCCAATTGCTGACCTATCTGCGGGTCTCCGGCCTGAAGCTGGGACTGCTGGTCAATTTTGGAGAGAAGCGGGTTGCCGACGGCATTCACCGCGTGGTTAACGGCTTGTGAGACAACAGCTTTGCGCCCTGGCGCCTTCGCGCCTTTGCGTTAAGAAAACCGTTTCGAGGATTGGCACATGCCTGCAAGAGCGATAGTCCTGACCGGATTCGGAATCAACTGCGACAACGAGACCCAGCGCGCG
>CAIUWO010000310.1 GCA_903902895.1 Candidatus Hydrogenedentota bacterium | reverse complement strand
GCGGCGGATGATGTCGGGCCGGTGCAAAAATGTCGTGCCATACGTGGGCGAATTGCGGTCGCCGTCAAACTCGCCGTGGACCTCTCCCTCTTCACCGACGCGCGTCTTCTCCGCTTGGAACCCGGCGCGCAGATGCTCCGGAAGTCCCGCCACGTCGTCGAACACCACGATGCGGTTGCCGTTCGGGAATGCCTTGCCCATGGCCGTGGCGACGTACTGGACGGCCCGCCGCATGATGTGCTGCTGTGCGGGCGTGGGCGCGTCTGTGGGCGCGTTCTGGGTCGCCGTGGGGGCCTCGGTGCTGGAGAAGCGGAACATGTCCTCCATGTCCGGGTCGGCCTCGGCCTGCTGCTCTGTGGTATCCGGTGATGCTTTGCGCTCTTCCGTGATACCCGGCAGCATGTCACGCTTGGCCGTCTTGGGCGCGGGCTTCGTCTCGGTTGCGCCGAACAGGTCGCCCGTCTCGCCCCGAAGTTCCTGCAGAAGGGCCGTGGTCTCGGGGGCAATCTGCTGGCGGTTCTGCCGCAACAGCGCCATGGTTGCCTCAAGGGAGTGCGCCGCGGCTTCCGTGCTGCCGTGCTGTTTGACAAGAAACTGCGCCTCGGTGCTCAGCTTCTTGACGGCCTCCTGCTTCTTGTACTCGGCAAGCGCCTTGTCATAGCCGGGGTCTTTCGGGCCGATATAGCCCGCAACGCGCACGGTCTCTTGGTCGCCCACGGGGATAATCCCGCCGTCCTTGAGCACGGTCTGCCCGTCGCGGTCCTGCACTTGGTGCCATTCGCCGTTCTTGTAAACCAGCGTCCCCATGGTCTGCTGTTCCGGAGCAAGGCGCGTGGTGTCCGGCTGTGTGGGCATTTCGGCAATCATCTGCTCGTTGCCCGCGCGCTCGTCCACGTTGGGCGCGGCGATGGTTTTGGCGTTCCTGCCGCGCACAAGTTGGCCGAACCGGTCAGGCGTGAAGTCCGGCCGCCCCTGATCGTCTTTGAACAGGTCCGGGTACTGCTGGGCAAACTGGTCCCATGAAATCCTGCTCTTGTGCGAGAACAGGCCGGGTTGCGGTCGGGCGGTAAAGCCGAAGTCTTCCCACCATGCGCCGGTCGCACCCTTGGGAATGCTGACCCCGCCCATGCGGCGCAAGTCAGACCGCATGATGTCGAGCGGGTCGTTGCTCACGTCTATTTTGGATTTCACCACGCGGCGGTTCTTGCCGTCCTTGGTCCGGACAACGGCAACGCTGGAACTGGCCGGCGCGGCAATGACCGTCCCCGTTGTGCCATCTTCAAGTGTCACCACGTCGCCAAGGACCGGCCCTATGGTCTCGGCTTGTGCTTGGGCCCCATCGCCCGCAGCTCCTTGACCCGTTCCGTCAGCGCCTGGTCCGCGTCCCGGCCCGGCTGTCGGGGTACCCATGTCCACGTCTTGCTGACTGTCCATGACCGGCGCGACAGGAGGGATAGCAGGGCTTTGAACATCGGATGGCGTCTCCGTGGGTTGGTTGTCCGGCACGGGGGATGGAGGAACCGTGCCGGTCGCAATTTGCGCCTGTGAGGTGTCAGGCGCGGGGGTAGGTTCGGGGATCGGGGTGGGGGGAG
>CAIUWO010000309.1 GCA_903902895.1 Candidatus Hydrogenedentota bacterium | reverse complement strand
CACCATTTTCAGTTCACTGCTGGTGCTGAAGTTGCCGGGCTTCTGGCTGAAAATGGTGGCAGTCCCCCGGCGGCGTTGCTCAAAATGAAGCGTCCGGCCGGCGTTGCCGCCGACCGGACGCAAGAGGCGGGGTAAGAAAGCAATCGTCAGGCGTTAACGCCGTGCTTGTCCAGTTGCGCTTGCAATGCCTCAATCGCGGCGGGTAGGGTGCAACGCTTCAGCACGTCCTCTCCGACGCACACGCTCGGGCCCTCGCCGCAGCGCTCCATGCAGAAGGTGGCGCTGAGCTGGATGTCCTCTTCGAGGCCCTGTGCTTCCACATATTCCATCAGGCCCTTGAGGATGTCCTGCGAGCCGTTCAGAAAACAGCTTGTGCCGACGCAGACCGACACGGGGATGCGCTCCTGCCCGCCGCCGCCGATAAGCGTCAGTTTGGCGTCCATCATGCGCCTGCGGTTCTGGTACTCCGTGTGGAGCAGTTCGTGCGCGTGGTGCCCGCCAACTTCGCCGAGGTGCTCGGCGTAGCAGCGCTTGAGTTCGGGGTTGTCCTGCGACTTGTGCAGCTCGAGTATCTTGTCGTTGTCATAAAGCGCCTTGGCGCGCAGCCGCTTGGCGGTCGCGTCCAGCGTGCCGGGCTGGCCCGCGCCGTTGACGCAGCCGCCGGGGCATGCCATGATCTCGACGAGGTGGTACTGCCGCTCGCCGCTGCGCACCCCGTCGGCCACGCGCCGCGCGTTGGCCAGGCCGTGCACCACGGCCAGCTTCAGTTCGATGCCGTTCACCGTAATGTTCGCCTCGCGCAGACCGGCCTCGCCGCGCACCTGCTTGAAGTCGACCGACGTGAGCGGGGTGCCCTGCACCTTTTCCACCGCATAGCGCAGCACGGCCTCGGTCACGCCGCCGGACGCGCCAAAGATGACGCCCGCGCCGCTCTTGAAGCCCAGCGGCATGTCGAAGGATTCGGGTTCAAGCGCGTCGAGCGACAACCCGGCCTGGCGGATCATCTGGCCCAGTTCGACCGTGGTGATCACATGGTCCACATCGGGCTGGCCGTCCGTTTGGAACTTGTCCAGCTTGGCCTCTTCCTTCTTGGCGGTGCAGGGCATGATGGACACGACCACCAGACGTTTGCCGTCAGCGCAAAGCTGTTTCGGGAGTATCTGGCGCGCCACGGAACCAAACATCTGCTGGGGTGACTTGCAGGACGACAGGTTGGGCAGGAACTCGGGATAGTACTGCTCCGCAAAGCGTACCCACGCCGGACAGCATGAGGTGAACAACGGAAGCACGCCGCCGTTGGCGAAGCGGTCGAGGAACTCGGTGCTTTCCTCCAGCACGGTCATGTCGGCGGTGAAGGAAGTGTCATAGACCTTGTCGAATCCCATCATCTTGAGCGCGGCCACGGCCTGGCCCGTGGTCAGGCCGCCGGGCTTGGCACCGAAGAACTCTCCCAACCCCACGCGCACGGCCGGCGCCAACTGCGCCACCACCACAGTGTTGGCGTCGTCCAGGTCCTTCCACACGGCGTTCATCTCGGGCCGCGCCGTCAGCGCGCCCGTGGGGCACACCGCCGCGCACTGGCCGCAGTAGACGCATTCGGCCTCGTCCAGGTTCTTGTCGAAGGCGGGCAACACGGCGCTGGACACGCCGCGGTGGGCGAAGTCGATGGCGCCGACGCCCTGGATTTCGTGGCAGGCCCGCACGCAGTCGCCGCACAGGATGCACTTGTTGGGGTCGCGCACCAGCGCGTTCGAGCTGCGGTCGATGGGCTTGCGCTCCAGCACGCGCTTGTAGCGGATTTCGTCGATGCCCATGCGCTGCGCCAGTTCCTGCAACCGGCACGCGCTGCTCTTGGTGCAGGTCGGGCAGTCCATGTCGTGGTTGGCCAGCAGCAGCTCGATGGCGATCTTGCGGATGCCGCGCACCTCGCTCGTGTTGGTGCGCACACGCATGCCCGGCTCCGGCTTGACCGAGCAGGAGGCCTGTATTCCGCGCCCGTCCACATCGACGAGGCACAGGCGGCACGCGCCGTACACGCTCAACTCGGAATGGTAGCAGAAGGTCGGAATGTCGATGCCCGCCTTGCGTGCCACTTCAAGCACGTTTCGCTCGCCCTCAATGGCAACCTCGCGGTTGTCGATGTTCATCGTTTTCACTT
>CAIUWO010000308.1 GCA_903902895.1 Candidatus Hydrogenedentota bacterium | reverse complement strand
CGGGGCCTGGGCTGTCGCAATTCAATGGGCCCTGCTGTGTGCCGGACTGCTCATGGTGCCGGATGCCTTCCTCGCATGGCTGCGCCCCAGGCTTTTCCGAAATCGAAACCCGCGCGCCACGGTGGCTGTTACGGGTGCCGTAGTTGCCTTGACGGTTGCGGTGGGAACCTATTTTGCGTTGCCCGTGGCGCAGACCAATTATTCGGGATCGTATGGGCACTGGGGCAGAATCCACGAACTGATCACCGAATTCAAGCCCAATCAGTTTGGTCTGACGCCGACGTCGAAAAAAGAAGACATCGAGCGTATCTTTGTGGATTACATTAACAGCAAGAAGTACCGGCCACGGTTCAGCGACGAGCCCTTTCAAATGGAGGAAGTCCCCGGTAGCGCCATACTGACCGAAAACGCCCAGGGTCAGACCGTTCTGCGGGCCTTCTCCGAAGGTTCAGGCTGCTCTTATCGAGATTTCTTTTTGTTCCCCGAGCCACACCTTCCTTAGCCGTCCGTCAACTGCCGTTTTCGCCGGACAACCGATGTCCGTCCGCATCCTTCCTCTCAATGATGGTTCAGTCGATGGGGAGTTGAAATACAGCCATCAATCCGGTGCGGCAGTGCGGGGAATATCCGCACTTCCACTCTGGTTCCAAGGTTTACATTCTTGGGAAACGCTATCCAAAGGGAACAGACAGGAGGCAGGATGTTGAAAAGACCACATAGACTTATGAATGCGGCATCGGGCGTATGGGCAATTACCCTGCTCTCCTTTTCCGCCGTGGCAGCCCCTGCCGTCAAGGAAGTCCAGTTTGCACCCGGCACGAGCAGCGCCAAGGTTAGTGGAATTGTTGCCGGTAAAAACGACGTCTGCTACCGGCTCAGCGCGAAGGAAGGTCAGACCATCAAGGTCACCGCCAAGACCGAGCGAAAGACCACCTACTTCAATGTCACCCCGCCCGGAAGCGGGGAGGACATCTTCATAGGCAGTAGCTTGGGTTCGGAGTTTGAGGGCAAGCTGCCCGCGACAGGCGCTTACACTATTACGGTTTACCAGATGGGCGCCGCTGCATCGGAAAACAAGACGTCCAAATACGACCTTGAAATCAGCATTACCGGCGGCGGTGCCGCACCTGCCACCGCACCTGCCGTACCGGCCACGCCCGCCGCAAGCCCAAAGCCTGCCGCCAAAGAGGTGAAGTTTGCTCCAGGTGCGAGCAGCGCCAAGATCAACGGTACCATCGCTGGCAAGAACGATGTCCTGTACACGGTAAGTGCAAACGAAGGCCAGACAATGAAGGTCAGCGCCACCACACAGCGTAAGACCACCTACTTCAATGTCACCCCGCCAAACAGCGAAGAGGCTCTCTTTATCGGCAGCATTCTGGGTTCCCCCTTTGAAGGCAAACTGCCCGCAACCGGTGCCTACACAATCACCGTATACCAGATGGGTGCTGCCGCCTCGGAAAACAAGACATCCAAGTACGACCTTGAAATCAGCATCACCGGAGGCTGATTCCGATATACATGCAATGCACGCTTCACCTGAAAGATTTAAGCAAAACCATGGTTGCAAGCAATCCTGAGCAGGTAGCTTTCAATAAGCTCTGTCCGCTGCTGTTGGAATCCACATACCCTCAAGCATAGGGAATCATAAATCCCCCTTTGAAGTTTGAAGGGGGTGTCGCGAAGCGGTGGGGCTTGTACGCCTTTGGCGGGGATGTTGGCCTTGGGGAAAACGGCCTTGCATAAGAACCTGTTGAAACAGGCAAGGCTTGGCCTTATAGTAAGGCCTACGTACACCTACGTCATCGAGGTTCCCCATGATGCGAGGATGCAAACCGCCCCACAACGACCCGCACGATGCCATCATCCGCGGCGTCCGCGTGAACCTCGCATCCCTCCTCGAATTGCAGCATGGATGCCGCCCTGGCGCCTGTACACTTAATCACTGCTGCTGCTCCACCTATGAAGTCTGCATCACCGACCGTGAACTTCAAACCCTGACCGGATGGCTTCCCTATGCGGCCAAGTTCTGTCCCCATATCAAGGCAAAAGATGGCTACGACAACATATTCGAGGAACTCGGCGGACGCCTCCACGCCATCGACACCACTGATGACGGACGTTGCCTGCTGGCCTACGTCCATAACGGGTCACTCCGGTGCTCCCTGCACTCCGCCGCCGAAAAGACGGGGATTCCGCCCCACAACGTGAAGCCCCGATCCTGTATCCTCTGGCCGTTGACCCTTTCCAGCGGCCGTCCGCCGCGCCTCTCCGTTGATCCAAACGCCTACACGTTTGCCTGCTGCACGCGAAGAAAAGGATTGGGGGCCGGTGTCAGCCCCACCATCATCCAAACGGTGCGGGCCGTCTTCGGAGCGGATTTCATGCGCGACCTCGAAGTCGCCGCGGCCCGCCATGGCGCGCCGACCCGGGAAACACCGTAGTACCCGATGGGCCGTACATTGCACTGGAAGTGCCTGGCAGGGATGTAAAAAAGGGGGACGCAGAAACTGGAGGACAAGGGATTTTGGGGCGGTGGGATGCACGCCGATTACTTCAATCCACCCGATAAACACATGCCGCAACCTCGCTCGAAAACAGAAAGAAAAGCAAGCGGAAAACGACAGAACCTTTGTGCTACCCTTTCATACGGCTACCGTACAAAGTGGTCTGTCTCTTGAGCGGTTCCACGGCCCCAGGCCAGGGCGTCTGCGCCCCTTCACGTAGACGACCGTTCGCGGTAGTGCTTTCGTCTTGCTTATGACTTCTGTATTCTGACTTCTCGGGAGATATCGAACCAATGAGTGTTCTGGCTGCAATCGGAAACACGCCGCTGGTGGCGCTCAAGCGAATTCACAGCAATCCGAAGGTTCATATCCTGGTCAAGCTGGAGGGCAACAATCCCGGGGGCTCCGTCAAGGACCGTCCCGCGCTGTACATGATTCGTGCCGCCGAGGCGTCGGGCGAACTGACGCCGGACAAAACCATTTTGGAGCCGACCTCCGGGAACACGGGCATTGCCATCGCCATGATCGGCGCATCCAAGGGGTACCGTGTCGTGCTGACCCTGCCCGGCTGCGTCAGTTCTGAACGCCGCCGCATTCTGGAAGCCTTTGGCGCCGAGGTTATCATCACCCCGCCCGAAGAAAGCACGGACGGCGCCATCCGCCGCGCCCACCAGATGCTGGCGGAGGATCCCAACAAGTACTACATGCCCAACCAGTTCGCCAACCCGAACAACTGGCGCGCCCACTACGAGACAACCGGCCCCGAGATATACGCCCAGACCGGGGGGGAAATAACGGCCTTTGTCGCGGGCATGGGCACCACCGGCACGCTCATGGGCGTCTCGGCCTGTCTGAAAGAGCGGAATTCCGGCATTCAAATCTTCGGCGTCGAGCCCACACCAAAACACGCCCTCCAGGGGCTGAAAAACATGACCGTGTCCATGGTTCCCGAAATTTACGACCGGTCCAGACTGGACGGCGTGATCACCGTGGAGGACGATCCCGCATTCGAGATTACCCGCAGGTTGGCCACCGAAGAGGGCATCTTCGCGGGCATATCCAGCGGTGCCGCCGTCGTGGGTGCACTGCGCGTGGCCGAACAGATGGACTGCGGCACCGTCGTCGCCCTCCTGCCCGACCGCGGCGACCGTTACCTGAGCACCACCCTCTTCCGCGCCACCTGCGGCAAGTGTCCGCCCTGATGCGCGGCCGTGACGCCCGCCTCCCCGCAGACATCGAAGCCATGCAGGACTGCGCACGCCGCATGCGGACTCGGCTTCTTCAAACGGAACGGCCGCACCTGGATTGAACTTTCACGAGGGAGGATTGTTCAACTTGGTTTCGCGAATCAACAGGCGGTTGATGGTTCTGCTCGCCGCGGCGGCGGTGCTGCTCGGCGGATGCGTCACACTCGACCGGAACGCGCCGCGCGCGTCAAGCGCCGCCCTGACCGGAACCGAGGCCGGGGACACGACGCTCGGCCGCAAATGGTCCGCGGGGGCGCCGGAGGACCCGCAGTTGAGCGCGTTTCGGCTTCTGCCGGACAACCTCGAGGCCTTCGCCGCCCGTGTGGCCATGATCGACGCGGCGGAGCGCACCCTTGACCTTCAGTACTACATCTTCACCGACGACGAGACGGGGCTCTTCATTGTGGACCGTCTCGTGGCGGCGGCCGACCGGGGCGTGCGGGTGCGGATTCTTGTCGACGACATGTGCGCCCACGGCATTGAAAAGGGGCTTGCCGCCTTCGATGCGCATCCCCAAATCGAACTGCGCATCTTCAACCCCTGGCGGCAGCGCACGGGCGTGCCGGCGCGCCTCGCCGAGTTTCTCGCCACCCCGCGCCTGAACCACCGCATGCACAACAAGACCATCATCGCCGACGGCGTCCTTGCGGTGCTCGGCGGAAGGAATCTTGCCGACGCGTACTATGACCTGAATTCGGAGTTCAATTTCAGGGACCTCGACGTCGCGATCATCGGTCCGGCCGTTGCGGAGGCCAATTGCCTGTTTGCCCGGTTCTGGAACGGGCCCAACGCGGTTCCCGTCACGGGGTTCCGGCCGGCTCCCGACGCGGCGGCCCTGTTCGAGGCGGGCCGCACCCGCCTGGTCGAGAACCGCGAACTCATGAAGAACTCCGCCTACGCCCAGGCCGTGCTCAAGACCGAGTTTGTGGAACAGTTGAAATCGCAGTCGGCGCACTGGGTGTTTGCGAAGGGGCAGGTGCTTGGCGACGCGCCGGACAAGCCCACGCGCAGGCATGACCAGTCCGGCACCCAGGCGTTTGGGAACCTGGTGGGGGAGATGTTCAGCTCCGCCAGGCGCGAACTGCTCGTCAGCACACCCTACTTCGTGCCGGGACCGCGCGGAACCAAACGGCTGTGTGACCTCGTGGCGGACGGCGTCGACGTGCGCATCCTTACCAATACCCTGGCCTCAAATGATCTGGCGATTGTGCATTCGATGTACGCCAAGTACCGGCTGCGACTCGTGAAGGGCGGCGTAGCTCTCTTTGAACTGCGCCGCCGCGGGGCGCCCTTTGCGGACGGTCACGTTCATAAACGGGCCTTTGGCTCCGTGAACTCCAGCCTGCATGCGAAGACCTTCGTGATCGACCGGGAACGGGTGTTCATCGGCTCGCTGAATCTTGACCCGCGCTCGGTCGGGTACAACACGGAGGTCGGCGTGCTGATCGAAAGCCCCGAACTCGCCCAAAGCGTCGCCGAAAGCATCACGGCGCTGCAGTCACCCGAATGGAGCTATCAACTGGTCTTGACGCCGGGGGGCGGACTCAACTGGGTTTGCACGGATGGGGCGGGGAAAGAACTCCGCTTCAGGCACGAGCCCGACACCACGTGGTGGGGCCGGCTTGGCAACCGCTTCCTGGGCCTGCTGCCCATCGAGGGGCAGACGTAGCAGGCATGGGCATCGGAAATGCCCGAATTGGATTTTCAGTGGCTTGCGTGCGCGTGAAGACTCCGGCGAGTGCGGCGCCGCGCGACAAAGTAAACGCGGCTTCCAGCCGCGTTCTTTGAATTCCCCTGACCCGCGAGACAATCCGGAACCAAGGAACAAGACCGTTCCCGCCATATTCCTTTGTTCGCTTGCAGTATGGGCGAGTCGCTGGAAGAAAGAGGCTGGAAGCCTCTACTGCATTGCTTGCGGCGGCCCGCCGCACCACGTTTCTCGAAGCGACTTTCCGCCCCCCTCATTGCGGGCGTTTCTCCGTGCCCTGTTCCCGACGGGAGACCCGGAAAAACGAGAAAGGCCGAACGTGCTATCATTAAGGAGCGTGGGGGACACGCTCTTCTCCGCCGGGCCGACAACAACTGCGACACTGCCGCAGGGGAGACCAGGATTGGATGCAATGTATGGGAACCTCACCCGCAGCGAATTGGTCGAACTGCTGCGCACCCCCGGCACGGACCTGAGCGAGACGGACCTCAGTGACGCCGATTTGCGCGGCGCGGACCTCAGCGGCGCGGACTTGAACCACATAAACCTGACCCGCGTGAACCTGAGCGGCGCAAATCTCAGCGGCGCCGACCTGAGCGGTGCCGACCTCGGTTGCGCGAACCTGAGCGGCGCAAACTTGACCCGCGCGGACCTGGGCTGCACGAACCTTGTCGGCGCCGATCTCAGCGGCGCTAATCTTGACGGCGCGGAAATGGGCGATGCGGAAATGGGCGACGCCCTGCCCGACGAAGCGGAGTTTGAATGAGCGCGCCTTTGGCCCCGTGACACAACTGCTTAAACCGCCGGAAATATCGGGTACAGGCACCCCGGCACCCCGTGGCTTTCTGCCGCGAATCGCCACCACGCGCGGTCTGACGCTCGCGATGACTGTGTTTCTTCGGGGCTGGCGGCGCAAACATAAGACGCAATCAGGATGACTCACCACCCTGGCCACTGTGGGTGTTTGCCGCCT
>CAIUWO010000307.1 GCA_903902895.1 Candidatus Hydrogenedentota bacterium | reverse complement strand
TGGTGACGGGTGCGGAAATACAGGCAAAATTGGCTCCGCCGCCGCATACGGGGTACTATTCGGATGAATTCCATGGCTCCAGACCGTGAAGAAAGGAGGTTTCTCCCTCATGTCAGCCTTTATTTTTCGAAAAGCCGTCCCCGTCTGCATGCTGTTGGCCGCCGGGCTGTACCTGCTCTTCTTTGCCGCCGTGTGGGCATTTCAGGAACGGATCATGTTCAGCGGCAGGCGGGCCGAAATCACGCAGACGCCCGAAAGCCTGCAGTGGCCGCATGAGGACGTATGGGTTGATGTGGTCGGCGGCAGGACCCATGGGTGGTGGCTCCCCTTGGAGAACGCGAAAGGCACGGTGCTCTTCTCCCACGGCAGCGGCAAGAATATCTCCCATTATCTGGACGATGCCCAGTATTTCCGGGATAACGGGTTTTCCGTGCTGCTCTACGATTACGGCGGCTACGGGCAAAGCACGGGTGCCCCCTCGGAGAACCGGTGCTACACGGACATCCGGGCCATGTGGAAGCACCTGACCCAAACACTCAAGATTCCCGAGGACCGCATTGTGCTGGCGGGGTGCTCCATGGGCGGCGGCGTGACCTCCGACCTTGCGGCCCATGTGAAGCCCGGCGCGGTCATACTGGAAAGCACCTTCCTGTCCGTGCCCCGTGCGGCGGCGGACACCCTGTGGTGGATGCCCGTCCTCGCCATGACCCGGACCCAGTTTCGCAACATTGACAAGGCGCCCCATTTCCAGAGCCCCGTGCTTGTGGTGCACAGCAAGGACGACACGGTGGTGCCCTTTGAGCATGGTCGGCGCCTCTTTGAGGCGGTGCGGACGCCGAAGCAGTTCGTGGAGATTCATGGAAGCCACGGCGGCGGGAAGTTTGAGTCGAAAGAGGTTTATGGTCCGGCGTTAAAGAAGTTCCTGGACGAGCATTTTAAGCCGGGAAGCTGAACCACAGAGGACACAGAGGGGCACGGAGGAAGGTGGAATATGATTTGATGAGTGAACGCATCAGGAGAGAGTCATGAAGATATTCCGTATCTTTTTGCCGGTCGTGCTGGTTTTTGTTCAGGCGCTGGCGCTCGCTGCAGGGTCCGCAACCGCTGCGCAGCCGGAACCGGTGGTCAAGGCGTCCCAATTTCCGGCCGGGCCGGTCCAGGAGGTGATGGACGGCATTGTCGCGCGGCTGTATGCGCAGAAGGACATCGGCGAACTGCGCGGTTTGGACGATGCGCGGGTGATGGCGCTCATCACGCCCGGGGAGCGCGCCATCCTCGCCACGCAATACTGGTGTTTCGACACGAACGTTCCGGTCATTGTGTCCATCCTGCGCGACCGGGCGCAGAAGATTGTGCCGTTCTGGGTCACCGGGCAGGGGTTCAAGAAGACCGAACTTGAGGTGCGCAACGCCGAGTACACCTACGAGGTGTGGCAGAAGACCTTCCCGGCGGGGCGCGTTGGACTGGGCATCAACGGATTCGAAAAGCACCGCCCACATTATGTCGTGGTCGTGGGCCCGGTGAACACAGGAGACAAGGTTGCACTCTCGAATTTCTTCCCCGCCGACCAGCAACTCTCGGAACTGCGGCCGGGCGGATATATTTATCACGACTGGCCGGACCTGCTGCTGACGCGGGTGCCGAAGGAACTGGAGGGGCAGATACTGCTGCCCACCATCCGCGGCCGCGCGCGCGAGGCGCATCTGATCGATGATGCGTTCCGGCTCACGGCGCATGTTGCCGCGCCCGCGCCGGACCAGGTCGCGCTGACCTGGAGCGGCGACCCCAAGACCACGCAGGCCATCCACTGGCGCACGGACCTGTCCGTTGACAACGGCGTTGTCCGCTGGCGGAAACAGGGCGACACCGATTGGACCAACACCCCCGCCACGTCCTGTGTCATCGAGGACCGCATGATCGCCAACAACCCCAAGGTGCGGCATTTCACCGCC
>CAIUWO010000306.1 GCA_903902895.1 Candidatus Hydrogenedentota bacterium | reverse complement strand
TCTTCGGTGGCCGGGGCGCAGTCGATGAGTTGGCGGGTGCGCTCGCAGCCGCGCAGTTCGCAGCCGCCGCCGCGCAGCGCCGCGGCGATGCCGGGCAGAAGCATGGGCGCGGCGGCCTCGTGGACGAGCAGGTTTTCCATGGCGTTGCACACGCCGGGACGCTGGAGCTTGGCGTTGAGCACGATGCTCTTCGACATGCCGGGGTCGGCGTCATCGTGCAGGTAAGTGTTGCACACGCCGTCGAGATGGGCCACGACGGGAATGCGTGAGTCCTCATAGATGCGGGCAATGAGGCTCTTGCCGCCGCGCGGCACGATGACGTCGATGTACTTGTCGAGCCGCAGCATTTCACCGACTGCGGCGCGGTCGGTGGTCTCGATTATCTGGACCGCGTTCTCGGGCGCGCCGGAGGCTGTCGCGCCCTCCTGGAAAATGCGGGCGATGGCGACATTGGAGTGAATCGCCTCGGAGCCGCCCCGCAGGATGGTGGCGTTTCCAGATTTGAGGCACAGCGCCGCGGCGTCTGCGGTGACGTTGGGCCGGCTTTCATAAATGATGCCGACCACCCCGAGGGGCTGGCGTATCTGCGCGATGCGAAGGCCGTTGGGGTGGACGTACTGGTGGACCACATCGCCGACCGGGTCGGGAAGGCCGGCAACAACCTCAAGGCCCTCGGCCATGGCGTCAATACGCTTGTCGTTGAGTTCCAGCCGGTCGAGCATGGCGGCTGTAAGGCCCTTTTCACGGCCGACGGCGAGGTCTTTCGCGTTCTCCGCCTTGATGAGCTCCCGCCCCTCGCGCAACCGCGCGGCGATGTCGCGCAGGGCGGCGTCCTTCACGGCGCGAGAGAGAGAGCGCAGGCCGTTGGAGGAGCTGCGGGCGCGGCGCCCGATTTGTTCCAGCTGTTCGTTCAGGGTCATGGTCGATTCTCCGGTGTCTGCCATCAGGCGCACAGTCTATCGCATATGCCGCGCGCGCGACCACGCTTTCACAGCACGACTAGGTTGTCCCGGTGGACAATCTCGTCGAAATCCTTGTGTCCCAGCAGCGCGGCGATTTCGGCGCTCTTGTGGCGCATGATGCTGCGTATGTCGTCGCTGCCGTAGTTGACCAGCCCGCGCGCAATCAATTCGCCCGCGCTGTCCACGATGCGGACGGCGGCCCCGGACTCGAACTGGCCCTCAACGGCGGTGACGCCCGCGGGCAGGAGGCTCTTGCCCCGCTCGAGAAGCGCGGCGCGCGCGCCGTCGTCGATTCGGACCATTCCCCGGACGGAGCGGCCGAAGGCGATCCAGCGTTTGCGGTGCGACAGGGCGGCGTGGGCCGGAAGAAACTGGGTGCAGGGGGCGTCCCCCTCAAGCACGCCGTGGATAATGCCCTCGCGAAAACCATTGGCGATGACGCAGCGCACGCCCGCGGCCGTTGCGATGCGCGCGGCGGACAGCTTGGTGCGCATGCCGCCGGTGGAGGCGATACTGCCTGCGCCGCCGGCCACGGCGTCCAGGTCATGGGAAATCTCGGCAACCTCGGCGATGAGCCGGGCGCTTTTGTCCCGGTCGGGATTGCGGTCGTACAGCCCGTCCACATCGGTCAGGATGATGAGCAGGTCCGCGTTGATCTTGGCGGCTATCTTGGCGGCCAGCGTGTCGTTGTCGCCAAAGCGCAGCTCCTCCGTGGCCGTGGAGTCGTTTTCGTTGATCACGGGGATGACGTTTTTCATCCCGAACAGCGTCACCAGCGTGTTGCGCACGTTGAGGTAGTTGCGGCGCTCGTCAAGGTCGGCCTGGGTCAGCAGCACCTGTGCGGTGGTCAGGCCGGGACTGTGGGCGCCCACAAGCGTCTCGTAATAGTGCATGAGCCGGGACTGGCCAACGGCGGCAACGGCCTGCTTTTCGGGGAGAAGCGTGGGGCGGCGCTCAAGACCGAGCGCGTTCATGCCGAAGCCCACCGCGCCGGAGCTGACAACAAGCACGTCGATGCCATGGGCCGTCTTGATGTCGCACAGTTCGCGGACAACGGTCTCCATCACGTGCCCCTCAGAGGCGCGCTTGCCGCTTAACAGGTTTGTGCCGATCTTGACGACCAGCCGCTTTAACCGGGTCGCAGATGTCTTCATGCGAACACTGCACTTTCCCGCGCGGGCCGACTTCTCAGTCCGGCTGGTAATCCAGATCCACGCCGCTGATGCGGACGGTCTGGCCGGGCTGGGCACCCATGCGCTTTAGGGCCTTGAACACGCCCATCTTCTTGAGACGGTGCTGGAGGTGCTCTATGGCCTGTTCGTTCTCAAAATCGGTCATCTGCACCGCCTGAATCGGCCGGCGTCCCTCAATCTCAAATCCCTCGGGGATGCGGGTGATCTGGAACGGTGCCTCGTAAGTATATTCACGGTCGGGCTCCGGCGCATCCTTGGCCGCCTCGGCGTCGTCCACCGTCTGCTGCCGGGCGTTTTCCACCTCCAGCCAAAGCGCCTCAAGCAGCAG
>CAIUWO010000305.1 GCA_903902895.1 Candidatus Hydrogenedentota bacterium | reverse complement strand
TGGATTCCCAATTCGGTCGAGATTCAGATCTTGGATGACAACGCGAAAAAGTGGGCGGATGTGCCTCCGACGTGGAAGTGCGGCGGTATATTCGGTCATCTCGCGCCATCGAAGAGCGTGGTCAAGAAGCCCGGCGAGTGGAATCATATGACCGTGAAATGTGTGGGCAAGAAAATCGATGTGGTGTTGAACGGGGAACACGTGACGTCGATGGACATGAGCCTGTGGACGGAAGCCCGCAAGAATCCTGACGGTTCAGCCCCGCCCGAATGGATCAAGAAGCCCAAGAGCGAAATGGCGACCAAGGGACGGATCGGCTTGCAAGGCAAGCATGCCGGGGTGCCGATCTGGTTTCGGAACATCAAGGTCAAGGAACTCAAGTAGGCCTGAGCCGGATTACCCCTATTTCCGCTGACCGGGCGCAATGTCCACCGGCGCGTGATCATCCGTGAAGAGCGGGGCTTGTGGTGTCGTGCCGTTCAGGCCGCCAAACTGTCCCACCCGCCGCTCAAGACCGGGGAAGGTCAGAAAACCGCTTTCTGTGAGAGTGCGCGTATTTTTCGCCAGCTCGTCGGCCTTCATCACGCCCTTGATCCATGGGCCTTGGGGCCACGGATGCCCATCGCGGGTGCCATCGGGCCAAAGGGTGCCCTTGTCGATCTTTTGCGCGACAAACACGGTGTTGATGGAGGTGCGGGCCTCAAAAACGTAGACCACCTGAAACACGCTCGAAAGCGTGGCGTAGACGGACTGAACCCCTTCGCTCCAGATGTTATTTTGTTTCCCGGCGATGTTATAGACCAGCGTGCCGCCATTCTGAATCCGCTGCCAGACCGCGCGAAAGAACTCCTGCGTCACCAAGTGCGGGGGCAGGTAGGGACCATAGGGGCCGGAGGCATAGGCGTCGATGATGATGGCCCCATAGAGGCTCTTCCCCCGCTGGATACACACCCGCCCGTCCTCAATGTTGACCTGGAGTCGCGGGTCTTGCGGAACCCCAAAAAACTGGCGTGCGACTTCCAGAACCGTCGGGTCGATTTCAGCCACCTGGATGCGCAGCTTCGGATACGCTGCGAGAAAAGACTTCGGACCTGTGCCGCCGCCCAGACCCAGAAAAAGCACGGAGGATATGGTGGGGTCAATGATGAAAGGCACATGGAAGAAGTCGGTGTATTCAAAGCCGCCCAGATAGATATTATCCAGCGACATCGTGCTTTGTATGGCGTTGTCAAAGCGGATCTGCCGCTGACGGCCGATGTCCTCTACGAGGATATGGTGGTAGGCGCTGTAGTTCTCGAAAAGAACCTGTTGCGCGGCGGCGGGGCGAGGTATCAGCAGCACGAGGGCGACGCCGAGACCCGCGACCACTTTCGGGCGCAGCAGGGCAAGGCCAATGCCCGCCAACGCGAGCACTGCGGAGGAAACATAGAGGGTTTCGCGCACGCCGATATAGACCAGAAAAACATGCACCGTGAGCACCACCCCGAGGATGCTTCCGCCGGTGGACAACGCGGACATCCAACCGGCCGCAGAGCCGACACGACCCTGTCGGGCGCGCAATTGGATGGCCTGTGGCAAGACGGTGCCAAGGGCGAATATGGGCACGAAAGAGATGCATGCGGAGGCGACATACGGGTGAAAGGTGCGTCCCCATTCCAGCGCGCCCAAGTATTCACCGGAAGATTCGGCGGCGGCTTCCATAAGGCAACCGGAAGCCCCGGCAACCAGCAGCGCGATCCCGATGGGCACGAAGGTGCCGATGCGATCGGCCAAAACGCCGCCCATCGCATACCCCGCGCCCAGCGCGGCCATC
>CAIUWO010000304.1 GCA_903902895.1 Candidatus Hydrogenedentota bacterium | reverse complement strand
CATCCTGCCGCAGGTGCAGTCCATCCGCGACCTGCTCGACGGTGATGCCTACTGCATGGTCGTCAAGGAGCGCGAACTGCGCGACGCGCTGGCCCGGCTCAACCGGCCGCCCAAACTGGTCGTCACCGATTCGCAGGCCTTCCTGAAGGTCGCGGCCGACGTGCCGCGTGACATTCTCATGACGGGATTCTCCGTCCTGTTCGCGCGCTACCGCGGCGACCTGGTAACGCAGGTGCTCGGCGCGCACGCCATCGAATCGCTGCGCCCCGGCGACCGCGTGCTCATCGCCGAGTCGTGCAGCCACCACCCCATCGCCGACGACATCGGCCGCGTGAAGATTCCGCGCTGGCTCACGCAGTATGTGGGCGGCAAGATTGAATTCGTGCACACGCAGGGCCACGATTTCCCCGAGGACCTGACGCCGTACAAACTCGTGGTGCACTGCGGCGCCTGCACGACCAACCGCCGCGCCATGCTGAGCCGCATCCTGCGCTGCCGCCAGCAGGGTGTGCCCATTACCAATTACGGACTGGCCATAGCGTACAGCCTGGGCATTTTCGAGCGCGCACTGGAACCCTTTCCCGCCGCGCTGGAGGCATACAAAGCCGTGGCCGTTTCAAAACAGAGATAGTTGAACCACGAAGGCACGAAGGGATTAGATATGGACATACTCCGTCATTGCGAGCGAAGCGAAGCAATCTCTTGCTTGCGATGACCCCGAACGCGGTCTATGGATACAAGAGATTGCTTCGCTTCGCTCGCAATGACGGGGGCGCTCGCAATGACAGGGCGGTTCCTTCGTGTCCTTCGTGCCTTCGTGGTTCAGTCAAGAAACCCCTGTATGGGATTTAATGAATGTCCTTTGACAACCTGACTCTGACCGAAATCGAATCCTGGCTGCGCGAGGAGGACCCCGCTCGGTTGGAACTGCTGTGGGCCGCCGCCGACGCCGCGCGCAAGGCCCATGTCGGCGAGGCGGTGCATCTGCGCGGGCTCATTGAGATCTCCAGTCACTGCTGCCGCCTCTGCGGTTATTGCGGCCTGCGCGCCGACAACCGCGGCCTGGAACGCTACCGCATGACACGTGATGAGATTCTCAACTGCGCGCGCGAGGCGCGCGAGTTTGGCTATGGCACGGTCGTCATGCAGGCCGGCGAGGACTACGGGCTCACGCAGGACTTCATCACGGACATCATCCACGCCATCAAGGAGGAGACGGGCCTCGCTGTGACGCTCAGCCTTGGCGAACGGCCCGATGAGGATTTCATCGCATGGCGCGCGGCCGGTGCCGACCGTTATCTGCTCCGCTTTGAGACCTCCGACCCGGGGCTTTACGCCATGATTCATCCCCCCGGACCGGGCCGCACCATTTCGGATCGACTCTCCATGCTTGAACGCCTGCGCGGTTTCGGCTACGAGATCGGCAGCGGTGTCATGGTGGGCATCCCCGGCCAGAGCTACGCCATGCTCGCGCGCGATCTCGACACCTTCCGCAATCTCGACCTCGACATGATCGGCGTGGGGCCCTACATCTCGCATCCCGCAACGCCGCTGGGTAATGAATGTGGAACAGCCGCGCCTGACGGTCAACCCGAAACGGCAGACAGGAATGTCTGCCCCACATTGTTGCCTGGCGACCAGGTGCCCAACAGCGAACTGATGACCTACAAGACCGTGGCGCTCACGCGGCTGGTGCGGCCTGACGCGAACATTCCCAGCACCACGGCACTCGCCACGCTCAACCTCGCGCAGGGTCGCGAGCTTGGGTTGCAGCGCGGCGCGAACATCGTCATGCCCAACCTCACCCCGCCGGAATACCGCAAGCTCTACGAGATCTATCCCGCCAAGGCCTGCATCGCCGAGACGGGCCGCGAATGCCACACCTGCATGGGTGCCCGCATCCGCAAGATTGGCCGTGAAGTCGGCCGCGGCCCGGGGGGAAGAAAGAAGAGTACTTAATCCACAGATTGCGCAGATTTGCGCAGAAAAGAGATAAGCCCTCCAGACCTTTATCCGGAGGGCTTCTTCCTGTCTTTCAATCTGCGGTCATCTGCGTAATCTGCGGATGTTCGCCTATTGCAGCATCGGCTGGGGCTGGGGCGTGCCCATCAGGGCCGAGGCCGTGCGGGCGAGGTTGACGAACTCGGCGCGCAGGCCGTTTTCGTCCGCGCCTTTGCCCTGCTGGGCGAGGTTGATGACCATGTCCATCGTCGACGTGCCGGCATAGGACGAATGGCGCAGCAGCATGCCGAAGGCCGCCACGGCCGAGGCAAACTGAAAGTCAGGCCGTGTTTCCGCCGTCACAATCGTCGCCGGGATGGGCACGTCAAAGCGGGTGCTCACGTCGCCCGTGGGCGGCTTGAAGCGCAGCTTCACCGTCATTAGTTCGGGCGAATCCGTCGCGGGCGGCGTGGCCGTTTCCGGGGCCGCGTTCGTCTGGTACTTGAGCGGATCCGTCTGCGGCGGGGAGATCGCTTCGCCCGGCGCGACCAGTTCATACAGCGCCGTGACCGTGTGGCCCGCACCGATTTCACCGGCGTCCTTGCGGTCGTCGTTGAAGTCCTGCGCGGCGAGCATGCGCTTCTCGTAACCGATCAGCCGGTACGCGCCGACCTTGCCCGGGTTGAACTCGACCTGGATCTTCACGTCCTTGGCGATGGTGAACAGCGTGCCCGTGGCCTGCTCCAGCAGCGCCTTGCGCGCCTCCTGGAACGAGTCGATATAGGCATAGTTTCCGTTGCCCTTGTCGGCCAGCGACATGAGCCGGTCGTCCTTGATGTTGCCCTGGCCGAAGCCGAGCACGCTCAGCGCCACGCCCGTCTTCGCCTGCTGTTCAATCATGCCGACCAGCGTGCCCGTGTCGCTGACGCCCACGTTGAAGTCGCCGTCGGTGGCGAGAATGACGCGGTTGACGCCGCCCTGGATGAAGGCGCGCCGCGCCAGGTCGTAGGCGAGTTGGATGCCGCCCGCGCCGTTGGTCGAGCCGCCCGCCGACAGGTTGTCGATGATATTTTCAATCGTGGTTTTGTTGTCGCCCGAGGTCGGGTACAGCGCCACGCCCGTGCCGCTGGCGTAGGTGACAATCGACACACGGTCATTGGCCGTGACGGTCTGCGTCAGCAGCTTCATGCCCTTCTTGAGCAGCGGGAGCTTGTCCGCATCCTGCATCGAGCCGGACACGTCGATCAGGAACACCAGGTTCGCGGCGGGGCGCGTCTCGGTGTTGAGGTCCTTGCCGCGCACGCCGATGCGGGCCAGCGTGTGCGTTGGTGCCCACGGGCAGGGATGCGCGTCCACCGTCACCGAGAAGGGCGCGTCGCCCTCGGGCTTGGGATAGTCGTACTTGAAGTAGTTGATCATCTCTTCAATGCGCACCGCCTCGCCCGGCGGCAGTGTGCCCTGGCTCAGGAAGCGGCGCATGTTCGCATAGGACGCCGTGTCCACATCGAGCCCAAAGGTCGACAGCGGCGCATCGACCGTGCGCTGGAACGTGTTCTCCGGCAACACCGGGTACGACTCACTGTTCGGCACCGGTGTGGGCGGGGGCGGGGGAACCGGCATGGGACGCGGCATGATACGCGCATCCTGCTCGGCAACGATACCGCCCTTGGAAAGTTCCTGCTTCTTCTCATTTGACGCGGGGGCGGGTGCGTTCGCGCTGACTCCGCCATAGCCCAGCGCCTGCAGTTGGTCCTTCACCTCGGCGGGCGGCGTGGCCGGCGCGGACGAGGCATCAGGAGCATTGGCAGTCGAAGATCCGTTAGCCCAATAAGCATCTATCGTAACCTCCGAGATGGTGGTCGGCGGTGCCGGAGCTGACGCAGCATTTCCGTTCATGTCACCCAAAACAGGCACGCTGTCCTTCTTCTCTTTGGCCTTCTCCGTAGCGGTCACTTCACTTCCACGGATGCGGAGGTTGCCGCCTACGGTAACGCTCTGGAGGTCGCCACCGGCACCGGGTGCGGACACGGCCTCAGGGGCCATATTGGATCCGTAAACCCCATATTGATCCGCCTTGCCATCTACCGCCTGTTGGCTCATGGTCTTCGTACCGATGGTGTTCCATCCGTCTGCCGGTTTTGCCGGAGAAGCCGCGGGCGCGGAAGTGGAGACCTGCGAGGTGTCTGCATCGCCAATGACCGCCTGCTGGCTCATGGTCTTGGTGCCAATCTGGTCCCAACCGACGTTCTGTTTCGCGGGCGGCGCAGCAGGAGCCTGGGCAGCACCGGGTGTAACCGGTGCCATCTCCGCGAGTCTCTCCGGCGGTGCAACCTGGTTCTGCTGGTAGCGCAGTTCCTTGGCTTCCACCGGAGCCACCGGCGCGTTCGCGGACACCGAGCCGCCCTCATTGACGATGGAGGCGGCTGTGATCGATGCAGCCCTCTCTTCTGCGGACATCATCGAATAGCCGCCTCCGGCCGTGTTAATGGCCCCGCTCAATAGCATCAGGAAGAACATTGAGCCGAGGGCAACCACAACCATGGCAGCAGCGAGAGCACCACACCGCGTCCTGAATCCCTGCTTCGGTTTTTTCGCCTGATCCATTATCCGTGCCTGCTCCAGTTCCGACAGCCCCTCGGGCGCTTCCGCGCCGAGTTCGGCCGTGAGCCACTGGGCGGCTTCGCGGATGCGGGCGACCTCGTCGCGGGCCGCCTCGTTTTCGTTGAGGAAGGCCTCCATGGCCTCCTTTTCCGTTTCGTCCAATTCGCCCAGCGCGTAGGCGGTGATTTTCGGATCGTCGAGTTCGTATTTCATGTTCATGCTCCTCAGGCCTGGCCGGCGGTTTCCGCCGCGGCGAGCCGCTGGCGGAGGGCCTTGAGCCCGGTGTGTATCAGATAGCCCACGTTGGTGGCGCTCAGTCCCGTGACCCGGCTTATTTCCGCATAGGACAATGCGTCCTGGAATTTGAGCCGGATGACTTCCTGCTGGTTTTTGGGAAGGGTGTCGAGCCATGCATCGGCGCGCGTCCGGGCCTCGGCCCGTTCCGCCGCATCGGAGGGGGGCACGGCGGTCGATGCCGCCGTTGCCGCCGCCGCTTCGTTCCATGGAGCCATGTGGCGTTCCTTTCGGTGGACATCCAGGGCCAGATTGCGGCAGACGGTGTAGAGCCACGGGGCCAGATGTCCCTCGACCTTGTCACGCTCGGCGCGGCAAAGCTTGAGGAACGTTTCCTGCACCACGTCGCGGGCGGTCTCGGCGTTGCCGGTGAGCCCCGTGGCGTAGCGCAGCAGCGGACCGCTGTGACGCTCCATCGCCTGTTGAATCCAATCCATAACCCT
>CAIUWO010000303.1 GCA_903902895.1 Candidatus Hydrogenedentota bacterium | reverse complement strand
TTGCCTGTGAGTCCGAAGACCTGCCGATCAGTACCGGGTGTGCGCTACGGTTTCGACCAGAACCGCGCCCAAGGTCAGACAGCGAGGGCTTTGTTTGTGATAGATTCTGGACTATTCGCGGGCGCGTTTAAGCGCGCAATTTCACTCACCTTGGCGGGTGCGGTGTGTCTCGCCATATTTCCCCCCGCCTTCGCCGCAGACGACCCTTGGGCCGACGCGGTCATCGACGTTCACGGCTTCGACTCGCAACCTGGTTTCACGGACCCCGCCAAAGCCCTGGGTGCGCCTGCCGGGGGCGGCACGCTGGCCCCGAACAACGGCAAGGCTTATTCCATTGGCCGGCCCGGCACAGCGCCGGGCAGTTATATCACGCTCAAGTTCAACACCCCCATACTGAATGACCCGAACAACCCGCTCGGCATTGACTTTGTGGTGCACGGCAATGCGTTCTGGGTGGGCGGCGTCCCTGCCCGCCGCTGGGCGGAAGCCGCCCTGGTGGAAATCAGCCGGGACGTGAACGGCAACGGCTTGGCCGATGACCCTTGGTATGTCATTCCTGGCAGCCGCAATCTCTCCGCGTCCATCCTGCCTGGGGGCATGGCGAATCCCTCTCCGGCCCTTGCCGGAAATGTCCTCAACAGCAATACAGACGGTACCGAGCGGGACTGGGGCTACGCTGACCTGTCCCCGACCATTCAAGAATGCCGGGACAATTATCTGCGGCCCGACGACCCGCTCAAAGTGGGATTGACCGCCCACGCCGGCGGTGGCGACGGATTCGATATTTCCTGGGCGGTGAAATCCGACGGCGCCCCGGCAAATCTAACCCAGGTGGACTTTATCCGAGTCAGCGCGTTCATCAACGGAGTGGTCTCGGGATTCGGCACGGTGGCGCCAGAAATCTCCGCTGCCGTGGACATGGACCCCCTGACCGACACAGACGAGGATGATGTGTCTGACAGCTACGAGACGCGGGTGTCAGGCACAGACCCGTTGCGCCCCGAGAGCACCGTGCTCCCGCTCGAAATTCCAACCGAGTATGGTGGCAGCCCATCGGGCACCCAGCTTGGACGTGCCGCCGATGCAGGCGGCAACGCTATTGCCCTGTTCTCCAAGGGTACGCGGACGGGCGTCCGCCTCTACAACTGCACCGTGGACATATTGCCGGTCTTGTCCGCCGTGGCCCTGCCCGACATTCCCGGGCGCTTGACCAGCGGCGCAATGCGTGATTTCAGGTCGGCTGTTCCCGGTTTTGCGCTGGCCCAGGTGCAGGATGCCCAGTTCACGCTGGTCTATGGCAGCGGCGATATAGAGGGCCTCGACGAGGCCGCCCTTGAGCCCTGGCGTTTTGACAGCGTCCAGTGGACCCAAAGCGGCTTGTCCGGCATACAGCGGGACCCCGCCACGAACAAGGTGCTGTTCCGCTCGACAGTTCCAGGAATCTTTGCCCTTGCCTCTGTGGCCGGTCTTGGGGACCAGAATGTTACCGCCATCCCGGTGCTTTTGCATGCATCCCCAGCGACGGGAATAGTGGCGAACGGGGTGGATACGGTTGTGGTTCAAAGCGACCCCATCCTTGACGGGACCGTACCCCTTGCCGAAGGCACGCTTCTCACCGTGACGGTCTCCCCCGTAGAACTGGCGGCCATCGTGACCGCCGATATGGACTCTGCCACCGAGGGCGTGCAGGTACCCGTCTCCGCCGGGAGAATCGCGTTCACAGTGCGCGCCGCCACGGCGGCGGGCAGCGCCACTTTGCGCGCATCCACCCCGGATGGACGCATTGGGGGCCAGTTGAGCTATTCCTTCCTGCCCGGCCCGCCTGCCCTGCCGACCGACCTGTGGCTCCAAAACCCGAACGCTACGGCCCCGGGCCCCATCTACTTCTTTACCGGGGAAATCCGCGACGCCAACGGAAACCGCGTTGCCGACGGCACGCTGTTGACGCTTGAAGTCTTGGGTGCCGTTCCTGTAGGCGCGTTCGATGCAGACCCCGCAATGGAGGGTTTCCAGGTGCGCAGCTTCGCGGGCATCGCCAATTTCAGCGTTCGCACTGACAGCGCCAAGTCCGGTGACACCCGCGGCGTCCAGGTCCGACTCTACGCGGAGCCCACCCTTGAAACCATCCTTGCCGAGGGCACCTATATTTTTGCGTATGTGCCACTTCCCGGACCGTCAGTCCTATTCACTGCCCTGATGCTTCTGACGGCCGGCATTATGGCCCTGGTCCGGCTGCAAAAGCGGGTGCATCGCTTATGACCCGGCGCCCAATTACCAGAACGGCGGCATTCACGCTGATAGAACTGCTGGTCGTCATTGCGATCATTGGCATCCTCGCGGCCATACTCCTGCCCGCGCTGGCGCGGGCGCGGGCCCAAGCCCGCTCCACCCAGTGCGTCAACAACCTGCGGCAGCTCTTTCTCGCCAACACCATGTACGCGGCCGAGAACAAAGGATGTTACGTTCCTGCGGCGGCGGACATGTTTGATTTCCAGAATGAACCCGACAACTTCGGCGGTCGCTCACGCTGGCATGGAAAGAGGGAAACCCCCAACGGCAACAGTGAGTTCGATTTCCACAAAGGGCCGCTCTTTGAATATCTCACAGACGGCCGGGTCAAGGAATGCCCCGAATTCATGGAGGTTCGGAAAAAGGGCGAAGCGACCAACGCCTTTGAATCCGGCACCGGCGGCTATGGCTACAACATGGCGTACGTCGGGTCCACGCTCTCCATTACAGACGACCCCGCCGATGCCTGCCGAAACGGCATGCAGGACGTGCACATTGCCGACCCGGCGGGAACTGTCATGTTTGCCGATGCAGCCATGCCGCAGGACGGATATATCGTTGAATACAGCTTTCTTGAGCCGCCGCTGCCCGTCTCAGTCGACCATCCCCGCGGTGATGCCTCCTGGTTCAGTTCCCCCACCATGCACTTCCGGCACTATGGCCGAATCAACGTTGTGTGGTGCGACGGCCATGTCACAAACGAGAAGTGGGAATGGGCGCCGGAGGAAAATGTGTATGGTGCCCGCAACAGCCGCTATTCCGTTGGCTGGTTTGGGCCGAAGAACAACCTGAACTTCGACAATGTCCGGAAAGACAATTACGCCGCGCCCCCCGTGAACTAGGCGCTAGTTCCGCTTCAAGCGGTGGTCCATCACCCGAACCGCCTTGCCTGCAGAACGCTCAATCGACTTGGGGGCCACCAGTTCCACCTTGACGTGAATGCCTGTGTACCCCTGTATCTTCCGGTCAATCCGGTCGCGCAATTCCTGCATTTCGCTCATCTTGTCGGAGAAGAATGCCGGACTGACCTCCACCTTGACGCACACCTCGTCCATGGCCCCCGGACGGTCCACCTCAATGAGGTAGTGCGGCGCCGTTCCCTCCACGGCCAGGAGCGCCTCCTCAATCTGCGACGGAAACACGTTCACGCCGCGAATGATCAGCATGTCGTCCGAGCGGCCCATGACGCGGCTCATGCGGCGGGTCGTGCGCCCGCACTC
>CAIUWO010000302.1 GCA_903902895.1 Candidatus Hydrogenedentota bacterium | reverse complement strand
GCCCAGTGGGACCCGGCCCTCCGCGAGAAGGGGGGCGAATCGCTCTACGGCTCCATGTGCAAACAGGTGGAAGCCGCCGGCGGCAGGGTGCGCGGCGTGCTCTGGTACCAGGGCGAATCGGACGCCAACAAGGACGGCCAGCCCGTCTACCGCGAGAAGATGAAGCAACTCGTGGCCGCCATGCGCGCCGATTCCGGCATTCCGGACCTGCCCTTCTACTACGTCCAGATCGGCCGGTTCACCGGGAAGGCGGACACCTTCTCAAAGTGGAACGCCATCCAGACGGATGAACTCGCGCTTGAAGCGGAACTGGCCCCCGGCGGTCTCGTCCCCGCCATCGACGTTTCCCTCAATGACGGCATCCACGCCGGCACGGCGGGATTGAAGACGCTCGGTTACCGCCTGGCCAGCCTGGCCGAGCATGATCTGTTCGCCGGAAAGACGCTGCGCGGGCCGCGCTTTGACAAGGTTGAGGTGGTCGGCACACCCTACGGCCGCCAGTTGCGCGTGAAATTCGGCGGCCTCAACAGCGGGCTGAAGGCCGCCGGGCGGCTCTCCGGTTTCAGCGTCAGCGAGGGTCCGGACGGTCCCGACACGCCCTGCATCTTCAACCAGGAAATCGCCGACGACGACCCGACGGTCGCAATCGTCTGGGTGGACAACCTGCCCGCGAACCCGCATCTGTGGTACGGCCGGGGACTGAACCCCTACTGCAACCTCGTCGATCAGTCCAACATGGCCGCCCCGGTCATGGGCCCCATACCCATCAAAGAGTAGCACCAAGAGCCCAACGGAACGCCCTCGTAAATCGCCCTTCGAAGGGGGTGCCGCGAAGCGGCGGGGGATGTTGTGTTCTTCTTGCGCACATCGGAACCAGGACCCGGAATTATGAGCAACAGCAGCACCCAGTCCTCCGACCTCCTCCACAACTTCGTCCTGCCCACTGTCCTTTTTGCCGTGCTCGGCGGCATGACCTGGGCCGTTCGCGGCTGCTCCGGGTATGGGGCCGTCAACGGGTGCGTCTTCGCCGGCGTCACCTGGGGCGCGGCGTGGTGGTTCATCGCCCGCGACCCCGGCGCCAAACAATCCCGCCGCTACGCCTCGGCGTGGGTCGTTCTGGCCCTGACCGTCGGTATCGGCATGGCCGGCGCGCGCGGCTGGATGCAGTGGCCCAGTTTCTTCCGGGGCGAACTCATGCTGGACGCGCCCAATAACAGGCTGGTGCCCATCCCCCGGGCCTACGGATTCCTGTGGCTGTTCATCGCCGGCGTGCCCTGGGCCGGCCTTGGAGCATGCATGCTTGCCTGGACCGGCGCACGCCGTGAAGGCACCGCAACGCCCGCCCGCATCGCCGGCGACTGGGCCCTGCGCATCGGTTGCGGCGTCGGCGCGGTGCTCATTGCCAACCGCCTCTTTGCCGCCTATCCGGAGATATTCCTGCCGCTCTACAAGAGCATGAAGGCGCAGTACGCCGATCTCGCCGCCAACCCCAACCTGAGGCGCCTCATCGGCGACAACCG
>CAIUWO010000301.1 GCA_903902895.1 Candidatus Hydrogenedentota bacterium | reverse complement strand
CCTCTGAGGCGGCATGGAAGAACCGGGACGAGCGCCCCGGCTATGTCGCGGCCAACAAACTGCGCTTTCTCCGGCACTACCAGTTGAGCGCGGTGCATGCCTTGCAGCGGGCAGTCAAGGATGAGAAAGACCGTTTTCTCTTCGAGATGGCCACCGGCACCGGAAAAACCCTCACCGCTGCGGCCGTGATCAAGCTCTTTCTCCGCTCCGGCAATGCGCGGCGCGTGCTGTTCTTGGTGGACCGTCTCGAATTGGAGGATCAGGCCAAGAAAGCCTTCGTGGCGCTGCTGTCCGCCGACTTCCAGACGGTCGTCTACAAAGAGAACCGCGACGAGTGGAGCAAGGCGGAAATCGTTGTCACCACCGTCCAGTCGCTGCTGTTCAACAACAAGTATCAGAAACTCTTCTCGCCCACCGATTTCGATCTGGTCATATCCGACGAGGCGCACCGCTCCATCGGCGGCAACGCCCGCGCCGTTTTCGACTACTTCATCGGCTACAAGCTCGGGCTCACCGCCACGCCCCGCGACTATCTCAAGCGGTTCGACCCGGCCAACCCCAACACAGGCGACCCGCGCGAGGTCGAGCGGCGCCTGTTGCTGGACACCTACCGCACCTTCGGCTGCGAGGACAGCCAGCCCACGTTCCGCTATTCGCTGTTGGACGGGGTGAAGGAAGGCTTTCTGATCAACCCCACCGTGGTCGATGCCCGAACCGACATCACCACAGAACTGCTTTCCGGAGACGGTTTTATCGTCACGGTGACCGATGACAGCGGCGAGGACCAACAGGAAGCGTTCCGGCAGCGCGAGTTTGAAAGACGCTTCTTTGCCGACGCCACCAACCAGCTCCTCTGCAAGACCTTCCTGGAAAACGCGCTGCGCGACCCGGTCAGCGGCGAGATCGGAAAGTCGATCATCTTCGCCGTCAGCCAGAACCACGCTGGCAAACTGGCGCAGAGTCTCAACGACATGGCCGACCGCATGTTCCCCGGCAAATACCAGTCCGATTTTGCGGTGCAGGTCACCTCGCAGATACCCGACGCCCAGCAGTTCACCATCAACTTTGCCAACAACAACCTGTTAGGCTCGGCCAACTTCCTGCCCGTCTACAAGACCAGCAAGGCCCGCGTGTGCGTCACGGTCGGCATGATGACCACCGGCTACGACTGCACCGACATACTCAACCTCGGCATGTTCCGGCCCATCTTCTCGCCCACCGATTTCATCCAGATCAAGGGGCGCGGTACCCGCAAGCACAATTTCCTTGAGCAGCTGTTCGATGACAGCCTCAGGGGCAGCGTGATGCAGCCGCAGAAAACCGCCTTCAAGCTCTTCGATTTCTTCGCCAACTGCGAGTACTTTGAGGAGGACTTCGATTACGATGAGGTGCTGGAACTTCCCCGGCCATCAAGCACAGGGGGCGGCGGAGACGGGGGGAAAGGCAGCGTCACCACCTACGAACACCTTGGCGCCGACATCATTTCCTCGGTTCGGGAAGAGGCTGTCGGCCTTGAGGGCATGAAGATAGACCGCATGCTCTTCAGCCGCTTTGAGAACAGCGTGCGCGAAAACGAAACCATCGCCGCCGCCGTCGAGGCCGGACAGTGGGACCGGGTTATCGACTATGTCAACCGCGAAGTGTTCGACAAGCCCGAGGAGTACTACACGCTCGACAAGCTCCGCAAGGCCGCTGCGGTGGACCGCCGCCTGACGCTGCGCGAAATCCTGGAAAAGATTTTCGGCCTTATCCCCCGCTTCAAGTCCAAGGACGAACTGCTGGAGGAGGAATTCGCCAAGTTCGTGGCCGACCGAAAGCCGGACGATGCCAAGGCCATCCCGGCCATCAAGAACTTCTTCAAGGCCTACGTCGTGAGTGACCACGTGCGCCATATCATCGAAAGCCGCCAGTTTACCGACCTGGCCACCAACCCGGTCTTCTCCACCCATGATTTCCGCGCCGTGCCCGCGATATACCGGACCATGGTGCCCGAGTATGTCAAGGACTACGTTTCGTTGAACCAGTTTGCAACGTAGTGGATGGCCACAAAGAGCACAAAAGACACAAAAAGAAAGAGTTTTGGGCAGGAAGAAAGACCGCCGCACAAGGCACAGGAGGCACACAATCATGCGGGATGAGCAAAAGATTCGGGAGTTGTGCGACCGTATCCGGCAGATAGCTTTTGATTTGCACGTGTATCTGAGCAGCGGGCACTTGGAGAAGGTTTACGAAAACGGGCTGGCCCACCGTCTGCGGAAAATAGGGCTCGCTGTCGAGCAGCAGCATCCGTTGCAGGTGCGCGATGAGGACGGCACCGTTCTGGGCGACTACTTCGCGGACCTGTTTGTCGAGGGATGCCTCATTGTCGAGTTGAAAGCCTGCAAGGCGCTGGCCGATGAGCATACCGCGCAGGTGCTCGGGTATCTGCGGGCGTCTCGGCAGCGCGATGGAATGCTGATCAACTTCGGTGCGCCGGTCATCGAGATCAAGAAATACATCCTGTAATCCCTGAAAAGCAGAGAACGGGGTTGGCCACAAAGAGCACAAAATACACAGAAGGATGGCGAAGGCAGGGACCGTTCCAGACAATTTTCCCTTTTGTGAAGTTTGTGTTTTCTGTGGCTGTCTTTCCGGAAAAGCAGAAGACGCGATTGGCCACAGAAGGCACAAAAGACACAGAAGGGATAGGGGGAAAGCAGGCAAAAGGTAAGCAACGTGCGTATTCCGGCGAATACTCAAGCAACGTTCCCTTTTGTGGATTTTGTGTTTTTTGTGGCCACATATCCGGAAAGGCAGAACACGGCCACAAAGGGCACAAAAGACACAGAGGGAAGTAAAACAATAACTGTCCGGAATGATTCCCTTTTGTGTCCTTTGTGCCTTTTGTGGCAATGTACTCTTCCCATGCGCTTTCCGTGCCCCCGGCGGCCATTCCATAAGGATTTACCATGCTCGACAGCAGCACCAAACGCCGTATCGACACCGCCCGCGACATTCTTGTGGGTAAGGTGCCCGACCCCAAATCGCAGGTCGAACAGATCACCATCGCCCTGATCTACAAGTTCATGGATGACATGGACGCCGAATCGGAGGAGTTCGGCGGCAAGCGCAAGTTCTTCGCCAAGGAATTCGCCCGCTACGGCTGGGCCAAGCTCATGCGGCCCGGATTGAGCGGGCATGAAATGCTGAACCTCTACGCCGAGGCCATCGCCAAGATGCCGGAGAACCCCGGCATCCCGCTGCTGTTCCGCAGCATCTTCAAGAACGCCTACCTACCCTACCGCGATCCTGAAACCCTCAAGATGTTCCTCAAGGTCATCGACGAGTTCAGCTACGACCACAGCGAGCGCCTGGGCGACGCCTTCGAGTATCTGCTCTCCGTGCTTGGCTCCCAGGGCGATGCCGGACAGTTTCGTACCCCGCGCCACATCATTGATTTCATGGTGGAAGTGCTCGACCCGAAGAAGACCGACACCGTGCTTGACCCGGCCTGCGGCACCGCCGGGTTTCTTATCTCGGCTTATAAGCATATTTTGAGGATGGCCACGGGAAGCATGGCCACAAAAAACACAAAGAGCACAAAAAAGAATTCTGTGGATTTAGTGCCTTCTGTGGCCAATTCTCTTACCCCCGATGAGAAAGGGCGGCTCGCGCAGAACTTCAAGGGCTATGACATTTCGCCCGACATGGTGCGCCTGTCGCTGGTCAATCTCTACCTGCACGGCTTCGCCGACCCGCACATCTACGAGTATGACACGCTCACCAGTCAGGACCGGTGGAACGACTACGCCGATGTCATCCTCGCCAATCCGCCCTTCATGTCGCCCAAGGGCGGCATCCGGCCGCACAACAGGTTCTCCGTGCAGTCCAAGCGCAGCGAAGTCCTGTTCGTGGACTACATGGCCGAACACCTCACGCCCAACGGGCGCGCCGGGATCATCGTCCCAGAAGGCATTATCTTCCAGAGCCAGACCGCCTACAAACAGCTGCGCAAGATGCTGGTGGAGCATAGTCTTGTCGCAGTCGTTTCATTGCCTGCGGGCGTGTTCAATCCCTACTCCGGCGTCAAGACCTCCATTCTGATCCTTGACAAGTCGCTCGCAAAGAAGACCAAGACCATCGCTTTCTTCAAGGTCGAAAACGACGGATTCGGCCTCGGCGCACAGCGGCGCGAGGTTGAAAAGAACGACCTGCCGCAGGTTCGTGTTGAGATTGCCGATTACCTGCGCCGCCTGCGGGCGGGGGACTCGGTGGAAGACTTCCAGCCCTTGCTGGGGCTGATAGTGCTGAAGGAGAAGATCGCGTCGAATGGCGAGTACAACTTAAGCGGAGAGCGTTATAGGGAGGGGGCTGCATCTCTGTCCGAATACCCTCATGTCATGCTGAGCGCAGTCTGTGACATCAATCCGGACGCTGCAAATCCTGCCGCGTTGTATCCCAACTCTCACTTCAACTATATCGACATTTCGTGCGTCGAAAACGAGTCAGGAAAGTTCCTCGGTCCGAATAGGACGACCACCGACGAGGCGCCAAGCAGAGCACGGAGATCAGTGAAACAAGGTGACGTTCTAATATCCACCGTCCGCCCAAATCTGAAAGCATTCACGCTTCTCACTGAGATCCCTGATCGGGCCATCGCTTCCACCGGCTTCGCGGTATTGCGCGCCAAACCCGAGCGATTGCTTCCGGGATTCCTCATCAGCGTGCTGAGAGATGACAAGTCAGTTGATCAGATGATCGGAATGGCCGGAAAGGGGGCCTATCCCAGTATCAATCAATCAGACGTGGAATCAGTCCAAATCCCCCTGCCGCCGCTGGAGGTGCAGCAGGAGATCGTGGCGGAGATCGAGGGCTACCAGAAAGTCATCGCCGGTGCCCGCGCCGTCCTCGACAACTACCGCCCCCACATCCCCATCCACCCCGACTGGCCGGTGGTGGCGTTGGGGGAGGTGTGCGCGATCAAATCAGGTGGAACGCCAGACCGATCTAACGAGAGCTTTTGGGGTGGGGAAATCCCTTGGGTTACAACAACTCTAATCGATTATGGAATCATCGACCGTGCGAATGAATATATCACCCCGGAAGGTCTGAAGAATTCATCGACATGGATAGTTCCCAAAGGCACGGTATTGATGGCGATGTATGGGCAAGGCGTGACGCGTGGCAGAGTCGCGGTTCTTGGCATCGATGCTGCGATGAACCAAGCATGTGTGGCTTTCCAGCCGCGAAACGCGATATTACTCCCCACATTCCTGTTTCGAGTTCTTCAATCCTGCTATGAGGACCTGAGGAGGATAAGTGACGCGCGCGGTGGCAACCAAAGCAACCTAAGCGCTCAGGTCTTAAAGGAGTACTCTATTCCCCTGCCGCCCCTCGCCACGCAGCAGGCCATCGTCGCCGAGATCAAAGCCGAGCAGGCGCTGGTGGCGGCCAACCGTGAACTGATTGAGCGCTTCGAGAAGAAGATCCAAGCCACGCTGGCCCGTGTCTGGGGTGACGTAGATTAGACCGCAGGGTGCCTACGAATGAAAAATAGAAGCGACCACATTGCCGGCTATCGCTTGCGTAATTTATCCGATGCAATCGAGCTGCAAGGCGTATTGGACACTGACTGGGTGTTTCGGGGTCAGGCAAGCAAAGAATGGCTGATATCCTCCTCTCTTGAGCGGGAAATAGGGCGGCTATATCAGCCTGATCCAACGAAGTGGCTCGAAACCACAATACACCAGAACTTCGAGAGAATCTCACTGTCGAGAATCAAATCCGCTCCACCATGCATCCAAGATATTGAAATACGTGAGGATGATGACTTCTCCTGGCTCGCGCTCTTGCAGCATCATGGCTGTAAGACGCGAATGGTGGATTTCACAAAGTGTTTCCGCATTGCACTCCACTTTGCAGTTCGGGACATGCCCGACTGCGATGCCGCGGTGTGGGCCATTCGCACGTCAGCCTTGGACGAGGAGATGCGTTCATTCTTTGGAGGTTCCAGTTCGAATTTAACCGAAGAACAGATGTCCCGAATCTTGGTGACGAATTCGATTTCTTGTCAGATTCTGTACGAGGACAATGCGAGGATTGCGCTTGCCTATGGAACGCCGGAACACTTGAATCCCCGGCTGATTAATCAGAAGGGACTTTTCGTTTTTCCGCTGGACGTGAAACGGACCTTTATGGAGAATTTGGCCAAGGGGTTGGCGGTCGACTCGGCATCCGTGGATGTGTGTGGTGATCTAGAGTCGTTTCAGAAGGCCGCTACAACCGCGAAGGTCCTGAAAATAGTCGTGCCAAAGTGTGCGCACGACAAAATCCTCTCCTATCTTGGAAAAGTGAACATCACCGATGCGGAGCTTTTCCCCGGCTTGGACGGCTTTGCCCGAAGCCTGAACCGCTATATTCTGGAACCGGAATGATATCGCCACCGTTGGGTGAGTCCGCAACAGAACACCTTTTTGTGTCTCGCTGTGGTTAACCGCAGGAAGGCAACAGAGGTGTAAACCGCGCGGGACGTGTGAGTCGGCCAATCGGGAGATTGGCGGTCCCAGGGGGGCGCAGGCCTTCAGCACCCATGCGGAAGATGGATTCCCGTTTCGCGGGAATGGCGTAGGGAGGACGGTCTTCTGTGGAGGGCGGCGATAGCGCGGAGCGGCGGCACCGCCAGGACTGTCCGGAATGTGGAGTGCGGCGGCCATGCCGCCGCTTTTCTTCCCGCAGGCCATGCCTGCGGGTTCCGGATCGCCGGGGCATGGCCCCGTCGAAGAAAAGCTGTGGCATGGCCACAGCACTCAAAAAAGATCTGCCCCGCCGCATCACTTCCGCCACTCAATGAAATAACGGGGGCAAGAGGCGGCCCATCGGTAGACTGGCGTTTCCAGGGGAAGGACTTCCGCACCCGTGCGGAAGGTGGGTTCCCGTTTTCACGGGAATGACGGGGGGAGGGCGGTTTCTATGGAATGCGGTGGCAGAGCGGAGCGGCGAGACCGCTTTGGCTGGTCTGGCGCGCGACATCAACCAAAGCCTGGATACCCGCTTTCGCGGGTATGACGGAAACAGCGGCGTCGTTGCCGCCGCAGTCCAAAATGGGCGGCGTATTGCGTGAAAGAGGCTTTCCCCTATCGTCGAAGGCGGGACCTGCCTTCGCCCAAGGGCTACGGCGAGGCAAGCGCCTGCGGTACGGCAAGGCGGGCGGGGTGCCTGCGGTACGGGGCGCAATGGCGGCTTTTTGTTGTCTTGGTTGGTCAAAGTCGCTATATTTATGCGGGAGCAACGGGGACTTGGCTT
>CAIUWO010000300.1 GCA_903902895.1 Candidatus Hydrogenedentota bacterium | reverse complement strand
TACCGCACCTGGCTGGACCAGTCGGGCATGCCCCGTCCGCCGAAACTCGACAGCAACCCCGCGCTGCCGGAATGGTTTGAGCAGTCGCCCATCGTGGTGACCTATCCCGTCCGCGGCACCAAGGACTTGGGCGATATGAAGCCCAACGAGTACTTCCCCTACACCAAGGCGCTGCCCGCGCTCGATTCCCTGTCCCAGCAGTTCGACAGCAAGGTGCTGGCCCTACTCATGCACTGGGAGGGCAGTGCGCCCTGGGCACCGCCCTACTGCTGGCCGCCCTACGGCGGCGCGGAGGACTTCCAGCAGTTTGTGGACGGCCTGCACGCCAAGGGCAACCTGGCGGGCGTCTATGCCAGCGGCACCGGCTACACGCTGCGCAGCAACACGGACCCGACCTTCACCCGTGAAGAGGAGTTTGCCGATAAGCACCTCGTCGAAATCGTCACCCAGGCGCCCGACGGAAAGCCCGCCGACAACGGCGTCTGCGCCGGGCCAACCGCACAGCGCATCGGCTACGACATGTGCCCCGCCAACGAATGGGTCAAGAACGTCGTCGCCGACGAGGTGGCCAAGGTGCTGCCCTCGGGTGTCGACTACATGCAATATTTCGATCAAAACCTCGGCGGCTCCTGCTACCGCTGCTACGCCAAGACCCACGGCCATCCCGCCGGACCCGGCATCTGGCAAAACGAGGCCATGATGGACATCTACCGCAGGATTCAGGAAACGGTTCTGCGCAGCGGCAGGAAGACGCTCATCGGCTGCGAAGCCGCCGCCGCCGAGCCCTTCATCCCCTACCTGCTCTTCAACGACAACCGCTTCCACCTGAATCTGCACGCGGGCACGCCCGTGCCCGCCTATGCCTATGTGAACCACGAGTACCTCAACAACTTCATGGGCAACCAGAATGCGGTGGGTTTCTTTGTCGACATTCCCAAGTCCCCGCTCAACCTGCACCAGCGTGTGGCTCTGTCCTTTGTAGAGGGCGATTTGCTCACGGCCATCCTCAAGGGCGGCGGCAGGCTCTGCTGGGAGTGGGGCGGTTCCTGGGACGCGCAGGGGCCCGACCATGACGCGGTAGTTACCCTCATGCGCAACCTCAACGCCTGGCGGCGCGGCGCGGGCAAGCCCTACCTGCTCTATGGGCGGATGGTCAAGCCCCTGACCGTGTCAGGCGCCCACGACATTCCCATGATTACGCCCAGAAACCAACAAATACACTTCCGGTCTGTGTTCACCTCCCGCTGGGTCCACGGGGAAAAGACGGCCCAGTTCTTGGTGAATTACACCCCCGACGCGCAGGAGATCACTGTGGAAGCGGCGGGCGGCAACAAGTCCCTGCGCCTCCTCACAGACCCCTCCGCTGGCAACGGCGTTGCCGCCAACCTGTCAAAGGACGGTTCCCTGCGCATCTCCCTGCCACCCCTGTCCGCAGTCATGCTGGAGGAGTAGGCGGAGAGGGAATCCAGAATCCCGTGTCTTGTCCTGACCATAAGTTGACAGGTGCCAGTGTGTGGCAGGCATTCCTGCCTGCCGTCTTCGCTGCTCATTCTGACTTCGGACTTCTGGATTCTGGATTCTCCCCCTCAGTCCCCCAGCCCGGTATTCCTGCCCCCGCCCTTGCTTAAGAAGGCGAATGGGGCCACAAAGAGTTGCCCTATCCCCGCCACCGTGGAGACCTGCCGCAGGTTGCGCAGCATTTCGGCCAGCGCCTCCTGGCGCACCTCGGACTCCTTCACGGTGCCCTTCTCGCGCACCGACAGCAGCCGGTGTATCGCGTACAGCCCCAATACGAAGGCTGTCAGGAAGATAAAATCCAGCCCCGACACATTCAGCGTGGGAATTTCTTGCGTACCCTGCGCGCCCGTCATGAAGGAAAGCTTCAACGTCAGGGCCAAGTGCTTTGAGTTGAACCAGTCCGCCGAAAACCCTGCAATAACGGGCGCCACCGTTGCCGCTATGCCCGAAACCAGCGAGTTCACCGCCAGATAGGCTCCCGCCTGCCCGTACGGCGCCAGTTTGAACGCCAGATTGCCCCCGCACAGGGTTACCCCCGCCGTGCCGATGCCCGCCACCACATGAATCAGCACCAGCAGCGGAATGGTCAGCATATAACGGTTCGGCATGGTGGTGAAGGGCCACAGCAGCAGCGACAGGGTGAATAGCGGCACCGCTATCAGCAGCACAGACTTGTTGGAAAGCCGGTCCGCCATCGCAGCCCAATACCGGAAGAACACGACATTGACCAGTTGGCTGAACACGGTCAGCCCGATGACCCAGGACATGCTCAGGCCAAGCCGTTGCAGCAGGTACACGGAAAAGAAGGGCGTGGCAAAGTTTAACGCAAAATTCCACGAACTCAGGAAAACAAGGAGTTGCCGGAAATTGCGATCGTGCAGCGGGGCGCGCAGCGCCGTGAAGAAGCCTTCGCCGTTCGGTTCGGGCATTCTCGGTTCAGGGGTCAGCCACAGGTAGACGACGCCGGCCATGCCGGACAGTGTCGCAACGACAAAGATCACCGTGTAGCTGCCGTTTGCCCCGCCGGGCAGCCAGGATTCCCGCTTCCAGTAGTCCACGGCAAAGCCGCCCGCAAGGCTGACCAGCGCGCCCACCAGCGTCGCATACGAGAGGCGCCGCGAGAACAGCGTGACCAAACGGCCTTCGGGGACCAGATCGCGAATCCAGGAATTGAACGCGCAGCCGCACACATTGCCCAGCGCATAGGTCAGGAACAGCACCGGCAGCAGCACCTGAAGCAGGTGTTCCGCGGGGACAATGAAGGGCAGGAAGGCTATGGCAAGCCATGCCGCGCGGCTGACCAGCGCCGTCACCAGCACAATGGCCTTGCGGTGGCGGAAACGCTGGACCACCCACACCGCCGGCACCTGGATCACCATGGCCAGAGGACCCATCCCGCCCAGAATGCCAATCACGGTGTTGGAGGCTCCGTGCGCCAGCGCAAAACCAATCAGGAACGCCCCGGTCGTCAGCACCATCATGGTCTGGCTGAACACGGCGTCCAGCACCAGGGCCCGAAGACCCCGGTTGACGTCGGCTTCATCCAGTTGCGGCTTGGGCAGGAACGATTGGAGCATGGGAACCCCTGGGGGTGAATGGGGCTTCTGGAACGGGAAACAACTTCGGCAATTCTACCACGGGGACGCTCTTGCGTGTCCGATGCTGTCTACAATTCCCCGCTTCGCGAATTTGTTCCCAGACCCCCACCGTTTGTCTGCCAGCTTCGGTGTCTCGTCCTGACCATAAGTTGACAGGTGCCAATGTGTGGCAGACATTCCTGTCTGCCGTCTTTTCTTCTGGCTTCCGTCCTTGTGCATTTCCAATTCGCAATTCCTAATTCGTAATTGATTTGCGCGGGTCGGGGGCGGCTTGCTATCCTTGCGCAC
>CAIUWO010000299.1 GCA_903902895.1 Candidatus Hydrogenedentota bacterium | reverse complement strand
TGTGGTCGCTTACGCTGCCCACCGCATGGGTGCTGGTCGCGCTGGCCGTGCGCCGGGCTTTCGCCGAACCGGATCGCGCATGGCGTCTGGTGGCGGTGGTGGTGGCGGCGCTGAGCGCCGCCAGTGTTTACGGTTTCATGCAGCGCGCCGGTTGGGACCCCTTCCCCTGGGCGTCCACAGCCACGGTGGAATACCGGGGCCTGCCCTCCACCTTTGGCAATCCGAACTTTGCGGGCCATGCGCTGGTGCCGGGCATCATACTGGCGCTTGCACTGGCCACCCGCCCTCGCCTGCGCATTCCGGCATTGGCGGCGGCGCTGCTCATGGCGGCCCATCTTTGGCAGACCGGCATGCGCGGCGGTCCTGTTGCCGTGGGCGCGGCGCTGGTGCTGTTCGGCGCATGGTCGGCTGCCGGCCGTTTGCGCGGCGCGCGGCCCGGCCGTGCGGCGCTGACACTTGCGCTGACGGTGCTGGTGGGACTGGTCGCGGCGGGCGCCCTGCTTTCGGCGTACCGGGCCACGCACGCCACCTGGCTGCCTGTTTCGGACAGTTCCCTCGTGTTGCGCTACAACAGCGCCCACGGCGCGGCGCGCATGGTCCTGGAGCATCCGCTGACGGGTGTGGGCCCCGGCAACTACGAGCGGCTGAACGCCGCCTGGTGGACGCCCTTCGAGCAGCGGTGGTACGCCCTGCGCGGGCTCAAGAATGACCATGTGCACTGCGAACCCCTCGAAGCGGGTGCCGAAGGCGGACTTGCGGGCCTGTTTCTGCATATGCTGCTTTTTTCATGGGCGCTACTGGCCGGGCTGCGCCTTGCCGGCAACGGGCCAACGTCCGATTTGCGACGGCTGGGTTTGACGGTGGCGCTTTGCGCGTTCGCGATGGGCGTGGATGGCCTTTTCGGTTTCAATCTGCACGTGCCCGTGTCGGCGGGCCTCTTCTTTCTGCTCCTGGGTGTCCTTGACGGTGTTGGCGGGGGGCCTCTCCCCCACCGCGCCTTCCGCAGTCGCTTTGCAGGGTTTGCGGGGGCGGTGCTTGTGCTGGTGCTGTCGGTGGCGGTTCTGGCGGGCGCGATTGGACATTTCGGCGCGGACCGGGCCGCGTTGCGCAGCCAGGGCATGCTGGAGCAGCTGGGCGCCCTGCCCGTCGGCGACCCAGGCAGGCCCCCGCTTCAAAACGCCGTATTGCAGCAGCTTGCGAGGGACTGTCAGGCCTTTCCCACGGACCCGCGATTTCAGGAATCGCTGGGTCGTGTTTGTCTTGTGGCCGGCTATTTTGGACCGGCCGAAACGGCCTTTTCGGAAGCGGTCACGCAATACCCGGCCAATCCAGAAATGCTTGCAAGGCTTGCCATGGCGTTGCACGGACAGGCCGGGCAGCGGGCCGGGATGGGCGACTGGCCGGGCACGGCCTTTCTGCTGCAGCGCGCTGAATGCGCCGCCGAACGGGCCCGGGAGCTTTGTCCGCCGCTGGCCGCGCCCCATGACGCACTGTGGCGCATTGCCGACCTGCGCGCTGAAACGGCGCGGCAGACGGGCCTTGACGATGCGCCGCAGGGGCAGCGCGCTGGTGCGGAGGCCCACGCCGCGCTCCAGGCCGGTGTGGTTGACACGGCTCCGGTCTATCGCACACTGGCCCGCATGGCGCTGCGCGCATCACGGCGGGACGAGGCGGCGGAGTATATCGGTCAAGCGTTAGACCAGTCGCCGGACGCCGCTGAGACATGGCGTCTGGTGGAGACCCTTTATGCGCCCACGCAGGAAAGCCCTTTGCTGCTGGATGCCGTTTCCCGGGCTTATGGCGCACTCAAGAAAGACAACGCAGCCAGTCCCGCCTTTCTGCGCGCGGCGTGGTGGATGGCCCGGTTGTGCAGCAATGATCCCGGCCTCGTGCTGGCCGTGGCGCGCGACGCCATCCATGCCGTCCCTGGAGAGCCCGGCGCCTGGGGGCTGTTGGCCGAAACGGCCGAGGGTCAGGCGCGGTTGGCCGAATTGATTTGTTCCGAGCGGGCGGAACTGCTCGCCGAGATTCCAGGAACCACCGTGCCACCCCTGGTGGACGCCGTCTGCGCCGACCCGTCCCCCAGTGCCGGGGTGGTGGTGCGGATTGCCGAGGCGTGTGCGGGAAGGGCGCTCAGCCTGGGCGGTCCCGACGCGCCAATCCGTGTCAAACGCGAGCTTGCCTGGGCAGTACCGCTCCTGAAGGGCGCCGCCGCAAAATGCGGTGGAACGCCGCCGGAGATGGCGCAGATTGGTGCGGCCTGCGCCAACCTTTTCAGCGCGGCGGCGATGTGGCCCGAAGCGGAGGCAAGCTGCGCCGATGCCCTGCCGACAGCGGAGCCCGAAGTCCGGGTGACGCTTCACCTGATCCGCGCCAATGCGCTCGCCCAGCTTGGCCGCAGGGAAGAGGCCCTCGCCGCGGCCCGCGAGGCGGTGCAGACCGCCCCGGGACGGATGGACGTGCAATGGAACCTCGCGCAGCGGCTGATCGAGACGGGCAACGACCAGGAAGCCCAGTTCGTCTACAAAATGCTGCTTCAGAATCTTCCAAACAACGCGCCGGAGTATGGCCGCATTGCGGAGGAATACACCGGGGTCCTTCAGCGCCTTCAGGCTTCCGCGCCGGGAGGGGCACCATGAACAGGGAGCCCTATATGATGCGCGGCGTGACCCTTTGGGCCTGTCTGCTTGCCCTAGCCGCCGGGTTGGCCGGCACTGCCGGGGTGTTTGTTTATGCACAGTACGGAAGCGCCCTCCTCACGCGGGGGGACAGCGGGGTGTCCCGCCTGTTTGTCGGCGAGGCGGAGCGGATGGGCAATGCGGGGGATGTGGAGCAGGCGCTGGCCCTTTACGAGAAGGCGTTTCAAGCCGGTTTCAGCTTTCCACCGGACAAAAGCCGGGCGCTGACCCTGAAAGGATTGCTGCTTTGGCGGCATGGACGGGTTCGGGACGCGGCCGATGCGCTGTCCGCCGCGGTTGCGGGCTCAGCCCCGAATTTTGGGGGGGCGCAGCCCCTGGTTGAGGCGCTGCTGCATCTCAAACGCCTGGACGAGGCCCAAACGGTGGTCCGGCGCTGGGCTGAGGCCCTCGGGGACAGCGCCACGCCGCAAGCGCGCGCGGAGATGCTGTACTGCGCCGGGCGCGTTGCGCAGGAGCGGGGCGAAGCACCGGCGGCACGCGCCTCCTACGAGGAAAGCGCCGCACTGGCGCCGGGTAATCTGGCGGAGTATCAGATTGGGGCGCTGTGCGCCGAGGCGGGAAACGTTGCGGAGGCGCGGCGGCATTTTGAAAGGTTTCTACTCAGCGGGGCTTCCGGCAACGAGGCGGCAAAGGCCCGTGAACGGTGCCGGTCGCCCGAAGCAACCCCTCCCCCCAAATAAAAACACGTGCGCTGGCCCTACAGCAAGGCCAACGCACGATTCTTTGAGCTTGTCGCGCCTTCCGGTTCGGACTTAGAGTCCGAGACCGCCCAAGCCGGTCCCCGTCGAGGTTCCCGTGCCGGTGTTGGTGTCGGTGGTGGTGCCGCTCGGGCCGGTGGATTTCCACGGCTGCTGGCGGGGAACCAAGAGCAACCGGTCAATGATTGCCGTGGTGCTTTCCAGTTTGATCTGGTAGTTGCTGATCTGTGCGGTGGCGGGCACGCGGCTAACAGCCGCCATGTGGCGAATCCGTTTCATTTGAGGAGCTCCCTCTGTCTTCACATGGTCATTTGAAAAATAAACTCAATGACTTGGTCAACCAAGTTTATAAGGAAATCCTTAAAGACTTGGAAGTTTGATGTTTGGGCCATCTGGGGCTTGCGCGTAATGGGCCGGTGATGCTTCATTATCGTTCTTCTCCTTCCCGCGCGCCACAGCCTTGCGGGACTAACACGCGGTTCCTAAGCAACCAACGCCACCGCCGAACTGTGTGGCGTCACCATATTCATAACATGCGGCGCACAATTTGTCAACTGTTTTCTCTGCGCCGCCTTCTTTTTGACCTACTTGCCGGGCCGAAGGCGCTCCGCAATTTCGAATGGATAATAGCACTTCGCAGCGGGAGCGGTCCAATTTTCGCGGGATAGGGCTGTCTTTGTATTGCCCCGCGGGATGCCCTAGAATGCAGCGGTCCGGTGTGATGCCGGGGGTTCCGGGAACGCCGGTTTCCCGACAAAAAAGGAACAGACCATGGTCATCTCTTTGCGTTTCAATTCATGGCATTTGGCGCTGTGCGTGCTCCTGCTGGGGGTCGCGCCAAGCGGTTTTGGGCAGGGGGCCGCGCCTGAACCGGCGAATGCGGCGGCGGGACTGAATGGGCTGCCCACCCTGTCAAACATGCGCACACGGTCGATTTCGGCGGAGAATCCGACCGGGGAAAAGGGAAAGGGCGGCATGGCGGTGCCCAATCCGGCCGAGCCAAAACCGGCGGCGTCCGCCCGGGCGGCGGATGATTTGGGGCAGGGATGGAAGGTGCGGCCGTTTCTGCGCGTGAACGCCGGGGAGACAGTCACGCTCATGGATGTCGACGGCCCCGGCACCCTCCAGCACATCTGGATGGTGGAGGGGCTGAAACGGGCGCACATTCTGCGCTTCTATTGGGACAACGAAGAGACGCCGTCCATCGAGGTTCCCGCGCCGGATTTCTTCGCCGTGGGGCATGAAATGTTCGCGCGGGTGAACTCGGCGACCGTGGTGGTGAACCCCAAGAATGCGCTGAACTGCTATTGGCCCATGCCTTTTGGCAGGCATGCGAAGGTCACGTTTACCAATGAAGCCGCCGACGACCTGCAGTTGCTGGCCTACCAGATTACCTATGCCGAAGGGGATATTCCGGCCAATTCCGCCTATCTGCACGCGCAATGGCGGCGTGCGCGGACCACGGACGTCAATCCGTACGTCATTCTGGACGGTGTCAAGGGAAAGGGGCGCTATGTGGGCACCTTCCTGGCATGGACCCAGTTTCACAAGGGATGGTTTGGCGAGGGGGAGATCAAGTTTTACATGGACGGGGACACGGAGTTTTCAACGATTTGCGGCACCGGGACGGAAGACTATTTCTGCGGCAGCTACGGCTTTTCGGAGCCCTACACGACCGCCTATGCGGGAACGACCCTGCCGGCCGATGAGAACGCCAAGCCGCCCAGTTTCTGGAGTCTCTACCGCTGGCACATTGAGGACCCCATCTGCTACGACAGCGACCTGCGCGTGACCATCCAGGCCCTGGGCTGGGGACCGGACGGCAAGTACCTGAAACTGTCGGACGACATCGCCTCCACGGCTTATTGGTATCAGGGCGAACCGCACGCCCCCTTCCCCACGCTGCCGCCCCTGGCGGAACGCATTCCGGTCACGCGTTCAAAATGAGGGCGTGAACAAATGTTGCGCGGTTTGCGCCCATTGCCCCAATAAGGCCAAATTGGGCTGGTCTGACTGGAACGCCGGACCGTGGGCAGCCCTCCGTAGACGCGACGTCCCCGTCGCGTTCTTCCTGAGATATCCTCCCGGACGATACAAGAAAGCGACGGGGACGTCGCTTCTACGTGTTGTGGCATGGCCGCCATACTCCATAGAAAACCTACTCCGCGCCCTCGACTATCGCTATCTCTTCCGGTGTCAGGCCGTACAGCGCGTACACCAGTTGGTCGATCTGCTCGTCCGTCGAGGTGATCTGGCGCTGCAACAGTTTCCGTTCGTGCTCCGTTGTCGCCTGCGGCAACTGCTTGTGCAGTGTCAGCATGCGCTCCACCAGCGTGACCACACGGTCGCGTTGTGGCATCTCGGGCATGACAATCGGCACGCTCTCGATGTACTGCTTCGAGAATTTTATGTAGCCGCCCCGCAGATTGGTGCTCTGCGACTTTACTATCCAACCGAAGAGGGCAGAGTTCAAAATGGCCAGAAGATACTTGATCGGGACAGAGTTATCTTTCGGACGTATGCCGTAGAATGGGCCGCTTCCTCCACCGGTCATGCAAAGGCCCTGGTCATCGTAAAGAACCGTGGGCCTTTGTGCCGTAACCTGAATAATGAGTTTTGGCGCATCCATTTGTGCCAAATTCTGCGAACGTCCGAAGGCATACCAGCGATCATGGTGCCACTTGCCATTCTCCCGGTCCATGAGCGCGCCCCTGCGGGCGGAAAGGTGCAGCCAAGCTTTTGGGTAATCGGCCTTCAGCTTGCCCGCAGGGATCAACTGTGGCTTTCCAGCATGGATCTCATACGGGAAGATGATTCGGGCCGAGGGGCGTGGCGGCACGTAGGCAGCAAGCGCACCGGTAAGTAAGAAGGGCCGCGTAAGGCCCGGTTCTATTTCTGCGTCCACCGGAACAACGAAGACATTATCTGCACTTGTTTGAAGACCGACGAAGATATCAGCCACATCCCCCAGCGTGGTCTTAGCACATCGCAAATGGTCCAGAACACCCAAGCCTCCGCCCGGCGTGAGATTCCATTCCGCCTCGGTGATCTTACTGGCTTCGATAGTCCCCGCTTTTCCCGTGCCATCCACTCGCCATGCAGCCAAGTCATCCACCTTCAGGAACTGGCACCGCTCTGTCGCCGCTTTGTCCAAGAACAGCAGACAAGTATAGGTCGTCGCGCCGGAGAACACTTGCTGGTCACCGAGGTGTACCACCTGGGCCAGGTGTCTCCCCTCCGCAATCAGGGACCGCATGGGCGCGCCGTACTTGGCGTTGAAGAACTTGTTTGGGCAGATGAATCCCAGGCGCCCCCGCTCGTTCAGCAGTTGCAGGCCCTTCTCGATGAAGACGACATAGATATCGTAGTTGCCCTGCGACGCGGACCTGTAGAGCGTCTTGTAGAGTTCCACCTCCTTGGGCGCCCATTCCTTCATGACCTGAATGCGGATATAGGGCGGATTCCCGATGACGGCGTCGAACCCCCCGTCCGTCACAATGAACGGAAACTCCTGTTTCCAGTCGAAGGCGTTGATGCGGAACATTTCCTCCGTGTCAAACACCTCCGCCTGCTGGCCCTTGTAAAAATCGGGGCCGATGAGCGAGTTGCCGCACTTGATGTTGTTGTCGAGGTCGGGCAGAGCGCGCTCGTGGAACAGGGCTTTCTTGACGCCGAGTGTTTCGGCGGTTTCGCCTTCGAGCACCTTGAGCAGGAGGGACAGCTTGGTGACCTCGACGGACTGGGCGTCGATATCGACGCCGTAGACGTGGTCGAGCAGGATGCGCTTGCGCTCGGGGACGGTGAGGGCGTAGCCGTTCACGGCGCAGTGG
>CAIUWO010000298.1 GCA_903902895.1 Candidatus Hydrogenedentota bacterium | reverse complement strand
CTCGAACACATCGGACCGCGTGGTGATTAAATTGGCCATGCGCCCGAGCCGGTTGTCTATTTCCTCGAAGCGCCGCTCGGGCATGCTCTCATTGCTTAACGGGTAGGTTCCGTTACGTGTAAGTTTACCACTCTTTGCGGCGCCTGCGGCGAGACCACCGAGGTTTTCGTAGTAGCGCCCGTCGAAGTGCTCCGTCCGACCGTCCATGATCATGGAGGACAGGCGCATGGCGGCAACGCCGTCCGTGATGGCGTTCCACGCGTCCCCGGTGTTCTTCAGGGCGAGCTGGTTGATACCATTTGTCTCGGCCGTGCGCGGGCCCGGCGGCATTTGCAGGTCGGTCAACTCCATCGGACTGGGCCAGATCTCCAGTTTCGGGTCCGGGACGCTGGCCTTGACCACGCTGAAGCCCCGCCAGCCGACATCCGTGTCGGCCAGCACCGGCTTGCCCAGCGGGTCGCCGAAGGGCTTTAACGGGTCACGGGTGTTGGCGAGCACATCGACCACGCCGGGCAGGCCCAGCAGGGGATTGAACACGCCAAAGGTGTAGGGCGCCGCCGGGGTTGCATCGCCGGCGATGATTTTCGTGTTTTCCACGGTGTTGACGTTGATCTTGCCGGGCGTGTGGCGGGCCGGGGCCAGCACGACGCCGGAGATGCAGGCGACCTGGTCGGGACGGCCCAGATTGCGCACGCGCAGGGCCAGGAAACGGTCGGTGACGCGGACCAGCCGCGCGCGCCAGGTGACCTGGCCGCTGCCGCTGTAGAGGATCATGCCGTCGCCGTCGGCACGGTAGGCCGTGGCGGTGGACACGGCCTGTCCGCCCACCGGCGTGGTGGTGGGATACCAGTCTTTCGGGTGCGGCAGCGCCGCCAGGGGCCGCCCGCCGGCCAGGGGCGTGTAGCCCGGCGGCCTGACCCGGTCGGCCACGGCCGGGTCGGTGACGAATTCGAGGGCCAGCACGGGGTCAAAGCGATCATCGCCCTCGTTGTGCGGCGTCGCCGGGTCGAGCGCGCAAAGCTTGGCGGCGATCGGCTCGGTGCCTCCCAGCACCGGGGCGCTCCCGCTCGGCAGCGACGGCGGCGGATTCTGCTGGGGCATGAGCGCGTTTTCAAACTGAGCGCCGGTCGCGGTGCTTCCCTGAATGGCGCGCTCGTCCGCCTCGAGCAGGCTCTGGCCCATGCGCGGCACGAAGGTGGCCACGTAGGCGACGTAGGTGCCGTTTTCAAGCCCGTCGTTGGCGTCCCAACTGAACACGCCCTCGGCCCGGTCCTCCTCGGTGAGATTCTCGTCGTGCTTGCTGACAAACATGACGGCCCGCGGGTATTCGACCGCCTCCAGCGGCACGAGGGTCCCGCCCGTGGGCGGGTCGAGCCGCTCGCGGGGCCAGCGAAATTCCACATCGTTTATGGACAGGGCGCCAAAAACCGGAATGCTTCGGTTGCCGTCGCGCAGGAACTCGGTCTGCACCAGGTAGGGCGCGTCGACCGAGAAAATGTTGTTCGAGTTGTCCCACTGGTACCACTGCGCGGGCGGGTCCCAGACCGGGGCGGTGGCGGTCACACGGCCCACCGGCAGTGGCGGCGGATAGTGCAGCGTGTGGCGCGGCTTGCTGGACCAGGACGGCTGCACTACGGGATAGCCCGCAAGCAGCAAGACCGGTGTCCAGCCGTGCGGCGCCCGCATGTCCGTGCCGGTCTCTTTCCAGTGCAGGTAATTGTCGGCGTAGGTCTCGTCCAGCGCCAGCGCCGGGTCGGACAGGATCGGCCGGAACCGCGCCTGGCCCACGCTCAGCGTGATGGTGTTAAAGTCGCTCAGTTCGGCCAGCGCCGCGAAGCCCGCGCCCAGGGCCCTGGTGTCCGGCGAGGTTGCCAGCACCGACTGCTTCAGCGTCGTGTCCTGCCGCCAGTAGGCCAGAACCCCCGGGCCGGGTCCTGCGGGTTTCCAGCGGGTGTTGATCGCCGCGTTGGTGCTGCGCCACACATAATCGCCGCCGTTGTCGACCATGCCGGTGTTCAGCGGCACTTCGAAGCCTATCATGGGCAGTTTCAGCAGGTCGCCCGGGCTGTTGAAGGGCCGGTTGCGCACTTCGGCCCGGCGCAGGCTGTAGGCCCGGTTCTCCGTCCGGCCATAGGCTGTCACGACCGCGTCGTTCTCGACAAACTGGCGCAGTTTCTTCTCCGGGCCGTCCAGCGGAATGGTGGTCAGTTCCAAGTTTTCCAAGCCCAGGTTTGCCGGGGCGAGCAGCGCCGCAAGGTCGGGCGGATTGTCCCAGATGCGCTGCTGGGTGTTCATGCGCAGTGGACTGCCGGACATGGCGTGGCTGAAGAGCCGCACCGCGCCGGGCACAATGGCACGCAACGGCGCGGGAATGTTCGTTCTCCACTCGCTTAACGTGGCCCCCGACCGTTCATCGTCCGCCTCATACACGCTCAGGCTGTCGGACCAGTCGTCGTAACTGCCGTCGGTGGCTTCCCAGCGGTTCGCCGTGCCAAATTTATCACCCGCATAAAGCGGATGCTTGCGCTCGAGCGAACGGTAGAAGTCCAGGCCCATCTGGTTGGGCAGCCAGTAGTGCGGACGCTTCCGGTCGAGGCAGACCACGGCGCCAACCGGGTCGCTGTCTGGCCCAAACCACTGCACCGGCGGCGATGCGGTGGCATCGTAGGCAAAATGGCGGTAGCCATCGACGAGATAGGGGCTTGGCTGGATGTCATCGACCGCGCGGTTGATCACGTCCAGTTCGCGGTAGGTGACGCGGTCGGCCACCCTGCGCTCCGCAGACGGGCCCACATACAGCGTGACAATAACGCTGTCACCCGGATTCCAGCGCCGCTCGCTGAAGGCCTTCCACTCGGGGGACGTGGGTTGGCCGGAAATCATTTCGGAACGAACCACCGGGTCTACAGGCAAGAATGGGGTGGCCGGCGGCAACAACATCCAGAACTGCCAATTCGCGGCGTTCCCGGTGCCCTGAAGTCCAGCACCCGCGAATTCCGGGTAGGTGCTGCTGTATGGGAATCCCTGCTCCGGTGCCAGGGGTGTGGTGTGGTTGTGCAGATTCATGCGAGAAAGCTCGCCGACCCAGTAACGATAGCCCCCGACGGGCCCCTTGGCGAGATCGTCATTGCCTATAAAAGGCGTGTAGATACGGGGCAGGTCGCCCTCTTCAAAGGAACCAAAACCATAGGCCCGCGGCCGGTAGCCGTCGACCAATTGCGCGAAGGGCACAACCAAACGCCCCTCATCCACTCCTTCGCTTCTCAGGGGGGCGCCGCCTTGCATTATGTAATTGCCTGGCACAACTGGGTCGTCCATGTATTCTTTGCCGTTCTCGTCAATGCGGCCGTCCAGGTTGTTATCGACCATGTCCTTGTCGAGCGTGCCGCGCACATAGCGCATCAAAGCGAGGGTGCCTATATAGAGGTTGTTGTCTTTAATGACAAACCCGCCGTCACCGTCGTTGTCGTGGCCGTCTTGCTCGGGATAGTCGGGCAGGAAGCCGCCGCGCAGCACCAGTTCGGCGATGCGGACGATACTATCAACGGCGGCAACCGGTTTGGCGTCCCCCGCGTATGGACCGGTTTCGGAGGCCCCGGACTCGTACCAGAGCCCCCTGGACTCCAACTGCACAATGCGCGCAAAGGGCGGCATGATGCCATCGGCGCGGCCTTCATACTTGGCCTCGACCGCCACGCCGTCGGTGTCGCGGTCCAGGCTCTGGGCAACCGCCGCGCCGCCTGTGCCGCTGCCATAGACAAAGGGCGCCGAGGACAGGCCGTCGCCGTCGTTGTCTATGTAGTCTGTGAAGTCCGTGTCCACGGTGCCCGCGTTGACGGAGGCGACCGACGGCAGGACGCGCTTGAACACGCTTGCCGTGAGGTCGGCCAGCGGCGCATAGTCCGCCGTGGTGGTCACCCCCCCGATGGGCGGCACGGTGACAAATGCCCGATCCGGCAGGGAAGCGGGCAGCGGATCGGCGGGGTTGGGCAGCAGCGCGGTCAGGCCCATGCCGTTGCGGTCAATGCCCGCTGGGGGTGGCGTTGCAGCCGGCACCTGGAACTGGTCGTACGTGTCAAATCCGAGCAGCAGATAGCCCTTGGGCGCGATGACCGTGTTTGAGTCCTGCGGAATGATCCAGCGGCTCTTGAACGGGTCGCGCATGCTGGGATCGTCATCGATGCCGGCCGGGTCGGGAATGCCCACTTCGAGCGTCCAGCCGTCCAGATTGATGGCCTTGTCCGTCGTGTTCACCAGTTCCACGTATTCATGGTCGGGCTGCTGGCTGAAATCAAGGAAGTTGATCGCAAGCTTGCGCGGGTTGCCGTCAATACCAAGCATATTGTCCGCTTTTGGCTTAAGACGGAACCCAATGCAGAGCGTGTCATAAGGGTACAACGTCGGATCGTTTGGCGGGACGATGACCGTGAAGGTGCGGCTCGCCATAGGCTGGTCGGCACCGTACGGACTGAATACGTCGAAAGGCCACACGCTATCGCGGAAATAGGCCTGAGACCAACGATAAGGTGCATCGGCAGGAAGTGGATTGGGCGGGGTTG
>CAIUWO010000297.1 GCA_903902895.1 Candidatus Hydrogenedentota bacterium | reverse complement strand
GGCAGGCGTCCACGTGCCGAGGTCGGGCGAGGTTTGGACTACAAAGGTGCCTTGGTAGGTTGCGCTCTTCGGCCAGGTCACCGTGTTGCTGGCGTCCAGGCCCGGATTGGTGGCGGGACCGGTCACGCCCATGAAATAGGCAACGCCGTTTTGAACTCCGTCATTGTTGTAGTCCTGACTCGGCAATTGGCCAGGCGCGTTGGTGAGAGCCCAGTCGGCGAACGAACCAGGTGTTGGCCCGCCACCGGTCGTCACGCTGACATTGCTGACCTTGTCCAAATTTCCCACGCGGCCACTCACCCATCTGAATTCCAAGGTGAGTGCTCCATCTGTGACCGCGTTTGGAATGATTGCGGTCAACGTGCGGGTAGCCCACGTGTTCACAGTTTGGGCGGTGTTATCATAGGATTGAGAGGGCAATTCGACGCCGTTGATCCGGAATAAGGCCTCAAATACACCACCGCCAAAGTTAGTCCTCCCAACGTCGAATGTCACCGTAAGGGTGTCACCCGCGACGAAGGAGTATGACCCCAGAGGTTGGGAGATTTCATAAGGTACTGCATCATTGATGTTCGCAACCCAAGTGCCACCGCCGTTGTCGGGGAGGGTAGTGGCAACTCTCTTAACTTGACCCCAAATGCCTAAACTGTGCGTCCACGGTTGTCCGATTCCTGCCCAAGAAACAGTATTCACATAATTAACAATCCCCTGCGTCTCGAAGCTCCCGTTCTGAACGATGATGTCTGCGGTGACACTGATGGCCATGGTGGCATCCGTGCTGAAGAGATCCGCATCGCGCACCTGGAAATTGAACGGGTCGGATCCGGTGTAGTCCGTGCTTGGCGTGTAGGTGAGGTTCCCGGCCGTGATATCGGCCACGTCAACCACCTGGTCTAGGGTTACGGGCGACGCGGACAGCGTCAGTGTGCCATTGGTCGGGTTCGGGAGCGAAGTCACTTTGATCGCTTGCAACGTGTCACCGGCATCGATATCCGAGAACTGGAAGTCCGCAGCCGCGAACGTCTTGACGGTGTTTTTTCCCATGACTACCGAGCCGCCGCTGGAGGTGGGCGCGTGGTTCACATCCGTTACATTCACCGTCATCGTCGCGGGGAGGCTCCAAAGGCCGGTTGGGAGTGCCGAATTCTGGACCTTGATCCCAATCGTCGTGTAGGGAGAACCGAACCCTCCCAACGGCGACAGATATGACAGGTTGCCAATGTCGGCCGCCGCAATAATATCGTTATTCGCCACCGGGCTTCCGTTGTACGTCAGTGTGCCGAGCGTCGGGAGCGAAGTGATCTGCACTGCGGCAAGAGCGCTTGAATTCGGATCCGCGTAGCCGAAATCGCTTGCCGCCAGTGGCGTCGCCGTGTTCTCCAAGGCCGCCAGCGTGGCGCCGGTTGAGGTCGGTGCGTTCGGGTCATTGGCCGCCGGCGTCAAAGTGACATCGCTGACGCCGTTCAAAGAGGTATAATAAGTATTTGTGGCGGCGAGGTTTTGGAAACCGATGCTCAAATTTCCAGAATTGGTTATCGTGGTGGTAAACGTAAAGGGATACCAGACACCCGTGGCCGGCGTGGCCGGGAGGGATAAATCATAGGGCATTTTGTAGTAAGTGCTGCCGACCAAGAAGTATGCATTGCCTCTTACGCGCGACCTGTCTAGGTCCCAAGCGCCTAAGCTGACCCCGAGATTGAACGTCACCGAAAGCGTATCTCCGGCTGAAACCGCTGTCTGCAAGTTCTGTTCAACACCGGCATTATTCCATGTGAATCGCGTGAAGTTACTTCCACCGTCGGGGTCGGAAGAGAAGTTCCCGGCAATGGGTTTCAGGGCGATGGACGTGTTTTCAAAGGACCATGGCGCCGATGGAATTTTGGCCCAGTTAAGAGTCGGGTCAGTATTTGTCCCAAACTCGGTCTCGAAGTTCCCATTTATCACGGGCACGGTGACCGCCGAGGCGAGGGGGGCGCTGAGCCCGATGGCCGCGAGTGCGGCAATGGCGAAGCCACAGAGCTGGCGCATGGGCCGGGAGCTCTTGGCTGTGATTGTATTGTTAGGTAGGCAGGTGGTTTTCATGGTTTTTGTTGCTCTGGTTTTTTTCTCATGGGGAAGGCGATTGGGAGGAGGGAGAAGGGAGAAGTGGGATATTATTGGGTTGGCGAGTTGCTTCCGTGGGTAAGGTTAAGATCAAATTAGACGGCGTGGCGGGGAGGCAGCAACAAATAAAACGGGTCACAAACGGGTGACAAACGCAGCTGAAAAATGCGGGGCCGCCGGTGCGCACCGGCGGCCCCGCTGGCATCCCGGAGAAAACCCATTAACTCCGGAAAAGGGGCAGTCAGCAGTCAGCAGTCAGCAGTCAGCAGTCAGCAGTCAGCAGTCAGCAGTCAG
>CAIUWO010000296.1 GCA_903902895.1 Candidatus Hydrogenedentota bacterium | reverse complement strand
TCCGCCCTCCGCGTTTGGACCGCGCGCCCCGTGCGCATAACACTGTAAACCCTTCTGTCTCCGCCTGCAAGCACAATCAGCGCGGCCTTAATCGCCGGATAAAGAGACGCCCGTCTTGGGGTGCCCTTGCAGGGCAGCCGAAAACAATGCCTTAGACCCAGGGGCGTCCTCACCCTTTGGGTGACGGCGGCCCTGGGCTAAGATTGGGCTGTCCCGTTGGGACAAGAACGACTGGCCCCCTTCGGGCTGCGGGTGGCCCTGGACTAAGATTGGGATGTCCCGTTGGGACAAGAACGACTGGCCCCCTTCGGGCTGCGGGTGGCCCTGGGCTAAGATTGGGCTGTCCCGTTGGGACAAGAACGACTGGCCCCCTTCGGGCTGCTGGCGCCTTGGGCTAAGATTGGGCTGTCCCGTTGGGACATGAACAAGTGCGACGTCGAAGCGTCACAGCCTGGCCGGGCGGCAACAAACAACCGGCAGGCGTTCGCCGTGAACCATGTGCGACGCCGAAGGCGTCACCCATTTTAGCCCCGGGCCGCATGCTGCCTGAAAGGCAGCTGCGCCCCGGGGTAACGGTTGCCCCTCCAATCGTGCCCTGAAAGGGCACCCCAACCTTGAGGCCGCGCCGAGCCCCTTCCGCGCATGATTATATTAAGAGCGGCATGGCTGGCTCTTACTTATCCGGCGATAGGGGCGCCGTGGCACCCCCTTGAATTCCGCGCATGGAGCCACTATGCTGTGCGCCTATCTTCACTGCGGCGCGGGGCGCCGCATGCCATTGGCCGCCGCCGGCGGCAAGGAGCGTTTCATGCTGGGCATTCAGGACAAGTGGGTTTTTCTCGGCTACGCCCTGAGCGTGGCGGGCATGCTGCTGTGCGTGGTGTACGGCATCGCCACCTGGAACCGGGGCGCCGAGCCGGTCCGCCAGGAAGACGTGGCCTGGGCGCAGGAAGAAAAAGAGGACGGGGAGTAGCCGCATCGGGGGGCATGGCCCCTGACGGGCCGCGCGCGCGCGCCGGCCGCAGAGAGGGAATTCGATGAATCTTATGACGGTCATTATTGTTGTGATTTATCTGGGCGCCACGGCCATGCTGGGCTATGTGGGCTACCGCCAGACCAAGACGGCCGCGGACTATCTCATCGCCGGGCGGCAGGCGCACCCGGTGATCATGGCGCTGTCCTACGGGTCCACCTTCATCAGCACGGCGGCCATCATCGGATTTGGCGGCGTGGCCGCCAATTTCGGCATGGGCCTGATGTGGCTGGTGTTCTTCAACATCTTCGTGGGCATTTTCCTCGCGTTCGTCGTTTTCGGCGGCCGCACCCGGCGCATCGGCCACCATCTCAACGCCCACACCTTCCCCGAACTGCTCGGCAGGCGCTACAACAGCCGCTTCCTGCACCTGTTCACGGCGCTGGTCATCTTCTTCTTCATGCCCCTCTACGCCATGGCGGTCATGAAGGGCGGCGCGGCGTTCCTGGCGGCCACGTTTCAGATCACCCCGCAGCTCGCGCTGTACATTTTTGCGCTCATCGTGGTGGCCTACGTGATTCCCGGCGGCATCAAGGGCGTCATGCTGACCGACGCGCTGCAGGGCGGCATCATGCTGGTGGGCATGATCGTGCTGTTCGTCTGGACCTATGCGTCGCTGGGCGGCATGACCGCGGCGCACCAGGCGCTGACCGACATGGGCGGCCAGGTGCCCGCCTCCCTCACCGCGATGGGCCACCAGGGCTGGACCTCGATGCCCAAGTTCGGCTTTGCCGCCGCCGGCGCGCCCGCGGCCGAGGCGCACCAGTATGACCTGTGGTGGATCATGATGAGCACGCTCGTTCTCGGCGTGGGCATCGGCGTGCTGGCGCAGCCCCAGCTTATTGTGCGGTTCATGACCGTCCAGTCGCAGCAGTCGCTCAACCGCGCCGTGGTTATCGGCGGCGTGTTCATCTTCTTCATGGTGGGTGTGACCTACGCCGTCGGTTCGCTGTCCAACGTGTACTTCGCGCAGAAGGAGAAGATTTCCTGCGAAATCGTGGACGAGGCGGCGCTGATGGACCCGGGCGAGAAGGGTGACGCCAAACTGGCGCTCCTGCCCGCCGACGCGCCGGACGAGGTCAAGAAGCGCGCCAAGGCCTTTGTGGCCTACCGACTGCCCGGCGACAAGGACGACCAGGCGCTCCACTATGTGCTCAAGACCCCGGCCATGAAGATTACCCGGGGCGAGAACGGCGCAACCGACACGCTTCAGCCGGGCCTGATCGCCATCGCGCGCACCATCGACAACGTCACCACGATGAAGGGCAATGTGGACAAGATTATCCCCCTCTATGTGGGGTCGGCGCTGCCCAAGTGGTTTGCGGTGGTGTTCCTGCTCACCCTGCTCGCCGCGGCCATGAGCACGCTGTCCAGCCAGTTCCACGCCATCGGCACCTCCATCGGCCGCGACGTGTATGAGGAAATCACGGGCCGGGCCGGCAGCACGGTGCTGGTCACGAAACTGGGCATTGTCCTCGGGCTCATCATGGCCCTTGTTCTGGGCTCCATGGCCGGGGACAGCGTCATCGCCGTGGCCACGGCCATTTTCTTCGGCCTGTGCGCCGCCTCGTTCCTGCCGGTCTACATTGCCGGACTGTTCTGGCGGCGGCCCGGCCCGCGCGCGGCCATTGCCAGCATCATCGCCGGCTTCGCGGCCAACACCTTCTGGATGGTCTTCATCAACGCCAAAGAAGCCGCCGGCGTCGGGCTGTGCATGGCGATGACCGGCAAGCCGACCCTCGTGCCCCCGACCTGGAGCGCCACGTGGAATGTGGTGGACCCGCTCGTCGTGGGCCTGCCCGCCGCCGCCATCACGCTGGTGGTCTGGGGTCTGCTGGACAAGCCCATGGACCCCGCCTGGGCGGACTACGTTTTCGGCGGTCCCAAGCCGAAGAGCAGCTAACGGCGCACCTTGCCCGCAGGGGCAGGTGCCCGACCCAGACCGGTTTTCGGTCCGCCAAGGAGAGAGCGGATGACCCGAGACACAGCCTTGGCCCTGCTGGCGAGGCACAGCCACGGCGCAGTCTGGGCGAAACACTGTCTTGCCGTCGCCGAGGCGGCGGCAAGGCTGGGGCATGCGCTGGACGGTCACCGGGTGATCGACCACGAATTCCTCTGGACGGCGGCCCTGCTTCACGATATTGGCAGGCATGTCACGCACGATCCGATTGGGCATGGCGCCGAGGGCTACAGGCTTCTGACGGGCTTGGGGCATGGGCGTGAGGCGAATGTCTGCGCGTCGCATGTCCTGTTCGGCCTTGAGGCTGCCGAGGCGGAGCTGTTTGGTCTGCCCGCCCGCGACTTCATCCCGCAGACGGTTGAGGAGCGGCTGGTGGCCCTGGCTGATCTCCTTCTCGAATACGATGCGCCGACCACGCTTGACCACCGCTTCGCGTCCCTGCGGGCCCGCAACGCCGGCAACGCTTTCTTTCTGGGTCGGCTCGGACGCGCGCGTGCGCGGGCGGCCGCGTTCCTGCAGCAGCTTGACGAAGAGATTGGCCGACCGGTTTTGGGCATTCTCACCGATGAAATGCCCGGTTGCGGCAAAGCCTGAAAGATTGGCGCCCAAAGTCTCGGAGACGACCCAGTTTCGCGCCGCTGGCCGCCGAAAGTCCAGAATTTCGCATAAAACAGGAATTTATCCTGTAATCACAAAAACTTGCAATAAGCAAGCTGCTAAATTATCCTCTTTGCGCGGCGCGATGGTGTGCCTGTTATCTATTCCCCGACACAGGTCCGGCGGGAGGTGACGGCGCATCCGCTTTCCGGCGCAGGCCGGGAATCAAGGCGCGCACGGGTTCTACTTATCAGTCGGTAGGGACGCAAATCTAACGGAGGGATTATTCCCATGAAGAAGCTGGTGTTGCTTGGTTTGGGTGTGTGCGTGGCGGGCATGGTGTTGTGCATGCCGACGGCTTTGGCGGCGGAAAAGAAGGGCGAACCCATCAAGATTGGCGCCATCTTCTCCGTGACCGGTCCGGCCTCCTTCCTGGGCGCGCCCGAGGAAAAGACCACCCGGATGCAGCTGGAAAAACTGAACAAGGAAGGCGGACTGCTGGGCCGCCCGGTGGAACTGGTGGTCAAGGACAGCGGGGGCAGTCCGGAGAAGGCGGTGTCCTTCGCCAAGCAGTTAATCGAGGAGGAGAAGGTGCTGGCGATCATCGGTCCGTCGACGAGCGGCGAGACGATGCAGATCAAGAACCTGTGCGAGGAGAACAAGATGATCCTCGTCTCCTGCGCGGCGGCCGAGGTCATCGTCAACCCGGTCGCGAAATACGTGTTCAAGACCCCGCAGAAGGACAGCCAGGCGGTCACGTGGATTTTCAACACCATGAAGGAGAAGGGCATCTCCAAGGTCGCCATGCTCAGCAGCAACGACGGTTTCGGCACGGCGGGCAAGAAGCAGGTGGAGGAGATGGCCAAGCCGGCGGGCATCGAGATTCTGTGCAACGAGGTCTACGACAAGCAGGCGACCGACCTGACCGACATCCTCACCAAGGTGAAGGGCACGGCGGGCGTGCAGGCGCTCATCAACTGGTCCATCGTTCCGGCCCAGTCCATCGTGGCCAAGAACATGAAGCAGCTCGGTCTCAACATTCCGCTGTTCCAGAGCCACGGCTTCGGCAACCCCAAGTACGCCGCGGCGGCGGGCGAGGCGGCCGAGGGCACGCTGTTCCCGGCGGGCCGGCTGCTGGTGGTGGACGACCTGGCGGACAGCAACCCCCAGAAACAGCTGCTGGCCACCTACAAGAAGGACTACGAGGCCCTGTACAAGGAGGATGTGAGCACCTTCGGCGGCCACGGCTACGACGCGTTCCTGATCGTGACAGAGGCCATCAAGAAGGCCGGCTCGACGGACCGCGACAAGGTGCGCGACGCCATCGAGGGCCTGACGGGCCTGGTGGGCACGGCGGGCATCTTCAACATGACGCCGCAGGACCACACGGGCCTCGCACTGGACGCGTTCGAGATGATGACGGTCAAGGGCGGAAAGATCACGGTCTACAAGAAGTAGCCGCATGTGCCGTCATTGCGGGCGAAGCGCAACCGTCATTGCGAGCGAAGCGAAGCAATCTCCAGCTCGCGATGACCCCAACCGTGGGTTATGGTTCCAAGAGATTGCCTCGCTTCGCGCGCAATGACGGGGCGGGGCGTTAGGATTGACGCGGAAGTTTGGCGGCGCAAAGCTCCGGCTGGTAGTATAGCCGGGGCTTTCATTTGCGGGACACCTTCATGGGCAGCGGCGATCTCATACTGCAATATCTGCTCTCGGGCATCACCAAGGGCAGCATCTACGCCATCGTGGCGATTGGGTTCAACCTGATCTTCAGCGCCACGGGCGTTCTCAATTTTGCCCAGGGCGAGTTCGTCATGCTGGGCGGCATGATCGCGGTGACCCTGTCCTTCTACGTTCCGCTGCCGGTGGCCGTCACGGGCGCGGTCGTCATTGTGGCGGTCGCCGGATGCCTGCTTGAGGTGCTGTTCTTCCGCCGGCTGCGGCGCCACTCAATCATGCACATGATCATCATCACCATCGGCCTGTCGATCGTCATCCAGGAGATCGCCCTGCACATGTGGGATGAGCAGGTGCGGTCGCTGCCGTACTTCACGGGCAACGAGGTCTCGTCGGTCAGCCTTTTCGGCGCGACCATCTCGCCGCAGGTGCTGTGGGTGCTGGGCACGGTGGGCGTGGTGTTCCTGCTGCTGCACGCCTTCCTGCGCTACTCACTGCAGGGCCGGGCGATGCGGGCCTGCTCCTCCAACCCCGAGGCGGCCATGCTGTCGGGCATCAACATCGCCAACCTGCGCACGCTGTCCTTCGGGCTGAGCGCGGGCATCGGCGCGCTGGCGGGCTGCGTGATCTCGCCCATCACCATGACCCAGTACGAGATGGGCGGGCCGCTGGCGATCAAGGGCTTTGCGGCGGCCATCCTGGGCGGGCTGGGCAACCCCATGGGCGCGGTCGCCGGCGGGCTCATCGTGGGCGTGCTGGAGGCGTTCAGCGTGAGCAGGCTGCCCGCGGCCTACAGCGACGTGACCGCGTTCGCCGTGCTGCTGCTGGTGCTGTTCGTGCGGCCGCAGGGGCTCTTTGGCTCGCCGTCGGGCGACGGCGTCCGGGAGTTCTGACGTGAAGTTCAGGCGGTTCATCCTCTTCCTGCTTCTCCTCGCCGCGATGGCGGGGGCGCAGCTGTTCCTGCGCGCCACTGGGCAGGAGTTCTGCCTGACCCAGCTCACGATGGCGGTCTACTACGCGCTGGTGGTCATCGGGCTGGGGCTCGTGATGGGCTACGCGGGCCAGGTGTCGATGGGGCACGGCGGCTTCTTCGCGATTGGCGGCTACACGACGGCCGTGCTCACGACGCGCGACTTCTCGGCCTTCAAGGACACGGCCTGGGCCGGGCTGCTCAGGACGGCGCATGTGTTTGTGGCCAAGGAGGACCTTTTCGGCGCGCAGGTGACGGTGGTGGCGCCGTGGGCTGCCTTTCTCGCGGCCATGGCGCTCACGGCGGCGGTGGCCGTGCTGATCGGCTGGCCCGCGCTGCGGCTCAAGGGCCACTACCTTGCCATGGCCACGCTCGGCTTCGGCCTGATCGTTTACAAGATACTGCTGGGCAGCACCATCACGGGTTCGTCGGACGGCATCACGAGCGTGCCCGAGTGGTCCATCTTCGGCGTGCTGACCGTGTCCGGAAAGACGTCGCTGCGCGTGCAGAACTACTACATCGCCTGCGGGCTCGTGCTGGCCGTGCTGCTGCTGCTCCAGAACCTCGTGCATTCGCGGGTGGGCCGCGCGCTGCTGGCCATCCACGACCGCGAGACGGCGGCCAACGCGATGGGCATCAACACGGCCTCGTACAAGCTGCGCACCTTCGTGCTGAGCGCGGTTCTTGCGGCGGTGGCGGGGGTGTTCCTGACGCACTACACGGGCGGCATCGGCCCTTCCGAGGCGGGGGCGCTCAAGTCGGTGCGCTATGTGGCGCTGGCGGCGGCCGGCGGCATGGCAAACCTGTGGGGCGTCGCCGTCATCAGCACGCTCATCAACTTTCTGTCGCTGCGCGACTGGTTTGGCAGCTATGACAACGCCGTGTTCGGCGCGATGCTCATCCTGATAATCTCCATCGCGCCCGAGGGCCCGCTCAAACCGCTGGGCCTTGCGCTGCGGCGGGTGCTGGGCAAACTGCGGCCGCCGGGAGGGGACACCCATGGCGCTGCTTGAGGTGGACAATGTCCGCCGGAGTTTCGGCGGTCTCGTGGCCGTGGACAGGGCGTCGTTCACGGTTGCCGAGGGCGAGATCAAGGCGCTCATCGGCCCGAACGGCGCGGGCAAGACGACGCTGTTCAACATCGTCTCGGGCCTGCTGGCCACGGAGACCGGACAGATTCGCTTCAAGGACCGGCGCATCAACGGGCTGCGCCCCTACCAGATCGCGCGGGCGGGTATTGCGCGCACCTTTCAGAACCCGAGCCTGTTTTTGCAGATGAGTGTGATTGAAAACGTGATGGTCGGCCAGCATGTGCGGTCCAGCTCCGGATTTTTGGCGTGCTGCCTGCGGCTGCCCCGGCAGCAGGGGGAGGAGCGGTCCATCCGCGACGCGGCGATGAAACAGCTGGAGTTTGTGGGTCTGGCGCAGCTTGCGGAGGACTCGGCGGGGTCGCTGACCTTCGGCCAGCGGCGCATGGTCGAGCTGGCGCGGGCGCTGGCCACCGACCCGGCGCTGGTGCTGCTCGACGAGCCCGCCAGCGGCCTGAACAACACGGAAACGGCGGACCTGGGCGCGCTCATCCAGAGAATGCGCGGCGCGGGCGTGACGGTGCTGCTGGTCGAGCATGACATGTCGCTGGTGATGGACATTTCGGATGATATCGTGGTGCTGCACAACGGGACGCCCATAGCGCAGGGGCCCCCCTCGGCCATTCAAAACGACCCACGGGTCGTGGCGGTTTATCTTGGTGATGATGCCCAACATGTTGCTTAAAGTGCGCAACCTCCGCTGCGGCTACGGCAGCCTGGAGGTGGTGCGCGGCGTGAGCCTGCACGTGTGCGCCGGCGAGATCGTCGGCCTGCTCGGCGCCAACGGCGCGGGCAAGTCGTCGCTGCTCAAGGCGCTCGCGGGGCTTGTGGCCCCGTGGGGCGGCGAGATCACGGTCAACGGGCGGCCGACGCGCGGCCTGCCCGCGTGGCGCGGCGTGAGCAACGCGATGGCGCTGGTGCCCGAGGGGCGCCAGGTCTTCGCCGAAATGACCGTGCGCGAGAACCTGCTGATCGGCGGCTACCACAACAAGGACCGCCGCATGGACCTCGAGACCATCGTCGACCGTTTCCCGCGCCTGCGCGAGCGCATCAACCAGCTCGCGGGCACGCTGTCCGGCGGCGAGCAGCAGATGCTGGCGCTGGGCCGCGCGCTGATGACGCGCCCCAAGCTGCTCATGCTGGACGAGCCCTCGATGGGCCTCGCCCCGCTCATGGTCAAAGAGGTGTTCGCCGAGATCCTCAAGATGAAGGAGCTGGGCGTCACCGTGCTGCTGGTGGAGCAGAACGCCGTGGCGACGCTCGGCATCGCCGACCGCGCCTATGTGATGGAGACGGGCGAGATCATTCTGGAGGGGGAGGCGCGCGAACTCATGAACAATCCGGAGGTGCGCCGCGCATACCTCGGCAAAGGCTACAAGGAGGTCTGGGAATGAGCGTGTTCGAGCGCCGTTACGAGCTGATGCCGCGTTCGGAACTCGACCAGCTCCAGTTGGAGCGGGTGCAGGCGCTGCTGGTCCGGCTCAAGCGCAACGTCCGCCGCTACCGCGAACAGATTGGCGACGCGCGGGTGGAGTCGCTGGCCGACATGGCCAAACTGCCCGTGACCACGCCCGAGGACATGGCCGGGAGCTTCCCCTACGGCATGTTCGCCCTGCCGCTGCGCGAGGTGATCCGGCTGCACTCCACCATGGGTTCGCAGGGCAGGCCCCTCGTCATCGGCCACACGCGCAACGATTTGGCGCAGTGGGGCCGGCTCGCCGCGCGGCAGCTCGTCGCCAGCGGCGTCACCGCCAACGACGTCATCCAGGTCTGCCTCGGCGCGGGCTTCTACCGCGGCGCGCTCGGCTACGTGCTGGGCGCGGAGCAGGTCGAGGCGTCGGTCATCGCCGAGGAGCCGTTCCACATCGACTCGCAGCTGGCCATGCTGCAGAACTACCGCCCGACCACGCTCATCACCACGCCGGTCAACGCCCGCGAGCTCATGCGCACCATGGACGAGCGGCGCATTGACCCGCAGTCGTTCCACCTGCGCACCGTGCTGCTGTCGCGGCCCGTGGACGCGGCGGAACGGGACGAGCTTCAGGCCGGGCTGCTGGTCACCGTGCAGTCCAACTTCGGCATCGAGGAGGTGCTCGATCCGGGGCTGTGCGTCGAGTGCCCCGAGGGCCGCTTCCACGTGAACGAGGACCATTTCCTCGCCGAGGTGTGCGACGGCGAACTGGTCATCACCACGCTGTGCCGCGAGGCCATGCCGCTGCTGCGCTACCGCACCCGCATCGCCTGCGAGATGAAACAGGAGAAATGCGCCTGCGGCCGCACCGGCGCAATCATCGTGCCCGGCGGCCGGCTCGACGGCCGCCTGCGCGTCAAGGAAACGCCCTTCTACGAGGAGCAGATAGCCCAGGTGCTCGCGCAGACCCGCGCCGCGGGACACAAGTTCTGGACACGGGTGTCCGAAAACACCGTGGTCATCTCGGTGCAGCTTACGAGCGAGCTCTTCTCCGACATGATGTGGCCGCTGGGCGAATTGCAGCGCCAGATCGAATCGGAGTTTCTGGCGCGTCTGGGCATCCCCACCGAGGTCCGCTTTGTGCAGAGCGCGCCCTGACGAATTGCGCGTTCCGTGAGAATGACAGCAAGGCCCGGCCATGCTATCGGGTCCCGTCAGGGACCAATGTGAGTAGCCGGAGCTGACCGGAGGGAACCTCCGGTTTACAAAGAAACGTTCGTCAACCCCGCAAGCGGGTTGAATGTGGAGGGGGCCGGTTAGTACGAGAAGTCATATTCAACCCGCTAACGGGGTTGATAGAACCCTGCACTCTTCCGGAGGTTCCCTACGGTCAGCTCCGCCTAGACGCCAGATTCTTCCGGGGAAGTTGCTCTGCGGAGTGTGGTGACTTCTTCATGCAGTTTTAAGCCGCCGCCAACCACTGGCCCGTCGTCACCGATGCAATCCTCACTCGTTGTTGCTATACTTCCAGCCGTCAGAAGAAGTGGTGTCCTATATTGTCCGAACGGAGGGCAGCATGAGCCAACGGGGTGTTCGATGGCTGTATGAGGAATTGCCGGGGCTGGTGGAGACCGGGGTGCTTTCCCAGGATACGGCCGACCGGCTGCGGGGGCATTACGGCACGCCTGCGCCCGTGTTCCGGCAAGGCCTGG
>CAIUWO010000295.1 GCA_903902895.1 Candidatus Hydrogenedentota bacterium | reverse complement strand
ACTGCTGGCCGACCCCACGGTCACGGCGCTGGTGGACGCGAGCGGCACCGAAAACGGCTGGGGACTGCACGAGGGCGCCCGGCGCGCCGGGCGTGTCATTGGCCGCGATTTTGAGTTGCTGCCCTGGACCTATGCGAACAACGCCGCCGTGGTGCATGAGGCGTCGGCCCACCTGCGGCTGCCGGTGCGCGAGGCGGCCGCGCAGGGGGTGGAGCAGTTGGCCGAATGGCTTGCCGGGCATCGCGAGGGTCCCATCAAGGTGCTGCACACCCCCGTGATCGACACCCGTCCCAAGGAGGCCGAGGTGCCCCTGCCCCGCAGGCTGTTCGATTTGAAGGGGTAGAGGGGCAACAGCCCAAGTGCTTTTTTGACAGGCTTTTAGGTCCCCCTTTGAAGGGGGTGACCGCCGAGAGGCGGTCGGGGGATGTTGTGCCCGGCTTTACGCGGTGACGCCCACATCCCCCGGCCTTGCGGGCCATCCGCCTTCGCCAAGAGGCTACGGCGGGACAGGCCCCCCTCGATGGGGGACTTGGGACAGGCGCTCGGTCATGTCTTGACGGAATGCATCCCGAAGCCGACTTTTGTCCCTGCCGTCTCCAAAAGGGGGATTAAAACACGTCGCTCTATTTTGTGTCGTATCTGGACAAAAAAGCCCCGGCGGCGCGCCGGGGCTGAGAAATCACATCAAGACCTGTGCTTAGCCCGCATATCTCACCGGTTCATGTCACGCCTTTGCAAGACTGTTCCAGCGATGCACTTGTAATCCAAGACCACAGGACACGCCGTCATTGCGAGCGGAGCGAAGCAATCTCTTGCCCGCGATAGACTCGCCCTGTCAAAACCGTCGTTTCAAGAGATTGCTTCGTCGGACGGTGTCCTCCTCGCAATGACGTGGTGAGATATGCGGGTTAGGGGAGCAGGCTGCCGAAGAAGGACGCCATGGCCTCATTGACCGGGGCCTCGCCGTTGCGATCGTACTTCTTGAACTCTACATGGCCGTCCATGTAGAGCACGTTGCAGCCGCCGGGGATGTGGTTGAAGCCCGCCGGGGAGGTGGAGAGCAGGTCAAACATGACCCAGACCGCGCTCTGCGCGACATTGGCGTTGCCCGCGTTGTTGATGTCCGTTATCAGGAAGCGCTCGATGCCCTCGCGCAGGCGGTAAACGGTGTTGCCGCCGCCGTTGCCGGCGCCGGCCGGCTCGTTCATGCCGCCCTGCGTCATGTCGGCATCCTTGTCCGCGCCCGGCGCGTTGCCGTGTATGGCGCATTCATAATAGGCGACCGTGTTCGGGTCGGAGAGCACCGTGTACAGCGCGGCGTTGACCTGCCTCGGCAGGGCCGGGTTGGGCGGCTGGGTGGCGGGCAGCGAAAACTCCACACCGGCCAGCAGCGGGATCGCACTGGCAGCCGCGAAGGGTTCGCTGTTGCTGGTGGTCGCCCGGTCAATAACCCAGCCGAGGTAGCCGTAACTGTTGTCCACGGCCCGGCCGCACTTGTTGGCGCCCCGTGCCGCATTGCCCATGCACCACTCCTTGGTGAATTCATTCCTGGCAAGAAGAACCGCTTCGGCGAGCCCCGCCTTGGACGGGCAGAACATGAGCATCGGGTCGGTCAGATATTCTGGATACATGGCAAACACGTTCGGGCCGACATCGAAGGCGCCATGGAAACCCGCTATCGCGTCCGGGTCGCCGGCGATCGCCGGGTAGCTGCCCGCCTGGATCGGCGGAAAGCTGCCGCGGGCCTCGTTTGAGTACATCTTCATCACCAGGCCCCACTGCTTCAGATTGTTCTGGCAGGAGGAGCGCCGCGCGGCCTCGCGGGCGCGGGCAAGGGCCGGCAGCAGGATGGCCGCCAGAATGCCGATGATCGCGATAACCACGAGCAGTTCGATAAGGGTAAAGCCACGATTCTTCAAAGTATGTATTCCTTTTCGTCCTTGCCCGGCGTGGAACGGTTTGGGCAGTCGTACGCCATCTGCCATCATCTGGACATTATCGCACGTTCACGGCTTCCTGTAACCTTTTATTTTCATCTCACCCCACGGAACGCGGCTGGAAGCCGCGTCTACTTTCTGCGGCGTCTCGCCGTGGCCTGGGCTTGGGCACCGCAACAGTGGCTTGCAGT
>CAIUWO010000294.1 GCA_903902895.1 Candidatus Hydrogenedentota bacterium | reverse complement strand
TACGAAGAGCCTGGCGGCGGCGTTGCCGGGACATTCCCTGGAGGCCTTTCCGCTGTGTTTCATTGACGCTCGCGATTACATGGATGGCATTGATGGGAAGGACGGAGAACTTCAAGACGGCAGTCGGTTTGAAACCTTTGTCGGGGCGCTCAACTCTTTTGTGAAGGCCAAAGGCACGCTGGCGAAGCTGGATACTCCAATCCGGATCGCAATTGGTCATCTTCGTGACGCGTCTTCTGTGCTGTCCCGCTCCACTCAGGTGGACAACGCATACCTGGAACTGCTGAACCGTCTCTCGAAGTCGGTGGACCGGGAACGCGACCGATTGCGCAACAAGGTCCGGGGCATCTCGGCAGAACTTTCCGCCCAAGTGACTGGCATCGGCATCAAGCTTTCGCAATTAACAGGAACCCCCGACCAACTCGAATCCGAGTCCATGGCGGCTGAAGCCGAAATAAGCCGGCTCATTGAGTCTGCCTGTGGACAATTGGAGACCGCTGTGCAACAAGCTCAGAGTTCTCTTCAAGAGGCTGTCAAGGATGTTCTTAGCAGCGATCTAATGCTTCAGTTTTGTGCACGGCTTGATGCGGGTAAAGTTTCCGTGGGTGGCGTGCAGGTCAAAGACGGAGCCAACCGCCTCAATTCTCAGGTGAAATCACTTGGAAACATTGGTTCAAAGGTTGGTCTTGAGGTTGGCAAATTGGCCCAAGGAAGCAAAGCCGCACAGGGACTTCTGTCCGCCAGTGGTGCATCGGGAAGTGTCTTGCACACGGGCATCCTGTCTACTGGGAAACTCATTGGATATTCTTTCAAGCCTTGGCAGGCGGTGAATCTGGCCAAGACGATAGGAAACGTTGCGAAAGTCCTTGGACCTATCCTCAGCATCGTCACGGTTGTCATGGAAGTGGCCAACGCATACGAGGAGGCGAAGAACGAACGAAAACTGTCAGAGGGGCGCACGACTGTTGTGGGTGATTTTGTGAAGATGGCGGACGGCCTCGAGCACCAGTTTGAAGCGCAGCTACGAGAAGTGGAGAAGGAGCTGCATGACCGCGTGGAAGCAGATATCAATGCGGCGCGATTGAAAGAGGAAACCGAAATCGCGGCTTCCAATGACAAGGTGGCTGTTGCGGTCGAGATTAGAAACGACCTCGATCATCTCTTAGAAAGAATTGCGCAAGAGTTTGCAACGCAAGGATGAACCGTACCCGCCTGAATCTTAAGGCGATGTTTCCCAAGAATGTTCTTTCGCCATGTTCTGCAGGCGAACCATAATGTCTTTTCTCAGTTCCTTCGGCTCTCGCAGTGTGGCTTCGCCACCGAAGCTGAGCATCCAGGCGAGCACTTCCTGTTTGCTGGTGGCGGTGAATTCGAGGGTTAGGCTGCCGTCTTCATGCGGAGTGATGATCTGGTCTTTGCTCCAGACGCGCTCGCGGACGTACATTGCGGCGTTGGGGATGATATCGACAACTACGCGGAAGGGCTTCTCAGTGCCGAGGCCGAAGGTGCCTTCTGTTGCTTCGCCTGTGTCCGTGATGGGCTTGAAGCGGCGGTCGGTGGGGGTCAGTTCGGTCATGCGGTGGATGGCCAGCGTGGGGTCGAAAAACTTGTCCGGCTCGGCGAGCGCCTTTTCCATGCGGCATTTGGCGTAGAGCCCCTCGCGGAAGGCGATGAAGCGGTACGGGGCGACCGTCAGGGTTTTGGGTTTGGAGTTCTCCGGGGAGTGGTAGGTGATTTCGCATATGCGGCGCTCGCGCATGGCGCGGAGCAGCGCGGTGATGAGCTGCTGCGATTTCGAGTAGTCCACCGTGCCCTTGGGCTGTGAGCGGGCGAAGGTGGTGAGCGCGTCCTCGCGCTCCTCGTATTCGGGCAGGAGCACGGCGGTCTTCTCGATGGTTTCGGAGATGTCGTCCCGCAGCGCTTCGGGCAGCAGATGCCACACCATGTCGCGGCACAGCATCAGGTGCTGAATCGCCTCGGCGTTGAGCGTCACGTTGGGCCGCTGGCGCGGGGTGCGCGCGCGGTACCATTTCCGTCCGTCTTCCATCCACCCGTCCACCTGTATGCGGTGGGTCCGCTCTATCTGCTCGATCATGCGCAGCACGGTCTGCTTGGAGCACTGGAACATTTCGGCCAGTTGGGGCAGCGAGTACTTCCGTCCGGTAAACAGGAGCAGGCCGTAGAGTCCCAGCACCTTCTGGGCGGAACTCGCATAGGGGTCTTTCTTGTTCGGCATCATGTTCCCCACTGTACCGCCCCGGCGTTCCGCGCTACGGAACGGGTTGCACGTACATTACACAAGCGACTTGGTTCTTCGGTCATTTGAAAAGAGGCGGGGCGGCTCCCGCGGGCCGCACCCAACACCGGAAAACAGTGTAGCAGAAGTTGCCACGAACAACGAAAGGACGGGTAGATCATGGAGCACCTAATGATTCTGAAGCAGGGGGTGGGCGCGTGGAACGCATGGCGGGACGAAAACCCCGGCATTGAACCCAAACTCAACGAGGTGAATTTGCAGAACGCCGACCTGAGGGGGATCAATCTCGGTGCAGACCCTACCGCGGCGGAGCGAAACCGGCGCTCGTCCAGGGGTGCCAAGCCTCTGTGCACGCTCGGCGCCGCTCTTTACGGCGCCAATCTCCGCGGGGCCGACCTGACGGACGCCAGTCTCGTCGGGACCCGCTTTTTCCAGGCAGATTTGCGCAACGCGACCATCACGGGCGCGGATGCCACCGGCGCCAATTTCGATGAGGCAAACCTGACCAACGCCAGTCTGCGCGATGCCAAACTGACCGGGGCTGTGTTCGGTGAGGCCGTCCTGCGCGGCGTTGACTTCACCAACGCCAATCTTACGGAGGCAAATCTCATGGGGGTGAACCTTCACGGCCAGAACCTTGCGGGACTTGTGTTCCGGGGGGCCTGCCTCATGGACGCAAACCTGGCCGAGACGGACCTGAAGGGGGCGGATTTTTCAGACGCCTGTCTGATTGACGCGAATCTGCGCGGCGCGGAACTGACCAACGCCAACTTCACGGGTGCGAATCTCCTCGGCGCTACGCTGGAAGACGCCAAGACGGATGGGGCGAAATTCGAAGACGCTCAACGCGACAAAACCGGCATCGCGTGCTGACGCCGAAACACTGCGGACAAAACAAAAGGAGAAACAACCATGCATTTGCTCATTATCATACTCGGAGGTCTGGCGGGGGGCGTCTATTGGGACGCGGCAAAGCACAAGATCGGCAAAGTCTCCGGTGAGGTGGAATCGAACAATCGCTCGGCGGGCGCGTGGGCGGCGCTTTCCCTGTTGCTGGTCCCGGCGTGGACCTACTATAGCAACCGGAAGGTGCTGCTGGCGCGGGCGGCGGAGCATCCGGTGGCGCCGCCGCACCCCGTCCGCACCAAGGCGATCATCTTCGGGACCATGGGGTTTCTGGTGTTCCTCGCCAATCTGGGCGTCGGCGGCAATATCGGCATGGTCCAGGGCGGCATCCTGGAGTTCAACAAGAGCCTGACCGTGGGCGAGGCCTTTGACAACTACAAGTACTTCCGCAACACCCGCTGGGAACAGGGCACCACGGACAACGGCATGGACTTCGTCAACGCCATCGGCGAAGTGGACCTGGACAGCCATCCCATCGGCAAGCAGTGGAAAGCGCAGGGTTGCAGGAAGGCGGAGGCGCTGTTCCAGTTCGCCGTAAACAAGGACGGCGAGACCTTTGAGTTGAGGGCCTGCACCATGAGACTGACCAACACAAAGGGCGAGTCCACCGAGGTGGACGCTGCGGCTGAGGACAATGACATCACCGTCGCCGACGTCATGGGGGCGCTGGGCGACATCTACGAGAACGAGCCGTTTTCCTGATTCAGGCGGATGCCTTTGCCGGGGTCCGTGAAGTGCAACTTCACGGGCACCGGCATTGCGCAGTGCAACTGCGCAACTAGGGGAAACTGCCAAAGAAGCCGGCGGGACGCCGGCGCTCCCAGTGGCTAGAAGGCGCGCCCCAGCAGTTTCATCAGCTCAAACCACAAAATGCTTGATATTCCCGCGGCCAGGGCGATGACAAGGTCCACGGGGCTCAGCGCGGAGAAGTGGAACACATCCTGCAGGCCCGGCGTGTAGACCACCAGCCCAAGGAAGGCCAGGGCACCGCCGACCACCCACCACACGGCGCTGTTGTAGGTGCGCAGCGTCGCGAACAGCGACCGGTTCCAGGACCGGTTGACCATGATGAGCCCGATGTTCGCCACAATCAGCGTGGCGAAGGTGAGTGTGCGCGCCGTGTTCTCGTCGGCCCCGCTGCGCCGCGATATGACGAACACGGCAAGCACCGCGACCAGAACGCCCAGCCCCTGTGTCAGGCTCAGCAGGAGCCGGCGCCGGCTCAGCAGGGGCTCATCGCGGTCGCGCGGCGGCCGGTTCATGGTGCCGGGCTCCTCCGGTTCCACTTCAAACACCACTGAGCAGGCCGGGTCGATGATCATTTCCAGGAAGACCACGTGCACCGGCAGCAGCACCACGGGCCACTTGAGCAGTATGGGTATCAGGGACAGCCCGGCGATGGGCACATGGACCGCCAGAATGAAGGCGATGGCCTTTTTCAGGTTGTCGAATATGCGCCGTCCCAGCCGCACCGCGTGCACGATGCTGGAAAAGTCGTCGTCCAGCAGCACCAGCGCGGCCGCCTCGCGGGCCACGTCGGTGCCCGTGCCGCCCATGGCGATGCCGATGTCGGCCGCCTTGAGCGCGGGCGCGTCGTTCACGCCGTCTCCCGTCATGGCGGCGATGGAGCCGAGCGACTTGACCGCCATGAGGATGCGCAGTTTCTGTTCCGGCACGACCCGCGCGAATATGTTCACCGTCCTGGCGCGCTCGGCCAGTTCGATGTCGCTCAGCGTCTCCAACTCGGGGCCCGTGACAAACGCGTCGTTGGGGGTCAGGCCGATTTGCCGGGCAATGTTTTGCGCCGTGGCCGGATAGTCGCCGGTAATCATGATCACGCGAATGCCCGCCGTGTAACATTCCCGGATGGCGGCGGGGACCGTGGGCCGTATCGGATCGGAAAGTCCCACCAGGCCCAGAAACTCAAAGTCAAAGTCGTGCTGGTCCTCGGGAATGCTGCTTTTGTCCAGGTGCGACTTGGCCACGCCCAGCACGCGCAGCCCCTCCCGTGCCAGCAGGTCCACCTGCGCGGCCAGTTCCTCCCGGCGGGACGGGGAGAAATGGCACAGGTCCGCGATGGCCTCGGGCGCGCCCTTGGCGGCGATCACATGTTTCTTGGTCTCCGTCGAGCGCCACACATTGGACATGGCCAGCAGGTGCTCGGACAGGGCAAACTCCCGCTCAAGGTCCCAGTCCTGGTGCAGGTGCTCGGTGTCGCGCAACTGCTCGTCGCCAAACAGCCGGAACGCCTTTTCCATGGGGTCAAAGGGGTTGACATGGCTGGCCAGAATGCTGAACTCCATGAGTTCATGGAAGTTCTCGGGCAGCGGCACGGCCGCGTCGCGAACCGTGTCGTAGGTTTGACCGCCGGCCACGAGCATCGTCACGGTCATGCGGTTCTGGGTCAGGGTGCCGGTTTTGTCCACGCACAGCACCTGGGCGGCGCCCAGGGTCTCGATGGCGGGCACACGGCGGGTCAGCACGTTTTTCTGCGCAATGCGCCACGCGCCCAGCGCCATGAAGATCGACAGCACCACGGGAAACTCTTCGGGGATCATGGCCATGGCCAGCGTGATGCCGGATAGAATTCCGGCCATCCAGTTGCCGCGGGTCAGCCCGTACACCACCACAACCAGCACGCACAGAAAGAACCCGGTGATGGCAAAATTGCGCACAAGCCGCCCGGTTTGGCGGCTCAGCGGCGTCGCTTCCACCTCAATCGACTGGAGGGCCTTTCCGATTTTGCCCATCTCGGTGTGCGCTCCGGTCGCCAGCACGCGGGCCATGCCCCGGCCCTTGACCACCAGCGTGCCGGAAAACAGGAAGGGCAGCCCGTCGCCGCCGGGACGGCCCATCGCGGCGGTCTCCGCCGCGGCGGTCTTGCGCACGGGCACGGATTCTCCCGTGAGCAGCGACTCGTCCACCGTCATGTAACTGCTTTGCAGCAGCGTGGCGTCGGCCGGCACGCGGTCGCCCTCGGCCAGCACCAGCAGATCGCCGCGGGCCACGTCGCGGCCGACGATGCGCTTTTCCGCGCCGTCCCGGACGACCAGGGCGCGCGGGCTGGACAGGTCGCGCAGCGCCTCCAGCGCGCGCTCCGTCTTGCGCTCCTGGTAAAAGGTGATCCCGATGATGACGAAGACGAAGCCCAGCAGCATAATCGCGTCGGTCGTCTCGCCCAGGAAAAGATAGATCAGGCCGCAGGCGATCAGCAGCAGGAACATCGGCTCCCGCACCACGCCAAGCAATACCCCGAGAAACCCGCTCTTCTTCGCCGCCGGAAGCTCGTTGTAGCCCTCGGTGCGCAGGCGCTCTAGGGCTTCCCGTTCCGTGAGGCCCTTCAGTTGTGTGACATCCCAGTTTTCAGCCATGTATCCAATCCCAGTGGTTGATTGGGTCTCCTGCCGGACCCGTCCCTAGACCCGCTCTGCGCGTGTTTCCCCGACCAGTTCCTCGAGCGGCTTGAGCTGCACGTTTTCCAGCGAGCCGCGCTCGTAATAGCCGAACGGGTTGTCGAGGCTGCGAATGAGCGCAAGCAGATAGATCAGAAAGAAACTGATCACGAAGACAAAGAACATCGATTCGTGAAAGAGGGGGAAATCGGTGAGGATCAGCCCCAGGCAGAGCAGGACGGTTGTGAGTTCGGCAATGATATAGCCGGAATTGACGAAATTCGTCTCGCGGATCGTGTGGCAGCGGACAATCATCCGGCGCAGGCTGGTCTGTTCCTGCTTGAGGCGTGCGATGAACTGGGGCGCCGTTACCTGCTCAAGGGCCGTGAACTGGTCATTGAGTCCGCGAATCAGATCAAACACCTCCCGGGTGTTCCGCTTTTTCTGGAACCAGTCAAGGACCGCCTCGGCAAGCGTGCCGGTGTAGACGAGACAGTCCCGGGCCACTTCGGCCCGCTTGGCCTTGAGAATCCCGTGCGCCTCGTCTCGGATCGCCTGGATGCTCACCGCCAGTTCGCCCGGCAGTTTTTCGCTTTCCTTGTAATCTGCAAGCACGCCCGCAATCAGGAACCCCATAAGAAACACGTTGGCCGCGAGGATGCCCGAGAACAATGGGCTCAGCGACAGGACTTCCATTCCGAGATAGTGCGCCGCAACCTTCAGGACAATCACCAGGCACACCAGGGGCAGCACCCGAAAGACGAGCGAGCGGGAGACGGAATACTTCTTGAAACTCCACATGACAGGGACCCCTGACTGTTGCGCGTATCGCGGCCTCCAGCCGAAGAAAGCCCCGCCCGCGCCGATAAAAGACAGAACTATTAGTATACCATTTTTGGAGGGGGCCTTTCCCCCCCAGTCGAAACGACGGTGAAGCGACTTCGGCACCGGCTGACAAGGATGGCGGCACTCCCCGCCGCAACGGGAGTTATCGCCGCCGGGGAGGACAGGAAGGACGCCACTTTGGCGCGTCGCTTTCGGGCTTGATCGGCTTTTCCCCCAGCAACTCCGCCACCTTTGGCTCGATGGCTTCCGCCCAGACCCGGCAGCCTTCCCTGTTCGGGTGTTCACAATCCGGCATGAGCGTTTTGGGGATCATGCCGTCCGGGCTCAGAAACACATGGTTGATGTTCATGTAGAAGACGTGCTGCCCGTCGTCCATCTTGGCGAGGATGTCATTGGTTTTCGCCAGTTTGACCTGTTCGTCGTTGGGCTTCTCGCCCCGGAAGGTAATCCCCAGCAGCAGGATTTTCATGTCCGGCTGTTTCTGGCGCAGCAGCGACACGATGGCCGCGTTCCCTGCGGCGATTTCCTCGGCCGTGTTGTCCGGACCGTTGTTCTGGCCAATCATAACAATCGCCAGCTTGGGCGAGACGCATTCGAGGTTGCAGTGGTCCAGACGCCAGAGCACGTGCTCCGTCCGGTCCCCGCTGATGCCCAGGTTCACCGCGTCGCGGTGCCTGTAGTATCTGTTCCACAGCGGCCTGCCCGGCCCTTCCCACCGTTCGACGATGGAGTCGCCAATCCAGAGCACGCCGGCGTGCCCCTCCTTCAAGCGGTCCGCCATGGACTGGTGGCGCTTGGTCCACCGCGGGCTGTCCTCCCGGGACACCGGTGTGGCGGCCGTGTTTTCTGCGACGGCCGACAGGGCGAAAGTCAGCAGCAGGGCGGCCAGCGTGGCGGACAGCGCCCATTTATGCAGGATAGCCCTTCGTGGTGTCATGATAAATACCTCTGTTTCGTGAAGGAGTAAGGAGGCCAAGCGGGATGCGCGGGATGAAAGACCCGGGAGCCTTCCGCGCCATCCTGCCCATTCTGTTCGTCCAAGTCAAAATACCGCTTCCTACTCCGCCTTCTGCTTCCCGCCGCTTTCCATCACCTTCTTCACGCCGACCTCCTTCGCCCAGGCATTCCACTTGTCCAGCATGCCCTTCGCCCGGTCCGGCTGGGCCTGGGCGAGGTTGGTCAATTCCGTGCGGTCCGCTTCCAG
>CAIUWO010000293.1 GCA_903902895.1 Candidatus Hydrogenedentota bacterium | reverse complement strand
TGCCAGTCGAGCAGGAACTGGTAGGCGACGATGAGGAAGGAGCCGGAGCCGCAGGCGGGGTCGAGCACGCGCAGGGGCGCGGCACCGGGCTTGGACCCGTCGATGTCGGCGGGCGTCTCGCCCTCCAGCAGTTTGCCGACGGTGTTCTGGACGATGTAGTCGACGATGTAGGTGGGCGTGTAGTAGACGCCGCCCGCCTTGCGCACTTCGGGCTTTTCCTCGACCTTGGCCTGGTGTCCGGCGGTGAGCCGGATAACCTTGCCGAGGAACTGCTCGTAGACTTGGCCGAGGATGTCCGCGGGCAGCACGGAGAACTCGTAGGGGCTGTCGGGGTAGTAGAGTCCGCCCAGGATGGGCTTGAGCACTTTGTCGTCGATGCTGAGGCCGAGCGAGACGCCGTCATAGTCGGCGCGGCCCTTCTCGGCGTGGAAATGGAAGAGGCCGGAATTGTAGCGGTCGTCGGCCTGCTGGAACGCCACCTTCAACTCTTCGTAGACGTCCCTCTTGGCGGACAGCACCTTGAGCCGTCCGTATTCCTCGATACCGCGATCCTCGCACAGACGCAGGAAGATGATGCGGTCTATGGTGCGCTGCACGCTGTCGTTGAGACCGCGCTGGTCGATGCCGGGGTTGCGCAGGGCGATGTTGCGCGCCAGCGCGTCGCGCCATGCCTCAATCTCGGCGAGAAAGGCGGCGTCCACGGTGGCGGTGCCGCGCTTGCCCGTGGTGGATTCGGCGTACTTGTCAAAGGCGCCCTTGAGGATGGCGTCCTTGGAGAAGCGCCCGGCCAGATCGTCCCAGTGCTTTTCATAGTCGGTGTACTTGAGGTACAGGATGCGGCCCGCGGCGGCCTTGTCGGTGGGGGACGGCTTGGTGCGGCAGTCGTAGACGGCGAACTCCTCGAAGTCGGTCAAGATGCTCAGGGGCAGCTTGGCCGACCATGCGTAACGCCGCAATTGGTAGGCGGGCCCGACATCATCGCGGACGTTGACCGAAGGTTTCTTGGCTTCGAGAAAGAACTTGCGCACGCCGCCGACGCGAAAACAGTAGTCGGGCGCGCGTTTGGACCCGTCAATGTCGATGGCGTCCTCATGAATCACATCGCGGTAGGCCTGCGCATAGTCCTGCCGGTTGTCCATGTCCCAGCCGAGACAGGCGAACATGGGGTCAATGAAATCCTTGCGCACCAGCGGTTCATTGTACTGGCCCGACCGGTAGACGGCCTCATTCTGCTTGAACCGCTCGGCCAGTTGGGCAATCTTTTCCGGCATCGGCATGGTTGTTTCTCCCGCGTGACCTCCAGTGTAGCGGTAGGGGCTGGGTCTGGGCAAGATGGCCGGCATTCCAGCTATGCTCATGCACCGAAGAGCAGCCCGGACACCGCAGACACCCCAGTGTTTGGCGGGATGGGCGTGTGATGCCGCGGGGGTGCATCAGTCAATGCACGGCCTCCGTGAATGGCTGGGATGGGTGAGGTGGTTGCTGCCCCGCCGTGAAACGCAAGCACTGCCGAGACACAAAGCCGCCTCTCCATCGGGCACGCGGCGGGCGACCTGGCGGCACCCACGTCGCCCATTACATATTACACACGCATGCACCCGGCGCTCATGCCCTGGCACATGCACAGAAGGCTCCGCCCTGGCCGCGCAAGAAGTGCCCCCCGGTGCACCCAGGGTGTGCACACCCTTCCCGCCATGCCCGTGGTCTGCCGCAGAGACAGTCGTGCGCTGGCGGGCCCTCTGGCCGCCCTCTTTGGGCCTCGCGGGATGCAACTCTCCCCGTGGCTCTGCGCAGGCCGATATGCCACTCAGACGCGGGTCTGGAGACAGCGTCAAAGCCCGCTTGTGGCACCCACGCCCATTCTGCCCGAGGTCAAGAAAGTCACCGACGGAGGGATTTCCGGGTGCGGTAGCCGTTGCGCGGCGGAACGGACTGACCTACGCGGCGGCGATACACCCGTCCCATCGCTCGACCCCCTCTGTTCAGGGCGGGGTGCGGCCTCCAGGCGGCAGAAATGGCCTGATGCGAAACAAACCCACGAAACCAACCAAAGCAACTTTTGCATGGCAGGCGGAAAAAGAAGTCCCCGCCGCCGGGTTCCATGGAGGGTGTGCCGGCGACGGGTACGGAAGGGAAGCTATTATTTGGCCGCGCCCCAGTTCGCTCCGTGCTTGGCCTCCACCAGTTTGATCAGCGGCGCCTTGGGAAACACGTCGCGCATGCCGCACTCCATCGCTTCGCGGACGGCGACCTCCGCAGCAGGCACGTCGGCTTCGGCCACGTCCAAGATTACTTCGTCATGTATGCACGCGACTGGGACCGCGTCCAGACCGCGCAGGGCATCCAGCAGGCGGCCCAGGGTAGCCTGCATCACCTCTGCCTCTGCGCCCTGAATAACATGTGCGGCGGCACCAGGCAGCGACGGGTCGCCCTCCTTGGGAAATCGACTCCAACGTCCGCAAGGCGTTTGCACTTTTCCGCCCTCGGCCAGTTGGTCGCGGACCTGCCTGTGCCACGCCCGGATGCCTGGGTATGCCTCGAAGTAACCCTCGCGAAAACGCGCCGCGTCGCCAATCGACATATTCACATGGTACTGTGTTCTAGCATAGTGAAATAGTGTACAACTCCCCATGCAGAACAAAAGCCCAAAATTCACGGGTTTTACCAGGGACCGCTCTTCTTTGGTCACATCCTCCGGGCGCTTGCCCATGAGTAGTGAGGCAGTGAGCTGGTGGAGATCCTCCCCGCGTTCCGTCGCAGACACAAGACGCGCATCGCGGCTGATAAGCGCGGCGATGCGCAGTTGGACCATACCAAAGTCCGCCGCGACGATGGCCCGTCCCGGTTCCGTTATGAAGAGCGACCTCACGCGCTTGTCACGGGGGACGCCGTGCATGTTCGGATTCGTGCAGGAGAATCGCCCGGTGGATTGCGCGGCGATCATCATGTGCGGGTGCGCCCGGCCGGTGACCGGATTGACCAGGGCAGCCAGCTTCTCCCCAAAGCCCGACAGCATGTGCGACAGGCTGCGCGCCGCGGCGACGCGCGCCAGCGCCGGGTGGTCCGCGACGATGGCGAGATCGCCCGCCGTCGTCGAGAGCGCGCCCGACTCTGTCAGGGGCCACGCCGCGAGCGTGTCGGGGTCCAGATGTTCGCGCAGCAGATCGCCCACCTGCTTGCTGCTGTTCGGATTGAACTTGTCGCCGAAGGCGGCGTGCACGTCGGCCATCGCAACATCCAGATCAGCCCGCCAGTCATCAACGAGGCAGGCATGGGCGTCCAGATCGAGCTTGATACCGCACAGCTCCATGCGCGCCACGACGGCCTGCACGCCCTTGAGCAGGCCGTACAGCCGCATCCGCCCGCGCTGCTCCGCCTGGTCGGCAAGGCGCCGGTGCAGCCGGAAAGTTGCCCATGCATCGCGCGCGGCGTACTGGATCTGCTCGCGCGACAGGTCACCCGACCAATCCTCGGTCCGCACGCTCTTGTCCAGTACAAGTTCAAGGTGCTTGGCTGCCAGTGCCCGCAGACTAAACGTGTCGTTGTCGATGGCGTTCGCGAGCAACATCGTGCAGTCCGGCGGCGGGCATTCGAGCCCGGCGTGCGTTAACATTTTCACGTCGAAGACCGAGTTATGCCCGCACCAGCGCCGCGCCGCCAGACAAGTCAGCGTACGGATGTCAATGCGATTCAGGTCGAACACGAACACCTCGTTGCCGGTGCTGACTTGGAGCGTGCGGACGCGGGACCTGAACGGATCAAGCGCCGCCCTGTCATCCCCTTGAAACTGAGGCAGCGGTGTTGTCTCAGTGTCAAGGCCGATTATGCCGTCGAAAGCTGCGACGCGGGCCAGGGCCGCGTCCAGCCCACCGGGGCTGTTGACGACAGTGACGCGCATATCGAGCGACGGTCCGGCCTCGACGGAAATCGCGCGCGTCGGTTGTTCCTGTGCGTTGCGCGCCGGTGCAGCGGGCAGCGTCTCCGGCGGTGGCGGAGCTGGGGTCTTGTCGATAATGTGCATGGCGCTGCTCGTCGGCGGTGTGCGCCTGACGGCAAGGCGGGATTCGGCGATTTCAATCCCGACCTCCACCCATGCGCGCAAGATGTCCGTGTTGCCGTGGGCCACAGCCAGCTCAGTCGGGTCCTTGGCCTTGTAGTGCTT
>CAIUWO010000292.1 GCA_903902895.1 Candidatus Hydrogenedentota bacterium | reverse complement strand
TGCCGCAAAGCAGGTCGGCGGGGATGGTGTAATTGACGATGGGCAGCCCGGCCGTTGGGCAGGCCTCGCGCACCCCCGGTGCGAAGTCCAGCGCCGACATGCCCTCCGGCGGCGTCAGCCCGGCGAACTCGATCACCTCAAAGCCGATTTCCTTCGCCTTCGCAACAACGTCCAGCGGCTGCATCGCGCCCGATTCCACCAACTGGCTGAAACTGTAAGAACTCACACCGATTTTCATTGCTTCATTTCCTATCCATAGTGTGCCGCGCATTCGGCGCTCTGGAGTCTGTCGGCATTCCCCATCCCTTTCATCCCCTCCATCCCTGTCAAAACGCCTTTCTTCGTGTCCCTCGTGCCTCTGTGGTGAATCTTCTCAAAACCTCTTCACCTTCACAAACTTCCCCGTTTCGCCGGACTTCACGATCGCCTCGCACAGCGCGATGGCGTCGCGGCCCAGTTCGCCCGGCGTGGGTATTGTCTTCTTGGACACGCGCGCCCGCATTCCATGTTTAGAAGCGTAAGACTTTCCCGCCCTTGATTCAACCGTTGGTAATTGCGAGAATTGGGGTTGCCCGTGAATATGTGTATCGCACCGCCGCCGCAACACAGGAGCCTGACACCATGACCTGGATGATTCCGCTGAGCCTTTTCTGCCTGAGCGCCGCCCAAGGGGCAATCCCCGTGATACTCGACACGGACATCGGCGACGACATCGACGACACCTGGGCGCTGTGTCAGGCGCTGGGCTCGCCCGACATCGACCTCAAGCTGATCACGGTCGCGGCGCACAACACGCCGCTCAAGGCGCGGCTGGCGGCGAAAATCCTGGAGCGCGCCGGGCGCACCGACATTCCCCTGGGCATTGGCAAGAAGACCAAGGACTCGCCCATCAACCAGGAGAAATGGCTCGACGGCTACACGCTCGACCAGTACAAGGGCACGGTGCACCAGGACGGGGTGCAGGCGCTGATCGACACGATCAAGGCTGCCAAGGAACCGATAACGCTGTGCGCCATCGGCCCGCTGACCAACCTGGCCGAGGCGCTCCGGCGCGACCCGTCCATCGCCGCCAAGGCGCGGCTGGTGCTGATGTTCGGCAGTGTGCGCATCGGCTACGCGGGAAAGCCGTCGCCCGACCCGGAATGGAACGTGGTGTGCGATATTCCGGCGGCGCAGGCCGTCTTTGCCGCGCCCTGGGACATCACCATCGCGCCGCTGGACACCTGCGGCAACCTGCGGATCGACGGGGAAGATTACGCCCGCGTGATAAAGTCTGAAACCAAACGCGCCCGGATCGTGGTCGAAAACTACGACCAGTGGAAGAACCGGGATCAAAACCCCAAGGATTCTAGCAGTATTCTCTTTGACACCCAGGCGATGTACATGACCCGGTCAACCGATTTTCTGACGATGGAGACGGTCAAACTGCGGGTGGAGGACAAAGGGATGACGCTGGAAGACCCGAACGGCCGGCCGGTGCACTGCGCGCTGGGCTGGAAAGACGAGGCCGGTTTCAAGAAGGCCCTGGTCGAGGCGCTGACGCGCCCCTGAACCGGCCCGTTCGCGGACACTGAATTTGCCCGGCGTTTCTGTTATTCTGATGGGACTTTTTTGCGGCCGTCGGCCGCTTGCGACACTTTGAACAGCTTCACACAACAACGGTCAGGAGGTATTGGGACATGGAAGAGCGCGGAAAGGTTAGCCGCAGGGACTTTGCCAAGGCGTCGGCGCTGGCCGGGTTCGCCGTGATTTCGGCGAGGGCCGGCGTGGCGGCGAGCAACACGGACACCCTCAAGATTGGGCTTATCGGCTGCGGCGGCCGCGGCACGGGCGCGGCGGTCAACTGCCTCACCGGTGTGGACAACGTCAAGCTGGTGGCCATGGCCGACGTATTCCAGGACAAACTGGACGCGTGCCTGAAGAACCTGGAAAAGGCCGGCGACAAGATTTGGGGCAAGGTGGACGTGAAGCCCGAGATGCAGTTTGTGGGCCTCGACGCCTACGAGAAGCTGCTCAAAACCGATGTCGACGTGGTCCTCCACGCCACGCCGCCCTACGCCCGCCCGATGCACGTTGAGGCCGTCATCAACGCCGGCACGCACCTGTTCACCGAAAAGCCCGTCGCCGTCGATCCCGTCGGCATCCGCCGCGTGCTCGCGGCCGCCAAGAAGGCCGAAGAAAACAAGCTGTGCATCGTCACCGGCCTGCAGCGCCGCCACCAGAAGCCCTACATTGAAACCGTCAAGCAGCTTCAGGACGGCAAGATCGGCGAGATCGTCGCCGGACGCGCCTACTGGAACGGCGGCCTGCCCTTCAGCCACCTGCGCAAGGAAGGCTGGTCCGATCTCGAATACCGCCTGCGCAACTGGTACAACCAGTGCTGGACCTGCGGCGACAACATCGTCGAGCAGCATGTGCATAACCTCGACGTCATCAACTGGGTGTTGGGCGGCCCACCGAAGAGGGTCACCGCATCCGGCGGCCGCTGCTGGAAGCCCGCTGAAGAGCGTTTCGGCGATATTTGGGACAATTTCACCTGCGATTACGTCTACGACAATGACGTGCACGTCCTGAGCATGTCGCGCCACCTGAACGACTGCGCCAATGACGTTTCCGAGCACGTGGTTGGCACAAAGGGTAAGAGCAACTGCCACAACCTTGGCAAAGGGGGCATCGACCCCTACGAACAGGAGCACATCGACCTGTTCGCGGCCATCCGCGGCGAGGCGCCCTATGCCAATGAACTGTTCCGTACCGCCGAAAGCACCATGACGGCCATCATGGGCCGCATGGCCGCCTACACCGGCGAGGAACTCACCTGGGACAAGGCGCTCAACAGCGACCTGAGCATCGTCCCCGAAGTCCTCGACTTCGACAAGGCCTATCCGGTCGGTCCCATTCCGTCCCCCGGCAAGCCGTTCAAAGGCTAATCCGCCCCTTTCGCTGTCCGCAATCGCCGCCCCCCGACCCCGGTCGGGGGGCGCTTTTCGTGCGCCCCAAGCAAAACACCCCCGGGACCCTGCGGTCCCGGGGGTGTGTGTCAGCGGGATGGGTCAGCGCTTGGACAGGACCTCTTCCTCGTACTTGAGGATGTCGTTCATCCAGCCGCCGCCGACGGGCACGCCCTGCTTCAGGCAGTAGTAGTCCCACACGGCCCCCCAGGGCAGGGACTTGAGCTCTTCGAGCAGGGCGAGGCGGGCGGTGTAGTTGCCCTCCTGCTCCAGCGCGCGCAGGGTGTCGGTCGGCTCGAGCAGGGCGATGAGCAGCGCGCGGATCATGTTGCGCGTGCCGATGAC
>CAIUWO010000291.1 GCA_903902895.1 Candidatus Hydrogenedentota bacterium | reverse complement strand
TGCGCGGAAACGAAAAAGCGGCCGCGGTCGTCGAGCAGGACGGAAACAGGGCGCTGTCGGTCGTTTCCGCCATGGAACTGCTGCAGGGCGCCCGGGACAAGAGGGAGATGGCGGTGCTCCAGCGTTTCCTTCTCGACTTTGAGACGATTCCGCTTTCCGCGGAAATCGGCCAGCGGGCCCGCTTGTACATGGAGCAGTACGCCCTGAAAGTGGATATGGCGCCAATGGATGCGCTGATCGCGGCGACCGCCGCCGAACGGCAGGAGACCTTGTGCACGGCCAACCTGAAACACTACCGGCAGATATCCAGCCTGGCGTTAAAACCGTTCCGGCCGTAAGCGCGGGTGAAGCACGGCGAAGTCCGCAGTAGTCCACAGTGCAACCCACCGTTCCCGCTCCGGCAACAGAGTCCCATGCCGGGGGAAAGGTCTGTGAAGCCGGGTGGGTAACCCAACACGGAACCCACCGAAACGTCGCCAAAGAAAAGCACCAGGCGGGGGCGCGCCGATAAGCGCCCCCGCCTGAGTTGTTTCTTCAGCCAGGAGGGTGGGTTTCGCTTTGCTTCGCAAAAATTCACCCACCCTACGTTTATACCTTGACCATGCGCCCCGAGCATGCGGCCCTGTAGGCGGCCACGGTCACTTCGGTGGCGCGCAGGCCGTCGATGCCGGTGATGGTCGGGTCGCGGCGCTCGCGGACCGCCGCCACAAAATCGGCCACGAGCCCGTGGTCGGGGTTGTCACCCCAGGGCGCCCAGATACCACGGCCCAATTTGTCGTCGAAGACGGTGAGCTTTTGGTTGAACGCATCGACGGTGAGCACGCCCTTTTCACCGATGAAGTCCATGGTCACGTCGCCCCAGGTGTAGAAACTCTTTGGCCGGCTCCAACTGGCGGTGTGGGTAACCTGCACGCCGCCGGTCATCTCCATGTGCACGCAGCCCAGGTCGTCGGTCTTGAGCGTGTCCTTGTGCAACTGGTTGCCCAACTCGCAGTAAACCTTGGTGAACTCTTTGCCGAGCATCCAGCGCAGCAGGTCGGCCACGTGCACCGTGTGGTCCATCGTGGCGCCGCCGCCGCTGAGCGCGTCGTCGGAGAACCAGCCGCCCGGGCACTGGCCGTGGTTGGTGCAGGTGACGGCGTAGACCTCGCCGAGCGCGCCCGCGTCGAGCTGCGCCTTGGCCGCCATCAGCGGCTGGACGTAGCGGCAGGGGAATGCCGTGCCAAGCCCGACCTTCGCCTTTTTGCACGCGGCCACAATGGCCTTGGCGTCCTCAACGGTGGGGGCGATGGGCTTCTCGCAGAGAATCCACTTGCCCGCCGCGGCAGCCGCCTCGACCATCGCGCGGTGTCTGGCGTTTTCCGAGGTGATGATCACGCCGGCCGTGTCCAGGGCGAGAAAGGCCTTCAGGTCGGCCACAAAGACCGTCCCGAACGCCGCCGCCATGGCCTTGCCGCGCTTGGCGTCGTCGTCATAGATGGCGGCAAGCTCGACGCCCGGCAGGGCCTTGAGCCCCGTGGCGTAGCCGTGGGCGTGCATGTGCGCAAAACTCATAATGCCGATTTTGACCGTTGACATGGTGGTGTCCTCCCTCACAGCGCAACCGGTTGCCCGGTTTTGGCCGATTTCAACGCCGCCTCCGCCATGGCCACCGCGGCCATTGCGTCCTGCGCCATCACGCGCGGTGTGCCCGTCCCGTTGAGCCATGCGGTAAAGTCCTCCCACTCGCTCTGGTAGGGGCTCTTCTCCACGGGACTCATGGGCACGATCATGTTCGGCCCGGCCGCGACGGTGCGCGGCTGCACGGACAGCGGCGCGTCGTTGCTGTCGTACTGGATCATGCCTCCGCTGCAGCAGATTTCCGCCTTGACGCGGAAGCCCGAGGGCTGCGCCCAGGTGCCGATGACCGTGGCGATGAGCCCGCTCTTCATGCGCATCGTCACCTGCGAGTAGTCCACCTGCACCGGCTTGGTCCGCATCAGCGTCTGGCAGAAAATGCGCTCCGGCTCACCAAAAGCGTAACGGACCCAGTCCAGATCGTGGATCATGCAGTCCAAAGTGACGCCGCCGCTCTGGGCGTAGTCGCGGAACCAGCTTTTGGGCGCGCCGGGGTAAATGCCGCCGCGCGAAATCTTGACCCATCCGGCCGTGCCGATTTCGCCCGACTGCGCCTTCGCCCGCATCGCCTCGAATTCGTGGAAATAGCGCACCACATGGCCGACGAAGAGCTTCACCTTCGCCTTTTTCGCCGCGGCAATCGCCTTCCTGCAGTCTGCCACGCACAGGCAGAACGGCTTCTCGCAGAAGATGTCTTTGCCCGCCGCCGCGGCCGCCTGGATCAGCGCCAGGTGGGTGGGGGTCGGGGTGGCGATAGCCACACGTCCACGCCCTTGGCGGCCACCGCCGCCAGGGGATCACCGGAGACCTTGGCGCCGAATTTTTCCGCCAAGGCCACCGCCGCCTTGCGCACCGAATCGGCGCACAGCACGATTTTGTGCCCGCAGTTGACGGCCATTTGCGCGTGCAGCGCGCCCATGCCGCCGCAGCCGATAATTGCCACGTTCATGCTTTTCCTCCTCGTGGACCGCCGAAACCACGCGCCGCGACCGGGCGCACACCGGCGGAAACGGAGCGAATCATACCATTTCCGCCGATGCAACGCCACGCCAAAACCGGGGCTGAAATACCACGGGGTGTCTGGGGCGTTGTATGATACCGCACACCGGGCATGTGCCCGGCCAACGGAGTCTGATGTTTATGACCTTCCTGAAGCGCCACCGTTTTGCCATCGCCTTCGCGCTTCTTGCC
>CAIUWO010000290.1 GCA_903902895.1 Candidatus Hydrogenedentota bacterium | reverse complement strand
TGCGCACAGCTATCCGCCGGACACGGGCTATTACGGGGAGGGGTTCACCATGCTCTCCCAGACCGGCGGCACGCTGGGCAATCCGGTGGACATCGGTGGCCTGACCGACCGCAACCACTACAAGATTCCGCAACCGGCGGATGTGCTGACGACCGCCTACGGCATGGTCACCCTGTTGCCCGCGAACGGCAACGTGGCCATGCTGGGCTTCACTTCGTGCCGTCGCTTCGTCGGCAAGTTCTATGTGCGCGCCGCATCCATCGAGGTGGTCATCGACGCGGAGAACCTCGAACTCGCCCCCGGCGAGTCATGGATATTGGAGGATTTCTGGTTTGGCGCCGGTCCGGACCGCGAGGCGCTGTTGGCCGAATTGGGCGACCTGATCAAGCAAAACCACCCGCCCATCTGCAAGGCACCCGTGCCGACCGGCTGGTGCTCGTGGTACTGCTTTGGGCCGATGATTTCGGCGAAGCAGGTGGGGCGCAATCTTGAGTTCATCGCGAAGAATATCCCCGAACTGCGCTACGTGCAGATTGACGACGGCTACCAGGCCGCCATGGGCGACTGGCTGGAGACAGGCAAGGCCTTCCACGGAGGCATCCGCGACGTGCTGAAGCAGATTCAAGACGCCAAGCTGGAGCCGGCCATCTGGGTCGCGCCGTTTATCGCGGAGGAGAAATCCAAGGTGTTCCAGGAGCATCCCGACTGGTTCATCATGGACGGTTCCGGCAAGCCGCTGCGCTCGGACACGGTCACTTTCGGCGGCTGGCGCAACGGCCCCTGGTACGCCATGGACGGCACCCATCCGGAGGCGCAGAAGCATCTCGAACAGGTGTTCCGCACCATGCGCGAGGACTGGGGCTGCACCTACTTCAAACTGGACGCCAATTTCTGGGGGGCAATGCACGGCGGCCGCTTCCACGACCCCAAGGCCACCCGGGTGGAGGCCTACCGGCGCGGCATGGAGGCCGTCCTGCGCGGGGCCGGCGACAGTTTTGTGCTCGGCTGCAACCACCCGCTCTGGCCGTCGCTGGGCGTGGTCCACGGCGCCCGTTCCTCCGGTGACACGGGCCGTTCCTGGGGCGCATTCTCCGGCACCACGCGCGAGACCTTCCACCGCAACTGGCAGAACGGGCGGTTCTGGTGGAATGACCCGGACTGCGTGCTGCTGTACGGCGACAAGAAGCTGACTGACGCCGAGTTCTCCTTCCACGCCACGGCCATTTACGCGGCCGGCGGCATGACGCTCTCCGGCGACGACCTGCCCCGCCTCACCCCGGAACGGCTGGTCATGCTGCGCAAGCTGGTGCCGCCCACCGGCGTGCCCGCCCGATTCGACGACGATTCCTTCCGGATCGGCCGGGTGCAGCTCGCGGACAAGACCATGCTTTGCGTGTTCAACTGGACCGATGCGCCACAAACGATATCAGTCAGCCTGCCGAAGAAGACGCAGGTGAAAGATTATTGGACCGGGCTGGATCTTGGCGCGCACGAAGCTGCGATTGAACTGAAGGGCATGGCCCCGCGCAGCGGGGTATTGTTGGAGTGTCTTCCGTAGATTGTCGCAAGGCGTCACCCATCCTAGGGAAGCGGCACCACGCAGGACCCGCTGTTGCTGCGCGCGAAGGCCATGATTAACTGCGCGCTGCGGCCGTAGGCCTGCACGCCGCCCTTGACGCGGTTGGCCTTGAGATACAGGTCATTGACCTTGCTCTGCATGTCGCTCACGCGGCCCTTGTGGGCCGCATAATAGGCGTTCATCGCCTCCACGTCGCGCTTGATGCCGGGACAGCGCTCTTTGGCAATGGCCTTGGCGCGCTCCAGGTCGCGCTTGCCCAATTCCCCCACCAGTTGCCGCTGCGCCATGAAGTAGGCCGAGTAGCGCGCGTAGGGGTTGTCGCTCGACGCGCACACGAGAAAGCCGAAGAAATTGGCCTCGTCCTCGCTGGTCACGCC
>CAIUWO010000289.1 GCA_903902895.1 Candidatus Hydrogenedentota bacterium | reverse complement strand
ATTCGCGGCAGAAAGGCCACCAGGGGACTGGCTCCCGTTTCCGCCCATGGCCAGAGGGCGGCAGTACCAGCGCGTATCGGAAACGGGTGCCTGTACCCGAGTCACTACCGCCTGGGTCTTCGCGAGCCCGGGTACAGCCACCATTTCCAACACACCGACTTGATGGTATACTCCGGGCCACTGCTTGGAAATGGTGGCAGTCCCCCTGCGGCACCGACACTTTCTTAGCAGGAGGGCTTTGGCCCGACGCGGCAATCGCTTGCCCGCCTATGCCTTATGCTTAGGCGGCGGATTCAAGAGATTGCTTCGTCGGACTCCGTCCTCCTCGCAATGACGATGCTGAAAATGGTTGTGTTTTAACTGTCGCAACTTGCCGCACCGCGCCTCCGGCAGGTAATGTATCGGGGCATTCTTTTACGCGCACAAAATGTGGGACAGGCGCCCTCGCCTGTCGTTCCCTGGAAATGGTTGCACGCCGACAGCCGAGGGCGGCTGTCCTGCATTTTTCAGAACAAGGAGACACGCACATGGCCGACAAGATTCGCTGGGGCATACTCGCCACGGGCAACATCACCCACAAGATGGTGGCGGGCCTGCAGGTGCTTGACGACGCCGAGGTGGTCGCGGTGGGTTCCCGAAGCCTGGCCAGCGCCGACGCCTTCGCGGACAAGTATGGCATCCCGCGGCGCCACGCCTCCTATGAGGCGCTCTGCGCCGATCCCGAGGTGGATGTGATCTACGTCGCCACGCCCCATTCATCCCACAAGGACTGCGCCATCATGGCGCTGAACGGCGGCAAGGCGGTGCTGTGCGAAAAGCCCTTCACCATCAACCGCGCCGAGGCGGCGGCGGTGGTGGCCGTGGCCCGCGAGAAAAAGCTCTTCCTCATGGAGGCCATGTGGACGCGCTTTTTGCCCTCCGTGGTGCAGGCGCGCCGGTGGGTCAAAGAGGGCCGCATCGGCACGCCGCAGATGGTCTACGCCGATTTCGGCTTCCGCGCCGAGTATGACGAGGAATGCCGCCTCTTCGACCCCGCCTTCGGCGGCGGCGGTCTGCTCGATGTGGGCGTGTACGCGGTGTCCTTCGCGGCCATGGTATTCGGCGCCGCGCCCAACCGCATCGCCAGCATGGCCGAAATCGGCCCGACGAAGGTGGACGACATGAACGCGGCCGTTCTGGGCTACCCCGGCGGCGGGCTGGCGCTGGTGTCGAGCGCCGTCCGGGCCGAGACGCAGCAGGAGGCGCGCATCGTCGGCACCAAAGGCATGATCCACCTGCCCTCGCCGTTCTGGTGCGGCACGACGGCCACACTCACGGTCAATGAGTCCGCGCCGGAGACCTTTGCGCTGCCCTATGACGGCAACGGCTACAACTGCCAGGCGCAGGAGGTGATGGACTGCATGCGTGCCGGCAAACTGGAGAGCGAGGTCATGCCGCTCGACGAATCCATTGCGATTATGGACACCCTCGACAAAATGCGCGCCCAGTGGGGCCTCAAGTACCCGATGGAATAGGAAAGGCAAAGCATGCAGTACGGAACCATACCCGGGTTGGCCAAGCCCGTATCGCGCATCGTGCAGGGTTGCATCATGCTCAATCCGGAGGACGAGGCGGCGAATCATGCCCTGCTCGACGCCGTCTTTGAGGCGGGAGTAAACGCCTTTGACAACGCGCATGTCTACGGCAACGGTGACACGGAACGCGTGTTCGGTCGCTGGGTTGCCTCGCGTGGCATCCGGGACAAGGTCGTCCTGCTCGACAAGGGCGCGCACCACAACGCCGACCGGAAACGGGTCACTCCATACGACATCGAAGCGGACATCCATGACTCGCTGGCGCGGCTCAAGTTCGACCATATCGACTTGTACGCGCTACATCGCGACGACCCTTCGGTGCCGGTGGGGCCCATTGTGGAATCGCTCCAGCGGCACAAGGCCGCCGGACTGATTGGGCCCTATGGCGGGTCCAACTGGCGCGCGGACCGTGTGGCCGCGGCCAATGATTACGCAAGGGCGCGTGGTCTGGAGCCATTCGCTTTCTCCAGTCCCCATTTCAGCCTTGCCGAGATGGTGGAGGCGCCCTGGGACGACTGCATCAGCATCACCGGCGCGCACGCCGCCGAACAGGACTGGTACAGTCAGGAGATGATGCCCGTCTTCTCCTGGTCCACGCTTGCGGGCGGCTGGTTCAGCGGCCGGCTCAGCCGCGCCAACCAGGCAGAGCACACGGAATCGCTCCACATGCACTGCTACGGCTGCGAGGCCAACCTGCAACGGCTCGAACGGGCCGAGCAACTGGGCAAAGAGCGCGGCCTGAGCCCGGCGCAGATGGCGCTGGCCTACGTGCTCAACCAACACCTCAACGCTTTCCCGCTGGTGGCCGCCTTTGACTCCCGCGAAATCAAGGAGCTTGCCGCCGCCGTGGAGGTGGCGCTCACTCCCCAGGAACTGTCCTGGCTTGATCTTCGCAGCGATTACCGCTGACCCGGCGAGACTTTTTTGCCCGTGCGGATTGTTCATTAAGCGGCAGCTTGAAGCGTTCCGGCATGACAGGATGAAAGGTCAACTCTATGGAAACTCCCAAAGAACAGCAGGACGAAACCAAGGCCAGTGGGAGCTTTCGCGACCGTTGGCGGCAAATGGCGGTGTTTCTGGTGGGTGCGGTCGTGGTGGCGCTCTATTTTGGCGGCTACCTACACATGCCCGACCCGCTCCAAGGCAAGCCAGCGAAGGCGTTCTCGCTCAGTTCCCTCGACGGCGGGGAGGTGAATCTTGCGAACCACATCGGCAAGGACGTGGTGCTGCTCGACTTTTGGGCTGTGTGGTGTCCGCCCTGCCGAAAATCCATCCCGGCGCTCGCGGATATCGCCGGGGAATTCGCCCCCAAGGGCTTGGTGGTCTACGCGGTCAACCAGCAGGATACCCCGGAGCGCGTGAATAGTTTTCTCAAGAGCGAGAACATCACAGTGCCCGTGCTGATGGACCCGGAAAGCGTTGCCGGCGATTTGTACGGGGTGTCCAGCATTCCCAAGATCGTCCTCATTGACCGCACGGGAACCATTGTATTCACCCACGGAGGCTACGGTCCGGGCGCGGGCGGAACCATCCGAAGGGCGGTTGACAAAGCGCTGCAATGACCGCAGGCCCGCCATTCGGAGCGCGCTAAACGCCCGTGTTGGGTCCAGAGCGGGCCACCGCAACTGCGCGCCTCTGCCTTCAGCCGACCCTTCCCATAGCCTCCTCAATCGCGGCCAGCGCTTTGGCCGGATACTCGAAAGCGATGAACCGGCTTGATCCGTCGTCCAGCCGGAGCCGCACGCCACGAACTTCGTCATCGCCGTGTGCCTGAATTGAAGTCAGTTCAACCAAGGACGCCTTGACAATGGACCGAATGGGAATGCGCGAGAAACGCTCGCGCATCCAAAGACCGTGCGTGGCCGTGCTGAGTATCTCCTCATGGGTGATGCGGTCGATTTTGTGGATATACCGCCCCAGAATTCTAAAAATGATCGCGAGACACAGCGGAGGCGATAGAAATCCGAGGAACAGGGCAGTCCTCCTGCCACCGTGCCAGTCCGTTGCGAAGACTTTCAGGAAGGGAACAAGCATTACGAAAACACCAAAGCACACGTTTCCCGCCGTCTGCACGAAAAGGCTAATCTGCGGATTCCGTTTCTCGCAGTACAAATACATCTCCCTTGCTCCTTATGAGGTCTGGAAATACTCTACCGCGCGCCAATTCCCCGACGCAACCCCCCGGCTGTGGTATACTTGCGTATTCAACCGAGGAACCTGTATTCATGCCCATTTCTGACGAATCCAAGATGATTGCCATCCCCCGGCCGCCGGTGACGGAGAAGGCGATGCTGGTGCGCATTGCGCTGCCCGGGGACAGCGAACTGGAGGTGGAGGACTCGCTGGAGGAACTGCGCCAGTTGGCATGGACGGCGGGCGCGGAGATTGTACTGACGATAGTGCAGCACCGCGACCGGCCCAACCCGGCCACGCTGGTGGGCGCGGGCAAACTGGAGGAGATGAAGCTGGCGGTGCAGGAAATGGGCATCGAGGTTGCCATATTCGATTCCGACCTTACCGCGGCCCAGGGCAGCAAGCTCGAAAAGGCGCTTGAGATAAAAGTGGTCGACCGAACCCAGTTGATTCTGGACATCTTCGCCCAGCGCGCGCAGACGCGCGAGGGCCGCAAACAGGTGGAACTGGCCCAGTTGCAGTACCTGCTTCCCCGCCTTTCAGGGCGGGGCTCGGTCATGCGCCAGCAGGGCGGTATCGGTGTTCGCGGCCCCGGCGAGCAGAAGCTGGAAGTGGACCGCCGCGTCATCCGCTACCGCATTGGCCTGCTCAAAGAGGAGTTGGAGGAGGTGCGCCAGGATCGGCGCATCCAGCGCAAGCGACGCAACGAGGCGGGCACCCCAAGGGTCGCGCTGGTGGGCTACACCAACGCGGGAAAATCGTCGCTGCTGAACGCGCTCACGGCCGCGGGCGCGCTGGCCGAGGACAAGCTTTTTGCCACGCTGGACCCGCTGGTGCGCCGGTGTACGCTGCCCGGCGGCGGAGAGGTGCTGCTGGCGGACACGGTGGGTTTCGTGCGGCGGTTGCCGCACACGCTGGTCGCGGCGTTCCGCGCCACGCTGGAGGCGGTCAACGAGTCCGACCTGCTGCTGCTGGTGGCGGACGCCGCCCATCCGACCATGGAGGAGCACATCCGCACGGTGCGCCAGGTGCTGGAGGAAATCGGGGCCGCCACGGTCCCCATCATCCGGGTGTACAACAAGGTGGACCTATTGGAGCCCGAACAGATTGAGGGTCTCCTCTCCGGCCGCGACCCGTCGGTCGCGGTGTCCGCCCGCCTGGGCACAGGTCTCGACGGCCTGCTCCAGGCCGTGGCGGACCACATCGGCGCGGGCCGCACGCGGCTGCGCCTGCGCATCCCCCAGGACAAGGCGGCCGCGCTCGTCCAAATCCATGAACGGGGCCGCGTGGTCAGCAAGACCTACGAGGGCAACGACATCCTGCTGGAGGTGGAGGTGGACGCCTCGGCCGCCGGCGCGCTGGCCCCCTACGCGGAACCCGAATCATGACCGCGCCGTTCATCCGCATACGGGCGGCCGCGATTATTGTCGAGAACGGGCGCGTCCTGCTCGAAAAGCACGCCAAGGACGGCCGCGAATACTGGGTGCTGCCGGGCGGCGGCGTGGACCCCGGCGAGACACTCTCCGAAGGCCTGCGCCGGGAACTGCGCGAGGAAATCGGCGTCGAAACCGAAACGGGCGACCTGGCCTTTGCCTGCGAGGCGATTGCGCCCGACGCCTCGCGCCACATTGTGCAACTGGCGTTTCTGGCCTCCATCACCGGGGGAACACCGAAGGTCACCGGCTATGACGCCCGCGTGGTTGATGCGGCATGGATTCCCGCGGAGGAGGTGGCGGGCCTGGAGATGTATCCGGCCATTCAGGACCACCTCGCGGCGGCGCTCCGCGACGGCATTCCGCACCGCGCCGGCAGTCTGGGGAACGTGTGGAAATGACGAGTGGAAACGAGTGCGGCATGGTTGGTTCCCTGCGTAAACGCCAGGGAAAAATTAGGTACCCGTGGACGGTCTGTTTAAGTCCCCCTTTGAAGGGGGTGGTTCGCGAAAGCGAACCGGGGGATGTGGGGCGATCACACAAGGCCAAACACAACATCCCCCGGCCCTTCGGGCCTGCCCCCTTCGAAGGGGGATTGAAGACCGACATCCCCCGCCGCTTCGCGGCTGCCCCCTTTAAAGGGGGACCTAAGACAACATCCCCCGTTACTTCCGACCTGCCCTTTCAAAGGGGGATTGGAGACAAAAATTCCCCCTCCCTTTGCGGATACCCAGCCCAAACAGGTACCATTCTGTCAAGGACTGCGCCGCGCCGCTGTGCGGCGTGGAAACGGCACGGCCTGGTGGCGAACCGATGACGCTTGCAAACCGCATCACCCTGTTCCGTCTGGCCATGGTGCCGGTGTTTTGCGCCATGGTCTATGCCTACACCGAGGACCGGTATTTATTGCGCGACGCCGCCGCAGTCGTCTACGCGCTGGCAGCGGTGTCGGACGCGCTGGACGGCTGGGTCGCGCGTCGTTTCAAGCAGGAATCGGCGCTGGGCCGCCGGCTTGACCCGCTGGCGGACAAACTGCTGATCAACCTCGGTTTTGTGTTCATGGCGGCCAACGAGCATTTTGTGCCCCATGTGCCGCTGTGGTTTCCCGTGGCGGTGCTGGCGCGCGACGTGTTTATTGTCATGGGTTCGTGGGTGCTCAACGAGTTTTTCGGACCGATGCGCGTCAGACCGCGGCGCGCCGGCAAGGTCACCACGGCGCTGCAAATGTTTACGCTTATCGCCCTGATCCTGGCGTTGCCGGGATCGGCACTGTTAATTTGGATAAATCTCGCGTTCTGCGTGTGGTCCGCCGGCGACTATTTCTTGTTCGGCTGGACCCAGGTGGCGGAGAAGGAGACCCCGCAATGACAAACTCAGCAGGTCCCGGCAAGGCAAAGCCGCCCCTCGTGGCGATTTGCGGCCGGCCCAACGTCGGCAAGTCCACGCTGTTCAACCGCCTCATCGGCAAGTCGCGCGCCATCGTGCACGATCAGGAGGGCATCACCCGCGACCGTTTCTTCGGGCGCGGCACCTGGTTTGACCGGGTCATCCGCGTGGTCGACACGGGCGGCATCATTGAGAACCCGGTCGACGAGATATCGCGCAAGATGCAGCAGCAGGTGCGCGCCGCCCTCGACGAGGCCTCTGTCATCGTGCTGGTGGTCGACGGCCAGCAGGAAATCACCCGGACCGACCGGCTTATCGCCGAGGAAATCCAGCGGCTGCGCAAACCGGTCGTGCTCGCGGTGAACAAGCTCGACAACTACAAAATGTCGAACAACCGCTTCGACTTTTACGAACTTGCCATGGGCGACCCGCTGTCCGTGTCCTCCGGCCACGGCCTCGGCGTGGAGGAACTCATGCAGGAGGTCATGAAGCACCTGCCGGACGCGCCCCTTGCCACGCCCGAAACGCTCTCCCCCGGGGAGGGCGAGGATGACGCGCCCGCCGTCCTCACCAGCAAGGTCACCCGCGTTGCCATCGTGGGCAGGCCCAACGTGGGCAAGTCCTCCTTCATCAACGCCATCCTCAACGAGGAGCGCACCATCGTTTCGGAGATCCCCGGAACCACGCGCGACGCCATCGACGTCGAGTTCACCTGGCAGGACCGCGAGTACCTGCTCATCGACACGGCCGGCATGCGCAAGAAGGCGGGCATCCGCGAAGATGTCGAACGGTTCAGCGTGACCCGATCGCTGCGCGCCATCCGGCGCGCCGACGTCTGCCTGGTCATGGTAGAGGCAACCGAGGGCCTGGCCGAGCAGGACAAGCGCATCATCGGCTATGCCATGGAAAACGGCACCCCCATCATTCTCGTCTGGACCAAGTGGGACCTCATCGAGGACAAGGAAAAGCGCTTCAAGGCGCTGACCGACGACATAGACCTGCAAATGCCGCAGATAAAGTTCGTGCCCTGGGTCACCATTTCGAATCTGACCCGGCTGCGCCTGTTCAAGACCTTCGAGATGATTGACGAGGTGGCCGCAGAGGCCAAAAAGCGCATTCCCACCGCGGAACTCAACAAGCTAATCGAGCGAATAAAGGCCAAGCACAACCCGCCAAGCCAGAAGGGCAAGCACGCCAAGATTCTCTACGCAACGCAGGCCAGCACAAACCCGACCGTTTTCATCATCTTTGTGAACCAGATAAAGCTCTTCCATTTCAGCTACCTGCGCTTCATAGAAAACCAGTTCCGCGAGGAATACGGCTTCAAGGGCATCCCCATCCGCATCGAGCTGCGTGAGGAAAAGTCCAAATGAGCCTGAACGGCCTGGTCATTCCCGCCGCCATCGCCTTCTCCTACCTGCTCGGGTCCGTGCCCACGGGCCTGTGGCTCGGCCTGAAACTGCGCAACATCGACATCCGCGAGCACGGCAGCCGCAACATCGGCGCCACGAACACGCTGCGGGTGCTGGGAAAGAGACTCGGCGCGTTCACCCTCGCGATGGACGTGCTCAAGGGCTGGCTGCCCGTGGTGACCGCCCTATGGCTAAGCGCCTGGGACTACCTGCCCATTCTGTGCGGTCTTGCGGCCATCCTGGGCCACACCTTCTCGGTCTTCCTCCGGTTCCGGGGCGGCAAGGGCGTGGCCACCAGCACCGGTGTGTTTCTGGGACTCGCGCCCGTGCCCACGCTCATCGCGGCCCTCGTGTTCGCCGTGGTCGTGGCCGCCACGCGCATGGTCAGCGCCGGAAGCATCGCCGCCGCCGCCGCGCTCAGTGTGGCGGTGTTCTTCTTCCCCGCCTCCATTCCGACCCGGGTGGTGACTGTGGTGGTCGCGGCGCTGGTCATTCTCAAACACCGCGCCAACGTGCGGCGCATGCTGAAGGGCGAGGAGAACCGGTTTTAGCATGGAGTCCACCGAGACAACCGGCTTCAGCCGGCGCGACCGCTCCATCGCGATGGCGGCGGCGCTGGCGGCGCTGGCGGTCTATTTCCTGACACTGGCACCCACCATCACCGGCGAGGACAGCGGCGAGTTTGTCACCGCGGCCAAAGTGCTCGGTGTCACCCATCCCCCCGGCTATCCGCTCTACTGCATGATCGCCCATGCGTTTACCTGGCTGCCTCTGGGCGGGATTGCGCTGCGGGTCAATCTCATGTCGGCCGCGTTTGGCGCCGCCACGGTGTACCTGCTGGCGCTGCTGGTCATCCTCTTCACGCGCAACCGCCTGGCCGCGCTCGCCGCCGGGCTGCTCTTCGCCTACTCCCGGGAGTTTTGGGAACAGTCTGTCATTGCCGAGGTCTACACGCTCACCGCGTTCTTCTTCGTCCTCTGCCTGCTGCTGCTGTTCCAGTGGGAGCGCGCGCGAAACAACCGTCTGCTTTTCCTGCTTGCCGCGGCTTTTGGCCTGGGCGCGTCGGTGCACAACACCTTCATGCTGCTGGCGCCGTGGTTCGCGCTCTTCGTGCTCCTGCATGACCGCGCCGCCTCGGGCCATATGCCCGGCCCGCGCCGCTGGGGGTTGTATGCCGGGCTGTCCGCGCTGTCCATCGCGCTTTACATGGCCACGCTTCTGTATATCCCCCTGCGCGCCGCCGCGCATCCCGCGGTGAACTGGGGTGATCCCGAAAACCTCGCCGGCGTGTGGCGGCACGTGCGCCGCATGCAGTATGACTTCATGGTCACCCAGTATCCGCGGAGCCTTGACCGGTTCCTTGAGCAGATGGGGGCCATGGGCGCCATGTACCTGCGCCAGCCCATGCTCTGCGTTGACCTCATCGGTTTCATGATTCTGCTCTGGCGGAGGCCCGTCCATGCGCTGTTCCTCGCCGGTTGCGCCGCGTCCGTGGTGGCCGGATTCACCCTCTGGCAGAATCCCGAACTGACCCGCGACTGGCTCTGGGTCATGTCCGTGTTCTCCATCCCCGCCTATACCATTGCGGCCCTGTGCGCCGGATGCTTCTTCGACCTCCTGTGGCGCCGGCGGCCGGTGGTCGCCGCGGCGGTGATGGCGGTTTGTGTCGCCGTGCCGCTGGGGCTCAACTGGCGGCAGAACGACAAGAGCCACTATTACTGGGCCCAGGACTACGGCATCAACGTCCTCAACACGCTCGATGAGGACGCCATTTATGTGTCCGCCTCCGACCACGGCGGCTTTTCCGTGCTCTACCTGCAGAACATCGAGGGGCTCCGTCCCGATGTCGCCAACGCGCGCATCTACGGCTATGCACAGCTCGCCGAGTTTGAAAACCTCCCCCCCGACCTCAAGGCGAAGGCGGGCCCCTACCCCCGCCGCGCCCTGGAGCCCGAACTCTTTGCCTGGCTGGTGCTTAACACCAAGCGGCCGGTCTATTTCGAGGAGGCACCCGTGTTCCCGCCCGAGTCCGGCATCCGCCTCCTTCCCACGGGACTGCTCTGGCGGGCGTTACGTCCCGATGAACCTGCGGAGCCCGAGATGGACTATTGGGCGCGATACCACTGGCCCAACTTCAACGACCGCCGCGGCGATTTTACGGCGGACACCATCCTCTGCGACATCCATCTGAGCATGGCGCAAAGCCAATACAGCAAGGCCGGGAAGAACTCCCCGCCCGAACTGAAAGAAGTTTTCCAGCGCGGCGCCCGCACGGAAATTGAATACGCGCTCGCCGCCTACGGACGCGACCCGGCCATGCTCAACAACGCGGGCGCGGTGAGCGCCAGGTTTGGCGACCACGAATACGCCCGCACCCTGTTCCGGGAGGCCCTGCAGCGCCTGCCGGGATTAAACGCGGCCAAGAACAACCTTGCACGATTGGGGGAGACCATGGACACACCGAAAAACAAACGGCCCCTTTCCTATTACGTCCGCCGCTTTCCGATGCTGCTGCTTCTGGCCTACCTGGGCGTCGTGGCCGTATTCTATTTCGCACAGCGGCCCATGCTGTTCCAGACAGACCGCACGCTGACGCTTGACCCGTCAACCTACAACTGGGCCTTCGAGAACATTCTCCTGGACGTCGACGGCAGGAAGACGCACGGGTGGTTCATACCGCGCGACAACGCGCGCGGCGTGGTGCTTTTCTCCCATGGCAACGCGGGAAACATCTCCGGCCGCCTGGAGTCCGTCGGACTGCTGCGCTCGATGGGATTTTCGGTGCTGGTCTACGACTATGGCGGATACGGCAACAGCACCGGCAACGCCTCAGAAAAGCGCTGCTACGCCGACGCGCGGGCCATGTGGAAATGGCTCACCGAAACCAAGGGGGTGCCCGCGGACAAGATACTGCTGTTTGGCCGTTCCCTGGGCGGTGCTGTCACCTGTGACTTGGCCGCCGGGGTAACCCCCCGCGCAGTGGTCATGGAAAGCACTTTCCTGTCCGTGCCCGACGTGGCGGCAGGCACCTTCCCTTGGCTTCCGGTGCGCCTGCTCGCCTCTTACCGCTTCGCCAGTGTCAGCAAAATCGCCAAGATTCACGTTCCCCTGCTGATGATGCACAGCCCGGATGACGAAATGATCCCCTATGCCCACGGACTAAAGCTGTTCGAACTGGCCAACGAGCCCAAAACCTTTGTCGAAATCCACGGCGACCACAACAACGGCTTCGCATTGTCCAAGGATGTCTACCTGCCCGGCTGGACGAAATTCATCGACCCGCTGTTCCCTCAGCCCTAAACAACAACCCCGGGGAGGAGAAGATGGCCAAGACCGGAAACAAACGGACGGTCGGGTATTACCTACGAGAAGCCTTACTCTTCTACCTCATGCTGGTCACGGGCATGTACCTGGTTCAGCGGTTCATACTCTTTCACCCAAGTGGTGGCATCCATCGTGACCCGTCGGCTCTGGGGTGGAAATTCGAAAAGGTAACCGTTGATGTGGCCGGGGGGCAGACGGTCGGTTGGTATATTCCGTTGAAGAATGCCCGGGGAACGCTGCTTTTTTCGCACGGCAATGCGGGCAACATCGCCGACTGGATGGGAATGGTGCCTGTGTACCGACACCTGGGTTTCTCGGTACTGCTCTACGATTACGGCGGCTATGGCATGAGTACGGGCAATATATCCGAGGCCCGGTGTTATGCCGACATACGGGCGATGTGGAAATGGCTCACCGAAACCAAGGGTATCCCTCCGGCCAGAATCCTTATCTACGGCCAGTCCCTGGGCGGAGGCGTTGCGGCCGACCTCGCCACCGAGGTGCATCCGGGGGCAGTGGTGCTCGAGAGCACCTTTACCTCCATCCCCGACGCCGCCGCGGACAGACTTCCCTTTCTTCCCGCCCGCTGGCTATGCGCCTACAAGTTCAACAGCGCCGAGAAAATTCGGGACATACACGCCCCGATCATGGTCATTCACAGCCCCAAAGACACGCTCGTCCCGTTCGCCCACGGCAAGAAACTGTATGAACTGGCCAACGAGCCCAAAACCTTCATCGAAATCCGCGGCGGTCACAACGACGGCTTCGCCAAATCCAAGGACCTCTACCTGGCCGCCTGGAAAGAGTTCATCGATCCGCTGTTCCCAGTGAATGCGCCCCGTCCGTAGGTCCTCTCCTGCCGCCTCCAACGGACTTTCCGGCAGCGCTTACGGTGCCTTCATATTTTGGCCCCGGAGGGGCTGCACAATAGTAGCCTCGGGTGACTGAAAGGAACCCGGGGTAAGTGATGAAGCCTGATAGCGTCCCCGCAGGGAGCGAATAAGCCGGCGGGACGCCGACGCTCCCAGTATGCGCCCCCTTCGGGGGCAAGGCGAGGATAGGGAAAAAAGGCTGTCTCCGAGGAAATGGGACGTTGTCTGCGAACTCTGGGTATCAGCCTGGCAAACAGAAGCCCTTCGCACCAATGGCTTTCATCCCCCCAAGAAAAAGACCGCGGCGGAACCGGCCGCAAGGCCCGTTCCGCCGCGCAACATTATCGTGTAACCGCAGTGTCCGGTTAAATAACCGCCTGCTGGCTCATCGTCTTGGTGCCGATCGTGTCCCAGCCCGCATCGACCTTTTTGGCCGCCTGGGCTTCAAACTTCTCGACGATGACCGCGCCGCCCTTCACGAGCACCTTGCCCGTGATGACGACTGTCTTGCCAAGATTGGCGTCGCCAACCGCAAGGTCCGCGGCGGCTTTCACCGGGACGTAGTACAGCGTGCGCCCGGCCATGCCGTCCACAGGCTTGCCCGCCGCGTCCACGGCTTCCTTGACGACCAGCACGTTCAACTTGGCAAGCGGGCCGGCCGGGTCCGCATCCAGGCCCTTGCCATAGGTCGCCAGCACGTTGACGTTCGTACCCGTCACCTTCACGGCGACAGGCGCTTCCGCCGGAGCGGCCGGGGCGGCGGCCGGGGCCGGGGCGGCCGGGGCAGCCGCAGGAGGCGCGGCCGGAGCGGCAGGGGCCTGGGCCGAAACGACCGTACCCGTGACCAGTGCCAACGCCACAGCAAAAATCGTCACCAACATTGCCTTCTTCATCGTAGCTGTTCCTTTCCTTCGCTTGTTGTCAGAATACTGCATCCATCTACGTTCCATAGATTGGACGCTTCAACTCCGCATTTGGTTTACACACCTCCTCCGCTTTTTTCGCAACGGTCTTCCGCCTCCCTGCCGGACATGGTCATCGCTCAAACCGGACACAACCACAGCGGACATCGGCGAAGTGTGTGCCTTAGTATACCGTTCAAGCCCCTTTGCTTTCCACTTGGCCGCGCTCGAAATCGTCAAATCCCCGCCACCTCTTGCGAAGACCACCCCAAAAAGATAGACTACGGGTGCCGGGGTTGCCCCGGCGGAACCGTTGACCGACCAAGGGGTTGCACATGGAATTCATCGAACGGTATTTCGGGGTACGCGCCGCCGGGTCGACCGTGCAGCGCGAGATTGTGGGCGGGCTGACCTCCTTCGCCACCATGAGCTACATCGTATTTGTCCAGCCCACGGTGCTGGCCATGGCGGGCATGGACTTCGGCGGGGTGCTGGTGGCCACCTGCCTGTCCTCCGCCGCCGCGTGCATCATCATGGGCCTGCTGGCGCGCTATCCCTTTGCGCTGGCGCCGGGCATGGGCGAGAATTTCCTGTTTGTGTTCACCGTGTGCATGGGCATGGGCTTCGCCTGGCAAAGCGCCCTGGGCATCGTGTTCATCTCGGGGCTCCTGTTCCTTGCCCTGTCGCTCTTTCAGATTCGGGAGCGCGTGCTGGACGTGTTCCCCGACTGCCTGAAGCATTCCATCGGCCCGGCCATCGGACTGTTCATCGCGTTTATCGGCCTGCAATGGGGCGGCATTGTGGTGCTCAACAGCGCCACCATGGTGGCCATGGGCGACATGCGCCACGGCGCGCCGCTGCTGACGCTGTTTGGCGTGCTGCTCATCACCACGCTGATGGCGCGCAACCTGCGCGGCGCCATTCTCACGGGCATCGTCGCCACCACGGTGCTTGGCCTGCTCACGGGCGTGCTGTCCGCCAAGACGCAGAGTGTCACGCCCAATTTCAGCACCTTTTTCCAGCTTCGCTTTGACGAACTGCTGCACAAGCCGCTTCAGGCCGGCACGGCCATCATGCTGTTCTTCTTCCTGGTCCTGTTCGACACGGTCGGCACGCTGGTGGGGGTGAGCACCCAGGCCGGGTTCATCGACGACAAGGGCCGTCTCCCCCGCGCCGGACGCGCCTTCGTGTCCGACGCGCTGGCCACGACCATCGGCGCGCTGTTTGGCACCTCCACGGTCACCAGTTACGTTGAGAGCGCGGCCGGCGTGGCGGCGGGCGCAAGGACGGGGCTCGCGGCGGTGGTGACGGGCATCTGTTTCGTGCTGGCCATTGGTCTGGCGCCCATCGCGGCAATCGTGGGGCAGGATATAGGTCCCGCGTACTACGCCGCGCTCGGCGTCAAGGGCGCGCTGGTGCCCATGCACCCGGCCGTCGCCCCGGCCCTGATTGTCGTCGGCCTGCTCATGCTCGCCCCGCTGCGCAAGGTCCAGTGGGAGGATGTCACCGAAAGCCTGCCCGCCTTTCTCACCGTGGCCATGATGGCCTTCGGATACGGCATCACTGAGGGCGTCGCTGCGGGCTGCATCTCCTTTGTCGCCGTGAAACTGACATCGGGACGCGGCCGAGAGGCGCACCCCGTCATGTATATCGTGGCCGTCGCGCTCGCCCTGCGCTACGCCTTCCTGCGATAGGAGGCATGAAGCCGGGACTTTTTTGCTTTCGCGCCTGTGTTACAATGTCATCATGAACCGTAGGGTACTCCAGACAATCTCCGTGCTGCTGCTGGTGCTCATGGGCGCCGCAGTGATGCACGAAGTGTTGCCGCACCACTGTAACGGTGCCGAACACGGCGGCGGCGAGACCCCCTGCGCGCTTTGCGTGCTGCTGGCCTTCACGGCCGTCGTGGTGCTGGCCGTTATTGCCCTGGACCCCGTTGCGGCGCCTGCCGCACCCCTGCCCCGCTCCCTCTCCGCGGGCACCCCGGCGTTCCGCCGGATAAGGAACCCGCGCAGCCCGCCCCTCCAGTACTGCTGATTCGCAAGAGCCCGTCCTCCACGATTTTACACGTCCCGCAGGACGGTGCACCGCAAACACAGCCATCATGCGCCAAACCCGGCCCCTGTGACCGGAGTGGGCCGCATGGCAGGGCACGGCGGCATTGCCGCCGCCGTGCAAACGCTCAACAAACATGCATTGCGACAATCAGGAGTACCGCATCATGCGAAAGAATATGGGTTTTACACTAATCGAGCTGCTGGTGGTCATCGCTATCATCGGCATACTGGCGGCCATCCTGCTGCCAGCCCTGGCCCGCGCGCGCGAGTCCGCGAGACGGTCCAGTTGCGCCAACAACCTCAAACAACTTGGTCTTGTGTTCAAAATGTACGCCAATGAAAGCGGCGCCCAGCAGTTTCCGCCCATGAAATCGCTGGACTGCAATGGCAACGCGGCACCCGGCGCCACCATTTTCGACGCTGCCACGGTCTACCCCGAGTACCTGTCGGACTGGAACGTGCTGGTATGCCCGAGCGCCGCGTCAGCCGGCACCGCAATGCAGCTCTGGGATGAGGGAAAGACCTCCTCCACGTTGTGGGGCGGCGGTGGCGTTGTCATTCAGCCTTTTGCCAACAATGGAAAGGTGGAGCCGTGCGAGGTGTACGAGCATCCCTATGTCTACTTAGGCTGGGCCGTTGAGGACCGCATGTCCGACGCGCAGAATATAGCCAATCTTGAGGCCAATGTGGACGCCCTTTACAGCGCGCTCAACACGACGCCCGATCAGGCGGCCCAGACCGCGCGAAGTGACTGGAATGTGGCAACGGGCACCGGCAGCGCCAATGGGGACGTCATCTACCGCCTGCGCGAGGGCATTGAGCGTTTCATGATCACCGACAT
>CAIUWO010000288.1 GCA_903902895.1 Candidatus Hydrogenedentota bacterium | reverse complement strand
GTGCGGCCCCTCCGGGGCCGGAGACGTACAGCACGGCCTCCCCTGAATGCGAGGGTTTTACTCTTGCCGCGGCCCGGTCAAATCCTCCGTGAGCAACTGGCACTGGGCCATTTGGCCGATTTCGGTACCCGCAATCTGCCACACCACCCGCTTATCGTCGGTGACTTCGAACATATGCGCGCCGGTCTTGCCGTCCTTGTCCTGGGCGTTCCAGTTGCAGACAAGGGTGTCGCCGTTGGGCAGGCGCTGGATGCCGGCGAGGATGCCGATGTTGATGTCGGGGATGTCGTGGGGCATGAGTTCCCACACCACTTTGCCGTAGGCGTCGTACTCGGTCACACACTGATCCTGGCTGATGAGGGTGTGGCCGTTTTCGATGCGCAGCGCGCAGATGGGCGACGGACGTTTGGGGAATTCGCGGATGACGCTGCCGTCGCGGTCATATTCACGGACGGCGCCTTCGGCCGTGAACGGAACCAGATAGGTGCCCTCGGGCGTCTTGCGGCACATGCGGAACTGGGCGTGCGGCGTCTTCTCGGTGGTGGACAACTGGACCTGGTGGACAATCTCGCCCTTGCGGTTCACCTCGATGAGTCTGCATTCGCCGACGATGCCGATCATGACGTTGCCGTCGGGCAGGGGCTGGCAGTTGGGAATCTCGTTGGGCTTCTCCGTCTTGTACTCCCAGACGATCTGCTTGTCGCGGGTGACCTCGCGCACGCCCTGGTAATGGGTGGTCAGGATGTTGCCGTTGGGCAGCATCCAGACATCCTGCGGATGGGGCAGGCTGTAGTCCCACACTATCTCGCCGGCCGTGTTGCGGATGGCCACGCGGTCGTGGACATGCTCGGAGAACAGGATGGGATAGGGCCGCCACAGGTTCTCGTGCCAGAACAGGCCGCGCAGGCCGGGCTCGGTACCGTCGATGCCCTGGGGATTGGCGGGGTCCACATCCATTGCGGGCCATACAAGTTCGCCCTTCAACTGCGACTCCTCGCGCAGGTAGGAGCCTAGCCGCAGCGAGTTGCAGTCGATCCACTGGACAACCTGGTGGCGCTCCTCCGGGGTTACGGACTTGAGGTGGTGGTCGTTCAGCAGCGCCTGGCCGATTTTGCAGTTGCGCGCGCCGAAGCGGCCGGGGATGGTGCGCGATCCGCCGTGGATGCCGCTGTACTTGGTGGTCATGTCGGTGAACATGGCGCCGGAGAACCAGAAGGTGTAGTCCTCTTTGAGCGCCTCATAACTCATGTCCTGCGGGCCCTTGCCCTCCCTGGTGTGGCAGGGCAGGCAGGTCTTGTCAAAGATGGGTTTGACCTGGCGGTAATAACTGATGGGCTCAACGGGCCCGCATTCGGGCTGGAGCGCGGACGGGGCGCGGCGCATGGCCATGGGCTGGGTCTTCGGGGTGGGCGCGCCCTTCACGTTTTCGTGGCAGCCGACGCAGGACAACTGTTCGCCGGGGAACGCGAAGGCCGAGGAGCGCATGGACTGGACGGCCATGTAGTTCTCGTCGAGCACCTGGAAGATGAGCATCTTGCCCACGGGCGCCTCGAAGTAGACGCTGCCGTCCTCCTCGACGGGCACGATGCCCAGCGGGATGCGCGGCGTGTTTTCACGCTCGTAGCCGATAAGCGGCTCGCCCATGGCATGGTTCGTCTTGGGGATGTTCTGGATGACGCGGAGCCACTTGATCCTGGTGTCCTTGGGGAGGGGCAGGTCGGAGTCGTAGACGTTCATGACGGCGACGGTCGCCTTGGGCCCGTCGTCCACGCCCTTGGGCCGCAGCTTGGACGGAATGACCGTGGGGCGGAGCCGCGCGCGCAGGGGGATGGGGTTGATCAGGCGCAGGCGCTCATCCTGTTTGCAGGGCAGCGCGCGCAGGTCGCACAGGAGCTCCTTGTTGCCGTAGCGGTCCACAAGGGCCAGGTTCTCCCACACATTGGAAAGATAGAAGTCCTCGCTCAGCGGCCAGGGCGTGCCGTACTTGTAGTGGCGCCGCCCGGGCGTCTCGGTCTCGGGAAAGGGCTCGTCGGGCGTGACGCGCTGGATTTGGCCCATGTGGTGGTCGTCGTCCCTGCGCAGGTCGAGCATGCACAGCGAGCCGTAGATGGAGCCGTGGTGCGGCGCCGAAGTGAACATGTACAGGGGCGAGTTGGGGATGGCGCGGATGCTCATCTCCACGAGCGGCGCGCCGAAACGGCTGTCCCATTCGCGGCCGTTGTCCACACGGTAGGGCGTGTGGCCGGTGAAGGTGTCGTAGGGCAGCGGATAGTTTCCGTGCGGCGCGCGCGGGTTCGTGCCGTCGGGGCCGCTGATCCAGAAGCGCGTGCCCAGGCAGTTCTCACGGTCCACATAGTCCCAGCGCGTGTAGACCAGCTGGCCGTCGTTATTGACCGACGGGTTCCACTCGCTGGTCTCGAAATAGCTCATGGGCGTGATGTCGGCGCCGTCTTCGCGCATGGAGAAGAGCGTGTAGCTGCGCACCTTGAGGTAGGCGGAAAAGCAGCGGATGTAGCCGCCGCGCCGTTCCGACACGAACGCGACGCGGCCGTCGGGCAGCCAGCAGGGGCTGAAGTCGTTCACATCGCCGTCGGTCAACTGGCGCAGGTCGGAGCCGTCCACGTTGACCGAGAACAGGTGGAAACATTTCTTCTGCGAGTAAATCCACCGGTGCTCGGCGTTCTCGGTCCAGGCGAAGACAATCTTCTTTCCGTCGTAGGAGAGATCAGGCGTGGCGAACGCGCCGTAGTCCAGTTTGGCGCCCTTGAGGCGGCCGTTCTGCACCACCGACCCGGCCAGCACATCGACGACCTCGGGCTGGGTCTTGTAGTTTCGGACAATGTAGAGGCCGCCGCCGGGCAGCGCGTTGAACCCGAAGTACTGGGTGACAAAATGACCGCCCTGCGCGTCGGCCGTTTCGGGGTTGGAGCGCACCGACCCCTCGAAGGTTCCCCGCGCCACGCAAAGAATGTCGTCGAAATCGAGCAGCGGATTGGCCAGCGCCGCCTGGCGCCGCAGCGCGCACGCGGCGAGGTAGCGCGCCTTGCAGCCCGGCGTGTCGGCGGCTGGGGCGGGCGCGGCCCGCAAGGCGCGCAGGTCCGCGGCAACGGCGTCCAGCGCCGGGGTGCTCCCGGCGCGGGTGAGGTTTTCCAGCAGCGCGTTGGTCCGGCGCAGCACCGTGCCCAGGGGGCCGCCGTCCGCATCCTGAATGAGCGCCTGCGCGTCGTAGACCTCGCCCGCCAGTTTCTCCGGCGTGGGACCGCCGGGACGGTGCTCGGGGTATTCCTTCTTGCCCATCCACTGGAAGTCGTAGCTCCACTCGCGCAGCACGGCATCGCGCACCGCATCGGCCGCGATGGACTTCAGGTTCAGGCGCCGGGCCGT
>CAIUWO010000287.1 GCA_903902895.1 Candidatus Hydrogenedentota bacterium | reverse complement strand
TCGCGGCGGAACGCTTTGCGGTTCCCGCCAATAGCGCAGGATGAGATACCAGACCACCGGAATGGTCACCGGGGCGGCGCAAAAGACCAGCGTGCCCAGCACCGCCGCGGTAAGCGCCACATCGTCCATGCGCGTGCGGCCTGCGGACAGGCCGGGCCCCGCCTCGCGCTTGAGCGACTGCTCAAAGCAGGCGACGCACTGGTGTTTGGCGGCGCCGGGGGCGGGCACGTCGCACAGGTTGCACACGAAGCGGCCGCAGTCCTCGCAGACCGCGACGGCGCGCTTTGCGGCATGGTTGAAGCAGGTGCTTTCATCGGTGAGCGCGGCCGTGTCGCGGCGCGGGGCCGCCGTGGTTGGGCGAAGCAGCGCGGGAAATGCGTGGGTGACCACCCGCGCCTCGCAGACCGGGCAGGTGTTGGTCCGCATGCCGCTTCGGAGCGGAATCTCCAGCGGCGTCAGACAGCTTGGGCAGGCGGTGGAGAGCACTCTCATGGCGGCGCCCCCGCGGTTAGTTCTTCACCACGCGCGTGTCGCAGATGTGGTCGTGCAGGGCGCGCTTCTCCTCGTCAAAGCCGGCCATGATGTAGCCGATGTAGATGGTGAGCAGGCTCAGGTATTCGGCGAAGAAACGGCCTGCCGCGCGTCCGTAGGTGATGGGGGCGCCGTCGGAGCGGATGACCTTTATGCCCACGGCCATCTTGCCCGGCGTCGCGCCGAATTTGCCGAGGAAGAAGACCGCATAGCTGACGCCGATCACCATGCCGAGGCCCCACGACAGGGCCGTTGGGCCAAAGTTAACCTCGCCCGGCTGCGGGGCCATGCCCAGACTGGTGCCAAAGATGCCCAACTGCACGGCAAGCCCCATGGCGCCCAGAATCATGCCGTCGACGAACTTGGCCACGACGCGTATCCAGAAACCGGCGTAACGGTAGGCGCTGGGGAGCGAGGCCCCCTCGCGTATGCGCTGGAGAAACAGCGGCTTGCAGCCCGCGCACACGCTGGCCCCGGCAATCGACACCAGTTCATCCCGCACAAAGGTGTTTCCGCATTCGGCGCAGACGCCCGTCGGGCCGGTCAGGAATGTTGGCTTGGGCGAAATCTCCGGCGGCGGCGGCGCCTCCAGCCCCGAATGCTCGGCGTAGCGTTTCCAGTCGGCCATGCCGGCCTGCCAAATGAGCGTGTCCGGTCCGATCTCGCCCGAAAGTATCCGGTTCTGAAATTCCTCGTCCGACAGCGGGCCGACCCGCTGGCCGTCCTTCACCACATAATAGGGCATGCAGCCTCCTCTCGCGTCCCAAACGCCTCCAGCCAAGCGCCGCGCATCCCTCAACGCGCGACAGACCTAGCATACGAGAACGGCGAATGGGATGCAAACGCGGCGAGGGGATGTGGAGCCAACGCAAGAGAAACATCCCCGCCGAAGGCGGACAAGCCCCAGAATCCCCTTCAAATGCTACCAAGTATGGGCATTTTCCGGCCTGCCTGTCCATAGCCGACAGCGCCACCTGAGCGGGCGAAGTTTACTGCCTGCGGACTTCCTGAACCCGCGGAAATCGGGGATGGCGCTCTTTGCCGCGCACACGTTGCCAAGCACAC
>CAIUWO010000286.1 GCA_903902895.1 Candidatus Hydrogenedentota bacterium | reverse complement strand
TCGCGGCGGAACGCTTTGCGGTTCCCGCCAATAGCGCAGGATGAGATACCAGACCACCGGAATGGTCACCGGGGCGGCGCAAAAGACCAGCGTGCCCAGCACCGCCGCGGTAAGCGCCACATCGTCCATGCGCGTGCGGCCCGCGGACAGGCCGGAGCCCGCCTCGCGCTTGAGCGACTGCTCAAAGCAGGCGACGCACTGGTGTTTGGCGGCACCGGGGGCGGGCACGTCGCACAGGTTGCACACGAAACGGCCGCAGTCCTCGCAGACCGCGACGGCGCGCTTTGCGGCGTGGTTGAAGCAGGTGCTTTCATCGGTGAGCGCGGCCGCGTCGCGGCGCGGGGCCACCGTGGCCGGGCGCAGCAGCGCGGGAAAGGCGTGGGTGATCACCCGCGCCTCGCAGACCGGGCAGGTGTTGGTCCGCATGGCGCTTCGGAGCGGAATCTCCAGTGGCGTCATACAGCTCGGGCAGGCGGTGGAGAGCACTCGCATGACAGCGCCCCCGCGGTTAGTTCTTCACCACACGCGTGTCGCAGATGTGGTCGTGCAGGGCGCGCTTTTCGTCGTCAAAAGCAGCCATAAGATAGCCAATGCCAAGGATGAGCCCGCTTAGATAGTCCCCAAAGAACCGGCCAAAGGCGCGGCCGTAGGTGACCGGGGCGCCGTCCGAGCGAACGACCTTCAAACCCAGGGCCATCTTGCCGGGGGTCGCCCCGAATTTCCCCAGAAAGAAGACCGTATAGCTGACGCCGATGGCTATGCCGAAGCCCCACGAAAGGGCCATTTGCCCGAAGTTGAACTCGCCCGGCTGCGGGGTCACGCCAAGATTGACGCCAAGAATTCCCATCTGCACGGCAAGACCCATAACGCCGAGTATCATGTTGTCGATGAACTTCGCCACGAAGCGTATCCAGAAACCGGCGTACTGGAAGGTGCTGGGCAGCGCGCCCCCCTCGCGTATCCGCTGGAGGAACAGCGGCTTGCAGCCCGCGCACACACTCGCCCCGGCAATCGACACCAGTTCGTCCCGCACGAAGGTGTTTCCGCATTCGGCGCAGACACCCGTCGGGCCGGTCAGGAATGTGGGCTGGGGCGAAAGCTCCGGCGGCGGCGGCGCCTCAAGCCCCGAATGCTCGGCGTAGCGTTTCCAGTCGGCCATGCCGGCCTGCCAAATGAGCGTGTCCGGTCCGATTTCGCCCGAAAGTATCCGGTTCTGAAATTCCTCGTCCGACAGCGGACCGACCCGCTGGCCGTCCTTCACCACATAATAGGGCATGCCGCCTCCTCTCGCGTCCCAAACGCCTCCAGCCAAGCGCCGCGCATCCCTCAACGCGCGGCAGGGCTAGCATACGAGAACGGCGAATGGGATGCAAACGCGGCGAGGGGATGTGGAGCCAACGCAAGAGAAACATCCCCGCCGAAGGCGGACAAGCCCCAGAATCCCCTTCAAATGCCACCAAGTATGGGCATTTTCCGGCCTGCCTGTCCATAGCCGACAGCGCCACCTGAGCGGGCGAAGTTTACTGCCTGCGGACTTCCTGAACCCGCGGAAATCGGGGATGGCGCTCTTTGCCGCGCACACGTTGCCAAGCACAC
>CAIUWO010000285.1 GCA_903902895.1 Candidatus Hydrogenedentota bacterium | reverse complement strand
ATCCCTGCCGGCCCTCTTCCCAGAACAGCCGGCAGGGATGCCGGCGCTCCCAGTAAGGCGCTCCCGCCCTCAATACATCCCGTGCGGGTCCAAATCAATCTTCAACCGCACCTTGTCGCCCGCATGTTCCTGGGCGAAGCGGTCGCGGGCGGCGCGGGCGACGGCGTTGACGTGGGCGCTGCTTTTTGAGAAGGCGGCGAGGTTCCAGCGGTAGTACTTGTTGACGCGGCGCACGGCGGCGGGGGCGGGGCCGACGAGTTCGACGTTGTCCAGCCCGTTCTCGCGCAGGTGCGCCTGAAGCCCGTTGCGCAGGCGGAAGCTTTCGCGCTCGACGAGTTCGGGGTCCTCGGACTCGACGAGGAAGTGGGCCATGCGGCGGAAGGGCGGATAGCCCGCCTCGCGGCGCTGCCCGATCTCCTTCTCGTAGAACGCGGGATAGTTGTGCGCGGCGGCGGCGGCGATGGCGTAGTGCCGGGGACGGAAAGTCTGGATGAACACCTCGCCGGGCTTGTCGCCGCGTCCGGCGCGGCCGGCCACCTGGGTGAGCAGTTGGAAGGTCTGCTCGGCGGCGCGGAATTCGGGCAGGGCCAGGCCGCTGTCGGCGTTGATCACGCCGACGAGCGTGACACCGGGATAGTCATGCCCCTTGGCGAGCATCTGCGTGCCGATGAGAATGTCGATCTCGCCCTTGGCGAAGCGGCCCAGTATCTTGGCGTGCCCCCCCTTGCCCGCGGTGGTGTCGGCGTCCATGCGCTCGACGCGCGCGCCGGTGAAGGCGCGCATGAGGTAGTCCTCGCCCTTCTGCGTGCCCAGTCCGAGAAAGACCAGCGGCGCGAAGCCGCACTTGTCGCATTTTCCGGGGCGTCCGCGCTCGGCGTTGCAGTAGTGGCATTTCAGCGCGCCGCCGCTGCTGTGGTAGGTCATGCTGACCTGGCAGTTGTCGCACCCGGCGATCCAGCCGCACTGGGGGCACAGGACCACGGGCGCGAAGCCGCGCCGGTTGAGCAGCAGGATCACCTGCTCCCTCGCTGTGATGCGCGCGTGGACGGCCTCTTCCAGCGCCTTGGACAGCACGGTCGGCCCGTCCCCCGTGCGCGGTTCCTCGCGCATGTCCACCAGGTGCACGGCGGGCAGCACGCCGCGCGTGGCGCGCCGGGTGAGGTCGAGCCGCACCGACTTGCCGGTCTCGGAGTTGTGGTAGGACTCGACGGAGGGCGTGGCCGAGCCGAGCACGCACACGGCGCGCAGCGCGCGGGCGCGCATGATGGCCACGTCGCGCCCGTGGTAGCGCGGCGACTCGCCCTGCTTGTACGAGTTGTCGTGCTCCTCGTCGACGATGATCATGCCCAGCCTGGGCAGGGGCGCGAACACGGCGGAGCGCGCGCCTACGACGATGCGCACCTCGCCGCGCTGGGCGCGGCGCCACTCGTCGGCGCGCTCGCCATGACTCAGGCCGCTGTGCAGCACGGCGATGTCGCGCTTGAAGCGCGCGTAGAAGCGGCCCACGGTCTGCGGTGTGAGCGATATCTCGGGCACGAGGATGATCGCGTCGCGGCCCAGCGCGAGCACGCGCTCGATGGCCTGCAGGTACACCTCGGTCTTGCCCGACCCGGTGATGCCGCGCAGCAGGAAGGTCCTGTAATGATGGGCCCCGGCGGCGGCGCAGATGGCGTCGAACGCGGCGCGCTGCTCCGCGTTGAGCGGATGCTTGTCCACGGCGTTCGGGTCCGCCGTCATGTCGGGCGCGCGGTACAGCTCGCGCTCCACCCGGTCGATGAGCCCGCGCTTTTCGAGCGCGGCGAGGATGACGCTGTCAACGTGGTGCTTGTCGTAGAGCTCCGTGGCGGCCCGTTCGGGCGCGCCGTGCAGCAGGTCGAGATAGACGGCGGCCTGTTTGGGCGCGCGGCGCTGGAATGCGGCCAGCGCCTCTGTTTCAGGCACATTCGCCTCGATGAGCCGCGCCCAAGTCTCGGTGAGCACGGACACGCCGGGCGCGCCCGAGTCGGACTCGGCCGCGAGCACGCCGCGCTTGACCAGCGCCAGCAGCGTGTTGCTCAGCGCCTGGCCCCCGGCGGCGGCGCCGAGCTGGCGCGCGGTCAGCGGGCCGCGCGCGCGCAGCGCGGCGAGCACGGCGGTCTGCTTTTCCGTCATGCGGCCGGGGTCGCCGTCGGGGTCAACGATGCGGTAGCGGACGCGCACGGCGCCCTTCACGCCCGCGGGCAGCGCGCTCTGGAGCGCCTCGCCCCAGGCGCAGCAGTAGTAGTCCGCCATCCAGCGGCAGAGCGACAGCATTTCGTGGGTGAACACGGGTTCGGCGTCGGGCAGGTCCACCAGCGGCCGCACCTTCTCCACCGCGGTGGTCTGGCTGACGGCGACGATGTAGCCCGCCTCGATGCGGTTGCGCATGGGCGCCAGGGCGCGCATGCCGGGGCGGGCGCGCTCGCGCAGCGCCTCGGGCACGGCGTAGGTGAAGGCCTGGTCCACGGCGAGGGGAAAGACAATGTCGGCGAAACGGGGCGCGCTCATGGCACATTCACGAGCACGGCGCCCCCGTTCGGCGGCGGCGGCGACTCCCCGTCGCGGCGAACGACCACAAGGGTCATGTCGTCGAAGATGTCGTCGGTCCCGCAGAAGTTTTGCACCGCGGCCGCAATGCGCGCGGCGGCGTCCTCCGGGTGGAGAATCGTCGCCTCGGCAAACAGGGCCGACAGGCGGGCCTCGCCGAAGGTTTCGCCGTCGGTCCGGCGCGCGTCGGTGATGCCGTCGCTGTAGATGAGCAGCGCCGCGCCCGCGGGCAGTTCCAGGCTGCACTCCGCGTACAGCGTGTCGGAGCGCAGGCCGAGGGGAAAGGCGGGCTCGCATTCGACGCGCCGCACCGTGCCGTCCGGCAGGGCGATCAGCGGGGGGTTGTGCCCGGCCACGGCGTAGCGCACCGCGCTGTTGTCCGGCTCGACGCACATGCAGAAGATGGTGACGAAGCGGCAGGTCTGGCCGATGCGGCGGTGCAGTTCGCGGTTCGTGCGGCGCAGCAGCTCGCCCGGTTCCTGGAATTCCCCCGCCAGCGTGCGCAGCATGCTGGAGCACTGCGTCGTCAGCAGCGCGGCGGGCATGCCCTTGCCCGTGGCGTCGCCGAGCACGACGGCGCACGCGCCGTCGGTCATGGGCACAAAATCGTAGAAATCGCCGCCGACCGTTTTCGCGGGGCGGCACAGCCCCGCCATGCGGTAGCCCGCCAGCTGCGGCGGGGCGTCGGGCAGGAGCATCATCTGCACTTCCGCGGCGATGCGCAGCTCGCTGTCAAAGCGCTCGCGGTCCGCGGTCTGCCGGCGCAGCTCGGCCACCTGCTTGCGCAGCGACGCGGCCATGTGGTTGAAGGCCTGCGCGACGTTCTTGAACTCGTCGTTGCGCGTGAGCGTGATGCGGTGGTCCAGATTGCCCGCGCCCAGCGCCTTTGCGCCGCGCACAAGCGCCTCGAGCGGCTGGGAAAGGCCCCGGCTCAGCAGCAGGGTGGCGACCACGGACAGCACGATGGCCCCAAGCCCGACCGCCGCGATGAACAGCACGTACTGGTAGATGACCAGCGCGCCGGCGCGGGTCTGGTGCTGGATGAACAGGGCCAGCGGCGGGCCGTCGGGCGCGCGCAGCGCGGTGACCACGCCCACGTCCCCCTGAAAGAGCCGGCTGCGGAAGGGCTCGCCGCTCTGGAGAAATTCCCGGCAGTAGGCCCGGACCGGGTCGTCCGCAATTCCCTGTCCGGGTGCCTGCGGCGTGCCGGAGGCGGCCAGCACCCGGCCCTCGCCGTCCATGACAATGATGCGCTCAAAGCTCATGCCCGTCATGAACCGGTCCACCGTGTGCTGCACGTCGAAATCGGCGACAATCGACTCGGTGAGGTCCTGGCCCGCGCCCACCTGGACAATGCGCGGCCGGTCCACGCCCCCCGCGCCGACATAGCGGAAGGGCTTGTCGTCCATTGCGCGCGGCTGCGTGCGCTGCACGACCGGCGCCGCGAGGGGCTTGTCGAGCAGGCCCAGGAACGGCGTCACCTGGTCGTTTCCGGCCGCCGCCTCCACGAAATTGAAGGGCGGCGCGCCTTCGGGGCGCACCACGGACGCGCCCTTTTCGTCGGTCACCCACACCTCGTCCAGCAGCGGGTATCCGTGCAGCGTCCGGGACCGTTCCCGCACCCGCTGGAGCAGTTCGGAGACGGACAGCTTCCGCGCGTCAGACCCCTGCTCCGCCAGCGCCACCAGCTCGCTGATCAGCAGCGCCTGCACCGCCATCTGGTCGGAAACGCGGTCCATGACCTTTGCGGGCAGGGAAAGCCCGTGTTCGATGTTCACGTCGGCAAGCCGGTTAAGCTGGACGCCCGCATTGTAGTAGAGCATGCCCGTGCGCGCGGCAAACAGGGAGATGACCACCACGGCCATGCCCGACACGGCCAGGATGATGAGCAGACTGACGGTGACGCTCAGCCGGGTCCGGAACCGAATCATCATCCGGCGCCACCCCCGGCGGGGTCGGCCCAGCCGTCGGCGTCGCCGCGGACCGTGAGCGCGCGGGAGAAGCGCGCCAGCGCCGTGTCCAGCGTGTCGTCCGGGTACACGAAGAAGAGCTTGGCAAGGTTCGTAATCTCAAACACCGAGCGGATGGAGTCCGTCAGCCCGCACAGGCGCAACTGCCCGCCGCCGGGGCGGCACGCGTCGAGAACGCGCAGCAGTTCGGTGATCGCCGCGCTGCTGAGAAAGGCGACGTGCTGGAAGTTCAGGAGCAGGCGGATGCCGGGGCGGGCGGCGGCGTGCGCGAGCACCTGACGGCCAAACTCGCGCACGTTGTTCTCATCGAGCATGTCGACGGACTCAATGGTCCCCACCGTAATCGGGCCGTATTCGTCGAAGGTGATGCGCAGTGCCATGTCATTCTCCCTTGGGTTCGCACCCGGCGTCGGCCTTGAGGCTGAATTCCATCATCAGACAGCGCTTTGCGCGGTCATACCAGACGCGGTCCGCGAAATGGCGCATCAGGCAGACACCCCGTCCGCCAAGCGCCTCCGGGCTGGGCATTTCCATCCGTTCCGGATCGAAGCCCCCGCCCTCGTCCCGCACGGCGGCGCGGCCCGTCAGGCCGTCCTCGAACAGCTCCAGACCCACGTTGAGGCCGGGGTTGTCACTGTTGCCGTGATGGACGGCGTTGCACAGCGCCTCGTCGAGGCACAGCCAGAAGGCGAAGCGGTCTTCCTGCCCATGTATCCATCCGCGGCGCTCAATGGTTCCCAGCGCCTCGCACAGCGTTTTCTGGGCCGCCTCCACCGTGCTCCCGAATGTCGCCTGGAATATCCTGTTTTCCATCAATAACGCCCGCGCCCACCGGCGGTTGAACTCTCCCACTAGCCTACCACAGCGGGGGAGACACCGTCACCCCGACTTGGCGGCGTGCCCAACGCCGACGCGGCGCAGCAGTCCGACCAGCAGGGAAAGGGCCGATGCCCGGTCCGCGGCGCCCAGCAGGCCGAACCATCCGGTCAGCGCAAAGGCCGCCAGAATGGCCGCGCGCGCGCCCACCGACGGGATGGTGGGCAGCGCGCAGGCGCCCAGGGCCAGCAGCATGCACGCCCCGGACAGCGCGTACAGGGCAAGGATGCGCCGTGTGTCATGGGGCAGCGGATAGACAATGCGCTGCGTGACGAGATAGGTGAGCCCCAGTTCGAAGGCGAAGGCGAGGAAGGTGGACGCGGCCGCGCCGACGATCCCGTAATGGAGGATGAACCAGTAGGTGACGGCCAGCTTGAACGCCACAGAAAGCAGCATGGTCCACATCGACCAGACCGTCCGCTTGGAAATGCCGATGCCCGCGTTGACCACCTGCACCGCGCCGTGAATGGCGTAGGAGTAGGCAATCCAGGGGATGACAAACGCCGCCCCGGTGTAGCCCGTCTCCGGCGCAAACACCCGCACCAGTTCGGGGGCGCAGCAGGCGATGGCCGTGGCGCCGGCAAACACCACCACCTGCAGGAGGTAGCCCGTGCGCACGATGTCCATCGCGCCGCCGCCGGGCTTGGCGGCCATCCTCATCGCCGAGGGCGGCCATGACAGCTGAAGCGACTGGGTGAACAGCGCCATCAGCATGCCGACGCGGAACCCGAGGCTGTAGGGGGCCATGGCCTCCCGTTCGACCAGGTGGCTCAGGAAATAGCGGTCGGCGATGGTCAGCACGGCCATGCTCACGCCCACGGGCACCAGCGGCAGCGCAAAGCGCAGCATGTCGCGCAGAATGTCCAGCCGGAAAACGGGGCGCAGCCAGGACCGGCACACCCACAGCGTGGCCGCGGCCAGAAAGACCAGGCCGACCAGGTCGCCCCAGAGCGCCCCGGACACGCCCTGCTTCAGGCCCAGCACCAGCGCCAGGATGACGGCGGGGCCGATAATGCCGCGCAGCACGTTGAGCCCCGCGTAGGCGACACTGCGCTCCATGGTGCGCAGCAGCGACAGACCCTGCTTGCCCAGCGCGGTGGCGCTGGCCAGCAGCACGACAATCCGGACCAGTCCGGCCTGGTCGGCCGCGCCAAAGACGGCCCGCGACAGCCACGGCGCGGCCAGCAGGCCGGCCGTCACCATCACGGCGTGCAGGCCCACCACGAAGAACAGGCTTGTGTTGAACGCGGCCATCTTGTCGCGCTCGTCCGGGTATTCGTGGTAAAAGCGCAGCACGGCGGGGGACATGCCGAAGTCGAGCATGGGGAACAGGAGCAGCAGCGTGGTGTTGCACAGGTCCCAGACCACATAGTCGGCCGGCGCGAACACGCGGGTGAACAGCGGTATGAGCAGGAACGCCACGCCGCGGTTGAGCACCAGCCCCGCCATGTAAATGAAGGTGTGGCCCAGTGTTTTGCCAAAACGGCTCATCCGGCGGCGGCCTCCGGCCCGGGGACGGGGGAGTCCGGCTGCTGCTCGCGCAGCAGCACCAGGATCAGGCCCATGCTCATGTACAGCACAATCAGCCCCGACACCCAGGCGGGCTCGAAAGAATAGTGCGCCAGCGTGCACAGGTATCCGGCAAAGAGCGCCACGGCCACGGGCTCATAAAGCGGGTCCGTGCGGCGGATGCGCCGCCAAAGGTAAAGCGAAAACAGGCCGTGGATGGAAACGAAAAGAAGCAGCCCCACCGGTCCGGTCTGGTAGAGCAGGTCGAGGAAGATGTTGTGCGTGGTGCCCTGTATATAGATGAAGGTGCCCCCGGTGGTCTTTTTGGCATAGGTCAGATCGTCGCCAAGGCCGGCGCCCAGAACCGGATGGCTGGAATAGTTCTCCAGCGCCTGGCGGTAGGCATAGTAGCGCGTGTCCGAATCGGAGGACATGGGCGTGCCAAAGCTGGCTATGCGCTCCTTGAGCATGAAAACCACCCGGTCGGCCTTGCCCGAGAACAGGAAGAACGCGCAGCCCACACCGACGGCCAGCACGGACACCACCACCGCAAGGCGCAGCCCGATGCCGATTACGCCCCGGCCGCGGTTGCGCGCCATGATTGTCACCACAAGCAGCGGGGCCAGCAGCGCCTCGGCAATGCCCATGCGCCAGCCGCTGAAACACATCATCGCCGCGGCCAGGCCCGCCAGCCCCAGCGCGGCCAGTTTGACCTTCCTGGACCGTTTTGCCATCAGCAGCGCCGTGCAGTAGGCCACCAGCAGGGCAAGGCTCACCACCTCGTCGTCGACCAGCAGGCGCGGGAAAATATTGATCTCGTCGTTGGGATAAAAGAAGTTGCCCGTGACAAGCCGGTACAGGCCGAACAGGAGCGCAATCCCGCAGCCCGCGACCAGGGCGGGCGCGATAAGGCGCAGATGCCTGCGGCCATAACGGAACCCCAGCGGAACAAGAAAGGCCCACGCGTAGAAGTAGAGACGGCGGAAATCGCCGACAACATCGCGAAGCACCAGGCCGCGCCCCACGCCGTTCAGGGCGGAAAAGGCCCCCCAGCAGGTCCCCGCGACCAGCAGCATCACCAGCAGCCGTTCCTGGCGGGAAAGCTCAAGAATTGGGGCCGTGCCCCGGCGCACCATCGACACGCAGCTCTGCAGCGCCATCGCCCCCAGCAGGAAAATTAAAAAGTCGCCCAGATACACTTTGAAGCCGCCCAGGGGAATGGGCATGAAGTCCATCGCCTGGCGAAATCCCAGCGCTGTCGAAAAGAATCCCAGTCCCGCCCAGGAGGCGGCCGGAAGCAGCAGCAGCCCCACCACTCCTGCCAGCAGCAGCACCAGCAGCTTTTCCTTCCACACACCGGCCAGCACGAGCACGGTCAAAAACAGGTAGCCCCCCGCATGGGTGAGGCGCGTCCAGGCGGTTCCGGGCGGGGGGGCGGCAGTGGTCTCTGTGGCTTCGGTCATGGTGGTGTCCCT
>CAIUWO010000284.1 GCA_903902895.1 Candidatus Hydrogenedentota bacterium | reverse complement strand
TGGCGCAGGCTGGTGACGCTCCGGGTACAGGGAAGGCCGGTCAAGGTAAGCCTGATCTCAGCGATTGGAGCGTTTCGGAAATTGATCAGGGTTATGATTGTTCCTTGGTCACTTTCCTGTAATGTGGCCTCGACGAGGGGCTCAGACACGGTCACATGGCGCTGCACGTGGGCGTTTTCGGCGGGGCCGGTTATCAGCTTGCGTATCGGTTCGGGGAAGTTTTCGGGCATTCCTTTGCGGTCAATTTGACTTGGTTGCAGGTAGGCAAGACCCGGCAATGCGCCAATGAGCAGGATGCGTCCCTGTCCCAGCGGCCGCTCAATCGCTGCGGGAGCGCCATCGGCAAAGTGACCGGCCACGGTCGTGCCGGGCCCGGGTGTCAGGCGTTGCAGGGCGCAATAGACGGGCAACGTAGCCGATCCGTATGATGCGTTGAAGGTAATGGTATCCAGTGGTTTGGCGACGGGAAGGTCTGCGGATGGACTGAGACTGCGAACGGGACGTTCAAGTTTGGCATCCTGCAGGCCGTATAGGTCGAGCATCGGTGACTGCACGGCGCGGTACTGGTCGAGTATCCCACCTCCGCCGACCGCTACCAGAGTCCCTCCGGACTCGACCCATTGCCGCAAATGCGGCACCGCTTCACTCTTCATCTCCGGGCCGACGAGATAGAGGACTTTGAAGCGTTTTGGGATACCTGTTGCGATATCCTCATCGGTCAGAAGATCGACCGGAAACTGGGCGTGGCGCAGGGCTAGCCAAAGGGCCTTGCGTTCGTGATTATCCACATTCTGCGCGGCGTAGTAGAGGTTTTCAGTGGGCGGGTCTTTTGTCAGCAGGTCCTCGGTATTCCACACGTCATTGGCAATCGACAGTACGATTCCCGCTTCGGCGGGCCTCATGCGTGCATGATAGAGCAGTGCATCGATCTTGCCGACATCGCTCATTATCCGGTGAATAGCCTTGAATTTGTTCTCGCTTTCTACGAAGTCGACATAGTCGCACGTGCCAAGTATCTGGTTGTAGATCGCGAAATGATCAATAACCTTCGCTTGGTGGCCGAGCGCGTAGTAGTTCATCCGGAGGAGGTGGGTGTCGGTTTCTCCGGGGTCGGGTATCGTGTAGAAACAGTACGGTGCGTTATTATAGTCAGCGGCCCGGCGCAAGGCATCCATCAAGAATCCGTAGGATTGCGGCGTGGCTTCGGGCGTCTGCCACCACCAATCTTCGGACCAAGGCATGGTCATACCCCCATCGCGAAACACGTCGATCCATTTGCGGACGTCCGGCCACACCGACAGGTGCGGGCTATAGTTGGAGCCGGTCTCGGTTCCTTCCGGGAAATATTTGCGAATGGCCGATGTGTCTGCGGCAAGCTCGCGGGTCCACAGCTTGTAACGGAAGGTAGCGGCCTCAAAAAGCAACTTCGGCTTTTCGGGCTGCAGCGGCCCGCCAAGATGCACGAGCTGCCATTGATCGCTTTCAGACAATCCAGAGGCCTTCGCCTCATCCGCCGGACGCACAAAGTCCAACGCCTTGAACCCGTGTTCGCGCAGATAGGCGACAAATGCGGCGTCTTGTTCCTCGGGCTTCGCCTTGAGCTGGATATCAACCTCGTCGCCGAAATTCGCGAAGCGCACCCATTCCCACGTGCCTTTCTCTTTCATGGCGCGGGCAGCCTCTTCCGCATTGTCTCGCGAAACAAACAGTCCGGGGATGGGCGTGAGGCCCATGGCGCGTATCGTCTCGATATCCCGGCCATCGCTGACAAACTGGGTGAGGTTGTATCCCAGACGCCGGACGATCTCCGTGTTCAAGGTCTGCAGCCGGGTCGGATTCTGGAAGGCAACTTGCCACTGGTGGCTGATAACGTGCATACGCGCAGAGACCGTAGGCGTGGGACCGTACGCGGTGATCCAATCGAGCTGTTGTTGTGCGGCCTCTTCGGCGGTCCAGATCCGCTGCCCGTTATCCGGATGGATCGGCACTAGCAACGCAAGGGTCGGAAGGGGCGTGCCACCCAGCCACGTTGACGCACCGGTCACCGTCGGATGGGGATCATTTGCGTCGATTGTGCGCACGATGCGCTTGTCGGGGCCGGTGGCCAGATCAACAGTCAACCGAAGCTGCGGTCCAGAGGTTTCGCACATCGTCCCAAGTATCACCGGGCTCAGGTACTGATCTGCCGTGCCAAAGGTCGGGCTCGAACTCATGTAGGGGCCGATATCGACCCAGTCCGATGACTGTCCCGGGGCGAGCCATGTGTCGCTTTTCGGCGCGTCTGATTGGGAACCACCTTGGGCGACATATAACACATCCCCGTTCCAAGGATCACGGTTCGGGTTGAAATACACGCGCAAGCATAATTTCGACAAAGCATCCGCAGGATTCGTAACCCG
>CAIUWO010000283.1 GCA_903902895.1 Candidatus Hydrogenedentota bacterium | reverse complement strand
GCAGGCGTCACTGGCCGTGGCGCCCGCGTCCGTGTAGGTCGCGCCGCACTCGACGGTCACCGTCGCCGAACCGTTGCGGCTGATGACCGGCAGCGTCTTGTCTTCAACGGTCACGGTGCGCGTGACTTGTGCCGCGCTGTTGTTCGCCGCGTCTTTCACGTTGTAGTAAACATGGTAGGTGCCGACGCCCAACGGGGTTGCGGAGGGTGCCAGTCCCGTCGTCACTATGTTCGCGCTGATGTTGCCGTCATGGCTGTCGGCCGCCGTGGCGCCCGCGTCCGTGTCGTAGACGGCGGGGCATTCCCGCGTCACCACCGCTTCACCGCCGAGCGTGATGACCGGCGGCGTGGTGTCAATGACAATGGCCTTGTTCGCGCCGAGCGACCCCGCCGCGCCGGGCGCAGGCAGGGTGAGGGGCGCGCTGATTCCATGGGCGGTGTTCGTGATGGCGCCGCCGTTGCGCTGAAGGGCGGTGCTGGAGGCATAGTCGAGATCGGAGGAGCTGTCGCCCGGCATGACGGTGTATTGGAAACTGAGCGTCGTGCCGCCGCTGCCGCCCGAATAGGCGGCCGTGCGGTGAACGGCGCCCGTGCCAAGCTCCAGCGTCGGTGCTCCGGTCACAGTCACCGCCGACGAGTAGTTGACATTGATGGAGATGACCTCGCCCTCCTTGAAGGAACCGTCAGCGTGCGCGCTGGTGACTCCGCTCAGGAGGCACGAATTGATGGCCGCATAGGCCGCGTCCAGCTGAATCAGGGGCTTTGTCAGGCTGAGCCCCCCGTTTTTCGTGTCCGTAACCGGAGAACCCGTCGTGGCCAGCAGGATGCGCACGTCCGCGGGGGAAAGAAAGGACCGCGTCGCACCCAGCGCCGCGGACTGCAGGACGGCCACGCTGCCCGCCGCATACGGGCAGGCCGCCGAGGTGCCCCCGAAAGTGGTGTAATAATCACCCGCCGGCGAGGCCGCGGTGTTATAGCCGGCAGTCCCCTTGATGTCGGGGGTGTACGCGTTGTTGCTGGGGGCAAACACGTCCAGAATACTGGCCGAATTCGAGTAGCAGGTCACCTTTCCCGCCCAGGTCGAACCTTCAAAGGCGGCCAGTTTGCCGGTGCAGGCCGCGTTGGTGGAGGCACCCACGAAGCAGGTGGTGGTGCTGACACAAAAACCCACATTCCCGACGTTCGCGTCATAGACGGCCCCCACGGATATCACCGGAGTCAACGCGGCGGGAATGCCGATGGACCCGCAAAAGCCGTCATTGCCGGACGACGCGAGGATCGTAATCCCCGCCGCAATCGCCGAATTCATTGCCGTAACCCGGCTTGGGGACGCCGCATCGGCCGCCGCATGGGTGGCGTACGAGCCGCCCCCCAGCGACATGCTTATGACCATAATCGGACTGTTTGGGTCGAGATTCTTGTTGCTCACGCACCAGTCAACCGCCTCAATCTGGTCGGAGGTGTACGAACCGCCGCCGTCATCGCCAAACACCTTGAGCGCCACGAGCTTGGCGCCGGGCGCAACCCCGCCGATGTAGTCCCCGTAGGCGGTCACATCACCCGCCGCTATGCCCGCGCAGCAGGTGCCATGGGCCCCGGCGCTGCCATTTGGAAACGGGTCGGGATCGTTCAGCCAGTCTGTCGTCACGGCGCCCGCAAAATCGTAGCCCCCGATGACTTTGGCGTTCGGGAAGGAGCCGTTTCCCAGTTGCGGGTGTGTGTAGTCAATCCCCGTGTCCAGTATGGCAATCGTCACGCCCGAACCCGTATAGGAGCTGCGAACCGTTGAACCGTTCAACACCGGGATGCCCTGCGCCAAATGTCTTTCGTCCTGCCGGTTGGGTTCAATGGCGGCGACGGCCGGGTCCGACAGCAGTTGCTCCAGCGAGTTGGAATCGACGCTGGCGAAAAAGCACGGGAAGTTCCTGTACTGGGTGTGGACGGTGGAGCGGGACAGGTCCAGTTTTGCAAGGACCTGCTCCCGCCGGCTGGCCACCGCGGCCTGCAGTGTCGCCAGCGCGGCCGCGGCATCAGGGGCGTTTGCGTCGGCGGGCATTTCGGGGGCGGCAAGCGTGACGATGACCGTTACCGAGTCTGATGCGGCATTGTACTTGGAGAGGATTTCCGCCCGGTCAACCAGTTTCCCGGCATTGGGGTTGGCGGCAAATCGGGACTCCAGCGCGGCCACCCGCTCGGGCCCGCTCATTGCCATCCACGCGGCACGGTCCACCGCGCTTCCCTGGGCCCCCCTGACCTGCGCCATGCCTGTCCAGTGCGCGGACAGGACAAGCACAAGCACCGGGAGCAGCGCCCGCAAACCGACCACAAAAGCACCTCTTGCCATCATGATTCCAACTCCCGTCAGATGCACGGTCAAGGCCCCTCTCTAATTGCCAGCCTCCTTCGGAAACCGCAAGCCTAATCTACTCTCCGAGCTGCTTCTTGTCAATCCTGTTCTTCACAGACATCATGGGTTGAGGGGCGTGGCATGAACGCAGCGGTCTTTGGGTATCGGCGGGGCCGGGCCATTTGGGAAACCAAGTAGGCCTGAATTGGGTCTAGGTACGGATTTCACTGTCCATTAGTTCAACCAATTCGCCCCCCGGGCACACCGAGAGGAGCGTTCCATGCTGACATGGATGCTTTCCGCAATGGTCGCGTTGGCTTCCGGTACTGCTGCCGCAACGGATGCGAAGGCGTCGTGGCTGCCCGAAAGCCACCATGTGCTGAATATTGGGGCGCCGTCGGCGCAGCAGGACAAGAACCCGGCGTTTCCCGTGGTTGTCGAGCCGTTCTTCGAACACGTGCGCGGCACGGTGGAAGGCGTTTCGGCCGACGGAGCCACGGGTATTGTGGTGGGCGCCGACGGCAGTCTGGCCGTCTCGTTGGAACCGAAGCCGACCCTGAAGCCGGGAGAAAGCATCAATGCGCAGGTCGAGGTGGCCGGGGTCGCCTGGTGCGGCACGGACTTGGGACTGTACAAGAAAGACGGCAATGACTGGAAACGCCACGAATCCTACGGCGTGAACGGTCCCCTGGCCACCAGGGTTACGGCGCTGGCACCCGAGGCCCAGGGCGGGCTTTGGGTGGGCACGCCGCTGGGGCTGAGCCTGATGAGGGCCGACGGCACCTGGACGCATGTCCAGGGCAAACAGGGCATGCCCTATGAGGATGTGACCGCGCTGGCCTGCGACACGCAGGACAACCTGTGGATAGGCACCAGCTGCGGCGCCATTCTGTACAGGCCCAATGAGGCCGGCCGCAAGTGGTTTTACCGCCAGGGCAAGCGCTACCTGCCGGGCGACCGGATCATGGCTGTGGCGCTCGCCCCGGCGGGCATGCCCGCGTACTTTCTAACGGACGGCGGCCTCGGCAAGATTGAGGCCGTGCCGCGCACGCTGCTGGAAAAGGCGGAGATCATCGAAAAGCGCGTGAACGAGCGGCACCGTCGCTTGGGCATGGTGGCTGAGTGCATGCTGGACGACCCCGACAACCCCACTTCGCACACGATCCATGACAGCGACAACGACGGGCTGTGGACCGCCTATCACGTGGCGGCCATGTCGCTGTGCTACGGCGCCACCAGGGATGAGGCCGCCAAGGTCTCAGCCACGGAAAGCATGCACGCGCTGTACATGCTCCAGAACGCCTCCGGCATTCCCGGGGTGGTGGCGCGCAGCGTGCTGCCCCCCGAGATCGGGCAAACGCGGGACAAGCAGTGGCAGCCCACCCCGGACGGGTCCATGTACTGGAAGAGTGACACCTCCAGCGACGAGATCGACGGGCACTACCTGGCGTTCTTCTCCTTTTATGAGCATGTCGCCCAGTATGACGAGGCGGAAAAGAAGGTGCTGGTCAGGCAGCTTCGGGCGCTGACGGACCATTTGGTGGACAATGGCTACCAGTTGATTGACTACCACGGAAAGCGCACAAAATGGGGTTTTTGGGATCCGAAATCGATGAATGAAAGCCCCATGGGCGCCACGGAGGCGGGGCTGAATAGCCTGCAGATGCTCTCCTTCCTGAAAGTGGCGCACCGCGTCACGGGCGACGAGAAGTACGAGAAGCACTACCGCAAACTCATCGTTGAGCACGGCTACCTCAACAACATCCTGCTCACCAAGAAGAGCTTTCCCGACGAGAACAACCATTCGGACGACCAGTTGGGCTATGTGGCGTGGTATCCGATCCTGCAACTGGAGACCGACCCGAGGGTCCGGCGCGCGCTGGTCACCGGGGTGCGGCGGCATTATGAAATCGTCCGGCCCGAGCAGCCCAGCTTCTACACCTTCGTGACGGCCACCGCGGCCCCCAATCAGTCGGACATTCTGGGCGCGGTGGAAAACCTGCGCCAAATTCCCACAGACCGCCGCATGTGGCGGCAGGAGAACGGACAGCGCGCGGATATCGGATTTTCAGACCGGCCCAACCGCTTCGGAAAACCCGTGCTGACCCGCGTGGTCCCGGCCGATGAGCGCGCCTTCAAGAAGTGGAACGCCGACCCGTACCTCCCGGACGGCGGCCATGACGGCAACGTCGAGGACGACGGTGCGGCCTACCTGCTGCCCTACTGGATGGGCCGCTTCCACGGGTTCATCGCGGAAAAGTAGGGTGCCGTGCAGTGCCGCAAAGCGGCACGGAACGCACCGAACGATTATACCGATACTGATGCACACCGATTTGCGGCGAACGTCCCGTTAAACTAGTCGGTTCCGCTGCGGCGGGTTTGAAATGTCCATGCTCCTGCACAAAGTACTACAACACCAAGCAGCACGACACCCGCAAGCGCCTTTAGGCGTCGCCGCGTGAACACATGATGAGGATACGGAGTGTACAGCACCGTGTCGTCCCAAAAAGCCGGAAACCACCGCCGCCTGTCCGCCTCTTGGGCGATTGCCAGGTTAGGATTGCGCCGTACCAACGCCTTGTAAAACTTGTCGGCAGCCTTGGGGTCTTGGTATTTGATAAGGTCGCCTCCGCAATAAAGCGCTTTTGCAGTCAGAACGTCATTGTTTGGCAGAAGGCTTGCAGCCTGCCACATCTGTTCCGTATAGAACCCGTCGCCATACAACCCCTCACTGCGGCTTATGTCTGCGGTGGCCATCATGTTCTCCGCACGCACGCGCGCAGGAAGGCTTGCATCCTCCGCCTTCTTCTGTGCTTCCATAAACTGGCGCAGCGGGTACTCAGGGTTGTTGGGGCAGAATGTGTCCGCTTCCTGCGTCTTTTTCTCCCGAATCAGCCGGCGGATGAGGATGTCTCGTATCCTGAATTCAATCTGGTATGCAGGAGTGTCTATGGGACACCAGTGTGCCACGTACTCCTGTAGATTGTCGGTCCCCATCTTGTCCGTGCATATTCCCAACATGTCATCCATGGGCAATGCATTGAATGCCGCACTGCATTCTTCCAGATGCAGAGGCTTCTGAAGCGCCCGAAGTATCGCCAACTCCATCTGGATCTGTTTCCTGATATCGAGCGGAACAAATCCGAAAGTGTCGCATTCCAGCAGGGCGTAGGTTTTCCATGACGGGGTATCCATCGTGTCTTCGGGGACGTTATCTTCTAACCTGTGCGCAATTGCGGATAATTCGTCAATGGCCTCTTCCAACTTGCCGTCGTGCAGGAGGGTTTTCTCCCGCACCCATAGGGTTATAAGCGAGGTCGGGTCGGCCAGTTCACACCAGCGCTTTGCCAGTTCCATTTCCCCGTTGTCATAGGCAAGCCATGCTAGCCGGTCGGCATAGGGCAATGGGGCGTCCGAGGACTTCAGTTTTGACAGCATCCACTTTCTCACTTCGCGGCTATCCTCGGGATTTGCCAGAGCCCACGCCACCATAGCCCTCCTGCATTGGTCATCGGACACCAGTTCCCCAAGCTGTTCGGCATCCCTGTCCAGCTTAATCTTTGCAAAGCTGAACCGAACCGACATAAGCGCAGCCTGCTGCTCTTGCTCATTGTCTGTTTGGCAGGCATCCAAATAGGTCTTGACCGCTGAAACCCATTCGCCGCGTTCATAATGGACCCTTCCCTTCCAGCCCAGTGCCGCGGGGGCAAGGCGGCAGGGGTCCTCCCACCCTTCTGACACAAGCGTCCGCACGGCCTCAAAACTGGATACGGCCTCGCCGTAGTGTTTCAGGCGTAGGTTTGTCATTCCCCGCATGAAGATAGCCCAAACGGTTCTATGAAGCCGCTGCTCCCTGGGCAAATCCAGTATTTGCGTGAAAAATATCAGCGCCTGGTCATAGGCTTGCAGGTGATAGGCAGACGCGCCTCGGGCGTACAAGGCAAATTCGGGCGCCAGCTTTTCCATAAGCGTCTCATAAGCCGACAGGTCAAAGGGGGGCGGAGGGGGTTCGCTCGGGCGGTTATTCTTTCTTCTCCACTCCCCCCAAGCCTCTTCCTCTTCATCCCATCGGCTCTTCTTTTCGGCATACTCCCGCATTGACAAGCGCATGGCCCCATAGTTCTTGACAAGTTCAAGGATGGATTCCTCCCCCACTTCGCGGGAGCGGAGATCCGTTTCCACCTGCGCGGCATCGATCACCACCATGGAAGGTGCATTCGCAGGGGTGGGATTTGAGGCGGGGACCCCAAGCAGTTTATGCATTTCATAGGGAAAATAGGCCGTTGGCATAACCTCATAGCCGCTTCCAAGCCAGAAAGGGGTGTCTTCGCACCACGGGATATTGGCACCGGCATCCGTACCGTGAAGCGATAGCAGGAGGATGAGAAGAAACGTGTGCGTTGCTACTGAGCAAACACGGGACCGCATTGTACAGCATCCTTGTTGTTATTAAATTCAGACTTCACGCGAAACCACGCGGCAAGTACTGGTTGGGCGTTCTCGCAGGGGGCAACGCCATGAATGACGATGTGGTTGGCATCCCGACCCGGTTTCGCTCTATACCCACCGATCACATCATAGGCAAGGATTGCCGTTGGATTCCAACGAACCATGCATTGGAGGCCTTCGGCGGGGGTATAGTCCCCTGAATTGACCAGCCATAGTTCGTAGAGTCCGGGGCTTGGCGTCCGTATTTCCGGGGTGACGCCAAACTTGGGCGTTTCGCCCCTGAGTAACTTTTCAAATGCCGGCCAACGGAGGTTGAATCGATCTGAATCTACGGGAAGTCTGAACCATACGAGGCCCAGACAGTTGCGGGGCGGACGGACATGCCATTCGCGGACTAGCCCCGCTGTCTTTTCCGGGTCAGCCGCCACGTCGCGGGTTTGTCCGGGCACTGCAGGGAATTCTGGCGATTGTTCCGCACCAATAGTTTGAAATGTGCCTTTTTCGTTGAAAACCAAACGATAGGTATATGTGGGCAGGGCAATGTAGAACCGGCGTCCAAACCGTTCTGCTTGACGCACCGCCGCGCGGGCCTTTTCCGCATCGCACAAGGTATAGGGCGCATCGAATGTGATGGGGCGTTCCAGAGCATGCACCTGCAGCACAAAGTAGTCCAAATTGGCGCAGATGCCTGAGAAAGCAACGCTTTTCAGCCAGTCTGGCAGTGCTGTAATAGAAAGTACAGCTCCGGGAAATGTGCTGCGAATGCCTTTAAGCAGCCCGCCATAGTCCTGCAATGCACCAGTGGGGCAGTCATAGTCAATTTGTATGCGCGGTCCTGGCGCGGGTGTTGCTCCCAGCTGCGCGATGGGCGACAACAGTCCCGTCAGGAAGTTCTTTGCTTCGATCCCCTTGCCAGATGACAATGCGTTTGAGAAGCGTGTCTTTACTCGCAGGACCATTGTAACGGGTTTGCCCCCGGCTTTCGGGGTGGGGTATGCGGGCGAGAAAAGAAAATTCTTCCCGTCATAGTCCACCTCGCCGCTCAGAAGCATGAAACCGTCGAGTACCGGAGAAGCCCGGTCTATTGCGGCAAGGACCTCATCATTCCAGCGCGTCTGCCAAACGTATGCCTGGTTTTCCAGTCGCGCAGGAATGGGGCTGGGCAGGAGTTGGTAAACGATTCCCGCAGCGAGAAAAACAACCAAGCCGCATGCACTGGCGATATGGTGCGCCTTAATCTTCATCCACCTATCCTGCGAGCGCAACCGGAATCCTGCGCAAGCGAGCAGATTGCAAAAACACAAAAAGGCTCGGCGCCACGAAACGTTTCACTGTATCTCCGTCTTCAACCGCAGTATGGTCAGCGAGTACGGCGGAAATTCGTAGTCAAACGTGTTGCCCGAAACCTTGACGGACGCTTCGCGCGGAACAATCTTCACCGGCTCGTCCAGCGTGTTTTCCACGGCGTCGTCCGCATCGGCCAGCACGATGGCCATGCCCTCCTTGTCCACTTTCGCCCCGCCGTCCAGGCGCACCTTGGTCTGCTGCGGCTCGCCGCTGGCATTGATCACCTTGAGGAGCAGGTCGTCGCCCTTGTGCCCGGCCACGGCCGCCATCAGCGGCGTGCTGGCCAGGTCCTCGTCGTGAATCACCTTGCCGTCGAGCAGGCACCGGATATGGGTGGGCGACACATCGACACGAATGTCGTACCAGCGGCCCGTCTCAATCGAGCCGTTCACGCGGGCACCGGCTGCACCCGAGGCGCCGTTGCCGCAGATTTCCAGGCCGTGCATGCGGTTTTGCCAGCCGCCGATGTTCCACCAGCCCCAGTTGTTTTTGTCGCGCACGTTGAACATGATCATGAACCCCTCGCTTCCCGAGATTTTGCGGGCCTTGAGGGTGATGGTGTACTCGTCCCACGCCAGACTGCCAACCGTCGAGCGCACGTTGGTGTCCATGGACATCTGGCGGTAGGCGCCGTCAACCACGGACCAGTCGCCGCTCTCGGGTTTCCAGTGCCGTGCATTCTCGGCAAAGGCGTTTTCCAGCAGCACCTTGCGGCCCTGGGTGACCTTGAAGTCCTTGTACTCGGCCTGGGTGTTCCAGGTGGCGAGACCGACCTTGCCGCCCGACTTGGAGGTGAGTTTCGGACCGTTCACCGTGACCGGGTAGGTTTCGTCGCAGCGGTATTCGCTGAACAGTTTCTGCACGTAGTAGGACGGCGTGCCGCAGGCGCGGTAATTGTCAAATTGGATGGCGTCCGGGTTCCAGGTGCGGTCGTTCACATGCACGAACAGCGGCGCGTAGGAGCACATGACCACATGGTCGCCGTTGCGCTCCATGCCAGTCATGAACGCGGCCTCGGCCAATGCGGCCCGCAGGTTGCCCTTGCCGCAGTTCTTGGTGACGGCGTATTCGCCGACGTAGATTTTGGCCTTGCCGCGATCATGCTTGTCATACTGGCCGGTCTTGCCCAGGAAGAACGCGGGATCGGAATAGTAGTGGTCGTCGAAGATATCCACCGCCGCGCCCTCCACGGGCACATTGGAGATAAGCTGAATCTCGGGATGTTTCGCCTTAATGACGTCGGCAAAGGCCTTGTAGTGCGCGTTGTACTCACCGCCCGAGTTCTCGTTGCCGATTTCCAGGTATTTCAGACCGAAGGGCTCGGGATGGCCGGCGGCCGCGCGGACCGCGCCCCACTTGGAATCCGCCGGGCCGTTCGCGTATTCGATGGCGTCCAGCGCGTCCTGAATCCACTCGCCCAACTGGTCCACGGGCACGATTTCCGGATTGCGGCCCTGGCAGCTCATGCCGCAGTTGATCACGAACATCGGTGCGGCGCCAAGGTCTTCGCACAACTGAAGCAGTTCGTGGTAGCCCAGACCGTTGGTCGAGCAGGAACCCCAGAGATTCCAGTGGCTCGGCCGTGTTTCGATGGGGCCGATGGTCTTCTTCCACCGCAGTGTCGTGTCCATGCAGAAGCCCTCGACAAAGCAGCCGCCGGGGAAGCGGACGAACGCGGGTTTCATGTCCTCAAGCATGCCGGCCAAGTCGGCGCGCAGGCCGTTGGGCCGGTTCTTGTAGGTCTCTTTCGGGAACAGCGACACCACATCGAGCCAGAAAGTGCCCGCCGCCTTGGTGGTAATAACCAACCGCGCGTCGTTGTCCGTGGCGTTGCTGGTCAGTTCGCCCTCGAACTTCTTCCAGTCGCCCGTAAGGCTGCTGATATCCTGCGACGCATGGACCTTTGTGCCGTCCGCCGATTCCAGCGATACCGTAAGCGGTCCGGAAAATCCGTCCTGAGCGCAGGCGAACAAGGAGAAGTTATAGCCCGCGCCCTGTTTGAGTGCGATGCCCCAGTAACCACTGTTCGCAACGCCCAAGCGGCCCGATGCAGTCTTGGCAGTGACTTTAAGCGCCGCGCGCTGCGCGTCGTTCAGGCGCTTCGACTCGTCCAGAGCCATGTCCCCGTCACTCTCCACGCCGCGCAGCAGGGACCAGCCCGGAATAGGGCTGTCGATTTTGTAGTCCATGGACCACCCGGCCGGCGTGCAGAGCTTTCCGTCCTTGATGGTGCAGTGTTCCGGCGGCAGGGCGTCCTCAAAGGAGCGGTTGCGCACCAGTTCCGCGTAGAGCCCGCCGTCGGCGGCGTGGTTGATGTCCTCGTAGAAGATGCCGTACAGCTCCGGACTGACCGGGCGCGGTGCCTGCCCCATGTCCACGGTCAACTCGGCGGCCTGCCCCGCACCTGCAAATGCCAGTACTGCCAAAAAAACCATTGCCCAACGCGTCATTGTCCAGTCCTCCTGAAAAGAAAGCCTACCCGATATTCTCAACGACAAACGCGGGACTAGGATACAAGGCCGGGCCGGTGCTTGTCACGCGGTTCCTGTCGCAGTTCTATTTCTGCGCCGCCGGGGATCGCACGGCGAAGTTGTCAAACCGTGCACAGTTCCAGCCGGTGCCAAGGCCGGCCATGCCCGCCGCGAAAGTGTTGTCCTCTCCGGTGGTGACTTCCGTGCCGTCCACCGCCAGCGTGATTTTGGACCCGGCAAAGCGCATGGCCATGTTGTGCCATGGGTTCTTGCCGAGTTCGACACGACCGGAAGCGAGTTCCTTGTCCACCGCGAGCAGCTTCCATGCGCCGTCGTCATAGAGCCTGAAGCAGTAGCCTTCCGGCGCGTCGGCGCTCTGGGGGCACTTGCCCACCCGGCCATAGAGTGCGGCGTAACCCACGGCCTCGACCATCACGTCGCAGGCGACCGTAAAGTTGTCCCAGACAGTCGAGCCGATGACCGTGTAGGGTTCGGGCGTGAGATGGGCGGTCCATTCGATGCCTTTGCGGTCAATGCACTGCCGCAGGCAGTTGCCTTTTTCCTCGGCAATCTTCATCACCTCAAAAATACCGCCCTGGTCAGAAAAGTGCCGCGCCATCTTGCCGGGTCCTGTTGCGTCAAAGTCATCCTTGTAAGGAATCGGAAACGCCGCCGGCTCGGGTGGGGTCGTGAAGCCCTTCTCCTGGCCCGCCGTGGTGGTCAGGGAATAGATGCATTCCGGTTCCAAGACCATTTCAAAGTTGCCCCAGTGGGCTGTAAGGTCTTCCAAACGGTCAAACTGGCTGTCCTTATTGCTGCGCCAGACACGAAACGCGTCGGTGCGAAGACCGCCTTCCAGTTTCCAGACGACAGGCTGTTCTTTCTTGGCCTCCATGGTCTCGACGATAATGCTGAATTCTTCCCCGTCGTCGCGGTTTCTAAGGGAGACATAACTGCCGCCCTCGGCCAGCATGCCGCAGGACCGCTCCAGATAGCGCCAGCCGGGCTGGACAAACTGCGTCGTGTGCGCGATGGCCCAGAGCGCGGGCTGGACCTCGTAATGGCCGGACCAGGGCGTGTTGGCGAGCATCGGGCCGGAACCGGGCAGCGGCAGGTTGTCATAGTACGAGGTGATCAGGCTCCAGATGATGGTCTTGGACATGCCGCCGACGATGTGGTTGCGGTTGAACATCATCGCGAGCTGGCGCGCGCCATGCTCCCAGTCGCCCTTCCAGGGGCCGTCCTCACTGGACCACAGCGGCTTGCCCGTCTGTTTGGCTGCGGGGATGGCGTTGTACAGGAGCGCCGGCTCCTCCTCAATGCGCAGCATGCCGGGATAGTGTCCGCCGATGGCGTGCACGGCGTCCATCAGGGCCTCGTCCTCAAGCATGGACTTGGCGATTTCCCAGGGCTTGCGGGTGCACTGGTCGGCGGCAATGATGCGCACCCGGTCCAGATTCGCGCGGTCAAGCGTTCTTCGCAGCAGCTTGATCCATCCCGTGTCATAGGGCATCTCGTTCCAGATGCCGCAGAAGTCGATGTCCAGGTTGTGGTGCTCCTTGGCACCCTTGATGAACGCCACAATGTAGTCGGCGTTGTCCTGCGTGTAGAACTTCTTCTGGTTGCGCCTCTTCACCGCCTCTGATGGCAGACCTTCGGGATCCGGGTCATCCTCCACCGCCTCGGCGCCGATCCATTCCGGCGCGCCCCACTGCAAAATGTCGAGCAGGATGGCCGGATTGCGCTTCTTCGCCTCCCTCATCAGCCACCACTCATAGCCGCGGTCAAAGTATTCCGCCCTCGGGTGCTCCCATTCCTCGCGGGTCCGCGCAAAGCTTGGCTCCACGCCGTCCGTCGAGTTGATATCCCCGCCGATTTCCACCTTGAGATGATGGAACGACGCGCCGTAACCGGGCTTGAACAGGAAGTCGAGTATTTCGCCGCGCTGCGCTTCGGGATATTCCATCAGCAGCCGCGAGGATGCCCCGGCGCTCAGCGCGCCGATACCCTCGAAGACCTTCCCCTCAGACTTGCCGTCGATAACGACCTCAAAGGCCTGCGCCGCGAAGGCAAAGGCCAGCACCGCCAAGAACACTACTGCGCAACGCGCCATGTCCAAATCTCCTAAAGCATTAACCCGGCCGCAGTTCGCGGCGACCACACTTGAGACATGTTACAGGGTCCGCACGGAAGGTGTCACGCAAGAAGCCTGTTCAAATGTAGGGACTCATGCTGACCGGGTCAGATGAGCCAGTCGCCAGAGCAAAACAAATGTCGTCATTGCGAGCCTCAGATCGCCTACGGCGGCATACGCCGCCGCTTCCGTCATGCCCGCGAATGCGGGCATCCACGCCTGGCATAAGGCCGGCGACACTATCTTCGCGAGAGCACGGGTGCGCCTTCATGGCCGATGCGAAGACTTGCCAATCAGGAGATTGCTCTCAGAGGAAAGACCAGGCTTGCCGTTTCCTTCTCCCTCCCCTTGACAAGGGGAGGGCCGGGGTGGGGTTCCTTTCTTCCTCCGTGAAGTCGCCTGATCCAACGCCAGAGCATGGCCCCTGTAAAGAAAAGCTGCCGCGATGTCGCGACGGCAATGATATACTGTTTAAAACTACTGGAGCATTGTGGCATGTGTCATCTGAGCGCGCTAATTGTGGTTCTGTTGGGGTTCCAAGCAGGTGCCGAAGAAGCGGGTACCCCCGAAGAACCACCTCGATTTGGTTATGCCCTCACCAAGTCGTCCATCGTCAGCGGCGAACCGATAGGTCTCACGATACGTATGGAGGGCCACAAATATGACGCTGGTTTCTTTTTGGGCCCTTATAGCACCATGGACATTACGCTTCATGACCAATCCATGAAGGCATTCGGCGTGTGTAGACAGTTGGTTGTGCGGCCCAGTAGCCAGTGCTTTGCCTTGGTGTCGGCCAACTCCGACCATCTTCCAAACTGCTTTGAAATCCCAGTGCATCTGCGTATTTCCACAGTTCTCCCAGACGGCAACTACTACGTAAAGCTAACGTCTCTTGAGGCCTGCGTCACCGATACTGCGACAAAGTATCAGACACACCTAATTCTCGCTTCATCACCGCTTTCACTGGAAGTACGCAAGGGTGCCCCCGATGAATTGCGACAGATCTATAGGGATCTGCTCAATCGCGGCTTGGAGGAAGACAGGAGAATTTATCAGAAGGGCTGGTTAGGCGATGACTGGAGGGATTATTCCACTTCGACACGACTGATTATGTGGGCATACGGTCCCTCGGCGGTAAGCACGCAAATTGAT
>CAIUWO010000282.1 GCA_903902895.1 Candidatus Hydrogenedentota bacterium | reverse complement strand
GGGAAGTTGCAACAGAAGCAGCTACCCGCGACCTCCCTGACCTCGGACCCCGAGCGGGTCAGCAGGGCGGTGTCCACCAGGTCGGGCACCTGGTCATTCGTCACCAGCCCGACCTTCCGGCCCTGGGCGGTGAGCCGACGGGCGGTCTCCCAAAGCAGGGTTGTCTTCCCCGCGCCGAGAAATCCGCCAACGATGACAATCTGTGGTCTGTGCATCTTCTCCGGCTCCTTGCGTTCCGCCTGCGCGCCTGCCTGAACGAGACCCTCGCTGCTTCCGCAGCATCCGCACCCGGCTGCATCGCAGCATGCGGATCCCTGCGCCTGCTGAAGCGCCGACCGCACCAGCGCCTGATAGACCGCAGCGCCGGAAAGGGCACCGATCATGGGCGACAGGATATACACAGCGAGGAAGCCGCCCCGTGGGCCGGGAATGGCGATGTGGCCCCACCCGACGAGCCACGCGAACAGCCGGGGGCCGAAATCCCGCGCCGGATTGAGTCCGGCCTGCGTCAGCGGGGCGATGATCGAGATGACGATGGAGACCGCCAGGCCGATGAACAGCGGCGCGAGGCGGTCTCCAGGGCCGCCCGAATTGCGCCGGTCCGTGACCGAGAACACGAAGAACGCGAGGAAGGCGGTGCCGATGCCCTCGGCCAGCATGGCCTGCCACAGCGTGACGCTCTCGGGTCCCCATCCCTGCGCCCTGGCGACGGCGGGATTGGGGAAGTACTCGCCCAGTACCATGCCGGACAGTTCGCTGCCCGCCTGCCCCCGGACGATCCCCATGGACGACTCGAAGGAGTGCATGATGTTGCCGAAGAGGACGTACAAAGTGGCCGCCGCGCAGAATGCACCCGCGAGCTGGGCCGCGACGTAGAACGGCACTTTCCGCACCGGGAACCCACGATAGGTTGCGAAGGCCAGGGTCATGGCCGGATTGATGTGCGCGCCCGAGACCGCCCCGGCGGCGTAGATTGCCAGGGCGATTGCGATGCCCCACACCACGGCCACCTGCCACAGTCCGGATTGCGCCCCGGTGAGCACGGCCGCGTGGACGGAGCCCACCCCGAAGAATACGAGCACATACGTGCCGAGAAACTCGGCAACGCACTCATGGCCCATGACGGCAGATTTCACGACACCACCTCTTCAATTGGTCCGGCCCCGCATCTGAAGACGTTCCATTTGCAAGGGAAGAACTATCCACGTAGTTTACTTCTTCCCGATTGCCTCCGCAAAAACTCGCCCCTGAGAATTCGCTCTCACGGCACCGCCGAATACGGACCCCTCAGAGGGCGGCAAGGCCTGACAAGCCGCGATATTATAAAGACCGGCCTGCTGCTTGTGCGGAAGCGCTACAGCCCTTGACGGAGACTCCGTCATTGGATTACATCCAAGACGAGCGGAAGCCGGGGCATCAACAGGGACTTTTCAGCCCCAGTGCATGTGTTATGCTTAAGCAATGAGCCGTAGAACACTACAAGTTGTCTGCGTCCTGCTGCTGACACTCATGAGTGCCGCAGTGGCCCACGAAATGCTGCCGCACGACAGCCATGCCATTGGACATGGCGGGGAAAACTCCTGTGCCCTGTGCGCGCTGCTGGCAATGACAGCCGTTGTGGCGGTGGTTGCCGTCTGCCTGTCCCAGTTCGCGGTGCCCGCAATTCCGCTCCCCCAATCCAGCACCTGTCACCCCGCCTCCTTCCGCCGGATCGGGCATCCGCGCAGCCCCCCACTCCACCAAGCCTGAAACGTACCAACTCCCTCTTTTCCTGACCTGTGTAGCCGCAAATGGGCTTGACGCACGTCACGGAAACACCCCGTTGGAATCCCCGTAGACGTGCCCCGAAAGGGGCTGTTTGCGGGGGAAGTGCGGCCATGGAGGTCGGCACCATTCAAAGGTTTTGTGCAACAAATCAGGAGTATTCCACCATGCGAAATCATCGCGGGTTCACGCTTATCGAGCTTTTGGTCGTTATCGCCATCATCGGTATTCTCGCGGCCATTCTGCTACCCGCACTGGCTCGAGCGCGCGAGGCTGCGCGCCGGTCCAGTTGCGCCAACAACCTCAAGCAAATGGGCCTCGTGTTCAAGATGTACGCCAATGAAAGCGGAAGCCAACAGTTTCCGCCCATGAAATCGCTGGACTGCAACGGGAATGTGGCCCCCGGTGCCACAATCTTTGACGCAGCAACCGTCTATCCCGAGTATCTGACAGACTGGAACGTCCTTGTGTGCCCGAGCGGCGCGGCGGGAACCACGGCTTTGCAGCTCTGGGACGAGGGCAAGACATCCTCGACCCTTTGGGGCGGAGACGGAGCCGTGCATCAGCCTTTCGCCAAAGATGGAAAGGTGGAGCCGTGCGAGGTGTACGAGCATCCCTACGTCTATCTCGGGTGGGTGATAGAGGACCGTATGTCCCACCCGGAGAGCGTTGCCGCTCTGGAAAACAACATTAGCAGTCTCTTCGCCGCACTCAGCACCACGCCCGACCAGGCCGCGCAAGCCGTGCGGAACGACTGGCAGGTGGCGACGGGCACCGGCAATGCCAGCGGCGGCGTTATCTACCGGCTGCGCGAGGGCATCGAACGGTTCATGATCACCGACATCAACAACGCCTCCTCGTCAGCGATGGCCCAATCCTCCCTTGCCGTCATATGGGATGAGATTTCCGGGGACGATGCATCCCATTTCAACCACATTCCGGGCGGATGCAACGTGCTCTACATGGACGGCCACGTTGAATTCCTGCGTTATCAGGGTCTGGTGGGGAACACCTTCCCTGTGAACCAGGGTGGGTTGGCCTTTCACGAAATGAGCCACATGCTATACCCTTGACAAGACGCACGGATACGACGGATCGTCGGCGGGCAGATGAGGAAGGAGTCTCCCGCTGACGGGTCAGTCTGCCAAACAGGGACAAAGACCATCCCTTGGGTCAGCGGCACTGCTTTACAGCCTTAACAGAATAGACTTCACCCTGGTCAACAAACTCGACGACTTCAAATCCAGCTTCTTGAGCCATTCGACGCATTGTATGCGGACATGGCAGCACGTGCTGTGAGACTTCGGGCGCTGCCTCGTGGTGGAAACGGTTTAAGTTATCGCGCCCCTCGAAATGGTTCACCCAAAGGGAACCGTCGGGTTTAAGCACACGGGCGAATTCCTTCAAGGCACCCAGTTTGTCCGAAAGATGGGGGAATACGTTGAGACAGATGACCCTGTCAAACCATTGATCCTCCCGCTCAATCATCACGGCGGACCCGCAGACAAGATGCACATGGGCGGGAAGCCCGCGTTCACGTGCCAGCGCGAGCATGGCCGGAGAGAGGTCGGTTGCATAGACCTCTCCGTCAGGGCATGTGGCTTCGGCCAGAACGCGCGTCAGACGGCCATTCCCGCATCCCGGCTCCAGAATACGTTGCCCAGGCCGCACATCCCACACTTCGAGGAAGCGTTTAAGTTTCTCCTGCTCATCAGGTTCAAACTCATACATCAGCCTTTTCCGGGCGCAACGATCAAAAAAGGCTCCGATTTCGTGGTCGTCTTGATCGGCGTGCATGTTCATGTCAATTCCCTTGTCATACGGACCCCATCTGTCCGGGTTTTGCCCTGCGTCTGGCGAGAACCACCGCTCCACAATAAAGCAGCGTCGAAACGAGCACAATGCAGGCTCCCGTGGGAAGATCGCACAGGTAGGAAAACCAGAATCCACCCAGTGTGCTGGCAATACCAAAGCCCAGCGCCGCCCAACGCACCGCGCGCATTGACCCGCCCAGTTCAAACGCCGCCGCTGCCGGATTGGTCAGCAGGCTGTACATCAGAAGCCCACCCACAATCTGGAGATTGACCGTGATCAGCAGGCCAGCCAAGACCATGAATACCATCAAAAGCTTGCGTTCGGGAAGCCCGCAGACTCTCGCTATCGCACGACTGAAGAGCAGGGCGTCCATTGAGCGGCTACAGAAAGCGAGGAATGCGAACAACGCGAGGGCCAGTCCGGCCATGACAATCACGTCTTGCGTCCCCACAAACAGCATGCTGCCCCACATCATGGTGAGAACAGGGGACATTTCGCCCTTGTTGAAGCCCATTGCGAGAAACGCGCAGCCCATGGTGAAGGACAGCAGGATGCTCGTCATGGTGCCCAGATCGGTTCGCGCATGTGTTGTCGCCAGCCATGCCATTCCCGCCCCCGCGGCAAGGGCAAAGGCCAGCGCGAAAAGGGTCGGCGGCAAGCCGGACACATGGCCGATTATGGCGCCGGCCATCGCCGCATGGGCCATTCCGATTCCCAAGAACGGCATTCGCAGCCCCACAGCATAGACCCCCAGCAAACCCACAGAAGATCCGCTGAGAAGGGCCGCCGCATGCCAAAGGAGCATCATGTCACTGTCCCTCCTGCATGCCAAGGCAATAGCGGCGCCCGTTACGCTCGATGATGTCCACGGGACAGGCGTACACCTCGCCCACATGTCGCGGAGTTAATGCTGAGGCCGTGTCACCGTCGAAGAGGATGCGCCCTTCGCGCAGCAGCATGACCCGCCGGCAGGACCGGGGCAGATGATGGATGGCGTGGGTGGTCATGAGAATCGACAATCGGCGGTTTTGGCTCAGTTCGTCAATCAGCTCAACCAGCCGCTCCTGCCAGTCGATGTCCAGCCCCGTGGTCGGCTCGTCAAGCAGCAGAAAGTCCGGATCTTGAGCCAGTGCGCGGGCAATCTGGACCTTCTGCTGTTCGCCGCCGGAGAGGTTCCGATAGGCGCGGCGGGCAAGATGGGCGATACCGAACTGGTCTAGGATACCATCGATGCGCGCCCATTCCTGCCCGGAAATACGTCCAAACGGGCCGTCGAAGCCCAGACGGCCCATTGCGACGACATCGCGCGCGGGAAGCGGTGCGATAGGATTGTAGTCGTTCCGCTGGAGGACGGTGGCCACGCGGCCGCGCAGCTGGCAGCGTCCCGCTTCGGACAGTGTCCATGGGTCCGCCCCAAACACGCGGACATGCCCGGAAGAAGGGCGCACGGTCGCATTCATCAGGCCGAGCAGCGTGCTCTTGCCGGCCCCGTTCGGGCCAATGACACCAATGCACTCGCCTTTCTGCACCCGACAGGCCACCGGTCCAAGAATGCGCGCCGATCCGGCGCGGCAGGTTACTTGGTCCAGTTCGGCCAGGCAGACGTCTTGCGGCAATTCTGTGCTCACTCGTGAACCGCCGCAGTTAATTGTCCGAGGTTGTCACGAAGCAGCGCGTCGAAACTGTCCTGCTTCGGTGTCATGTCCGGGAAATTGCTGAACACAACCAATTTCGCGCCAATCTGCCGGGCAACGGCCTCACCAAATTGGCGGCCTTCCTGAAGATTGGCAATCACGAGACTCGCATGCGCCGCTTTCGCGTCCTGCACAAGCGACTGAAGCGCAGCGGGAGAGGCTGCATCGCCCCCTGAATACGCGGCAACTACATCCAGTCCAAGCCACCGGCAGAACTCGGCCTGATGCTTGGAGGTGACAACCTTTGCCCCGTTCAGGCCGGACTTGGAAATCTGCTCACGCGTCTCGCGCTCCAAACCGGCCAAGCGGAGCCGCGTTTTCTCCAATGCGGAGGCATAGGCATCGTTCTTGTCCGGATGAACGCGCACAAGCACATCGCGTACCGACTGACATCCCTCCATATAACGGGGCGGAACGCACATGCCCTGGGGGGCCGTAATCGCAGCCAACTCCAGATTCAAACCGGTCATCACGCCAAATTTCTCCTCAATCGACTTCTGGAAGTCGAACAGAAACAGAAGGCGGCAGCGCTGCAAATCACCCAAAGAGCCCGGCGTAAGGTCGAAATGCCCCGGACAGGTGCCCGGCGGGCAAACCCTCACGACCGGAGTCTCCCTGCCTTCCAGATCGCGCAGGCAGCACTCAAGCCAGGAGGTTGTGACGGCATACCGGTATTCCGCAGAAGGTTGCGGCTCCGCCGCCTGTACTGCCCCGCCGATCACAAACACAGACAGGCAAGACATCAGCATGACGGCGCACCACACTCGGCTTTTCATGAGTGAACCAACCTTTGCTCCAGTTATTCGCGTTTGCGCGAACCCTGGGTGTTGCCTGAAAGTTCCAGCCGTGCGAGAACATCGGCCTGCCATTCAAAACGGATACGCGGGCGGGCCGGAGCCGGATGGCGTTCAAACAGGTATCCCGCCAGAAGCGGCAGGGCAATGCTCGGTTCTACCCACGCCATCGCACAATCAGCGTCGGCACGAATCTTACCCCAACTCTGGGCCTCACCCAAAGTGCTGGAAGATAGTCCCCCGTCGGCCGTCACGGCGGTGGTCACTTGGACGGCGTATGCGTGACCACGGTCCAAGCCGAAAATGTAGCCCATAACAACGGAATCGTTGATGTAATTCTTGGGGGTACCCCCGGCCACATAGACGGCGGCGGTCTTTCTTGACTTCACCACAATTTGCGTCAGCTCGTAGTTGTCCTGAATGGAGTCAATGAGGATTCCCGCGCGTTTGTCGGCCTTGCAGCGGTGCCTGTGGTGCGTTAGACCGATGCCGATGGAACTGTCGTTCAGCGCCGGACAAAACATGGGAACGCCCAGCTTGTGGCAGGTCCTGACGATTGATCGGTCGTCCTCAAGGCAGGAACCAAGATAGTCAAGATATTGCCGGGATGAGTAGGCCCCGGGGGCAAGTCCATCGGCCATCTTCCCGCACCACACATCCGTTTCCCAGAATCGTTCTTCATCCACGTAGGTGTCATAGATTCTGTCAATGTAAAGGTCGCGCAGCGCCGCATCATCGGCGGTCGGCGTCCCCCGGTAGTGCCGGTGTCCATGAGCCTGATAGATGTCCTGATACAGGATGGCACCCGTGGACACCACAACATCCACGTGCCCCCCGGCGATGAGATCCCGGATCACGTTGCGGAGACCTGCCGCAATCAGGGGACCGGCCAGTCCCAAGAAGACCGTTGGGCGCCTTCTATCACGCATCATCTTGTCGAGGACATCAGCGCACAGACCGATGTTCCGCGCTTGAATCGACATGTCTTTCATCCCGTCCACAAGCTGCGCGACAGACATCGGTGATGACATATCGATACTCTTAACCGGGTCTTTCAGAATCTGTCGCTTCCTCCTGCACTGCGCGGCGTTTAGTGTTTGGCTCATGTTCCTACCCGTTTCCCGTCTCTTACCTCTGCTTCGAATCTCCCCCCGTAGAAAAGGCCGACATTGGCATTTCCGAAGCACACGTGAGTGTAAAAAGCGTTCAAGCAAACGCTACTTGCGCAGGCCCTTCGACCGGCCCAAGCGGTAAAGATTCAAGGCTCTGCAAGTGCAGCCTGGTTAATACAGCCCGAAATGGCTGTTCTCCAGCAGTATTCCATCATCCTTCACAATCGGGAAATCCCCTGGGAATTTCGAAAAACTGGAGTGCCCGTCCATATAAAGGATATTGCATCCCCCCGGAATATGGTTGAACACTGCACCGCCCGCCGTGCTCGCGCTGTTTGTCGGATTGCCGAAGGTGTCCCACATCACCGGCACGCTGCTCTGCGCCTGGGACGCATTCCCTGCATTGTTGATGTCCGTAATCAGGAAGCGCTCAATGCCCTCACGAAGCTTGTAGATCTTGTTGCCGCCTGCGGTGCCCTGCGCCT
>CAIUWO010000281.1 GCA_903902895.1 Candidatus Hydrogenedentota bacterium | reverse complement strand
GCCTCTCGTTGGGTCTTTGGCGTAATCTTGCCGCCAGGCGGTAAGTCAATCTAGGGGGCCTTGCGAAGTACCGACACCCCCACTCGCTCCGCAAATCCCGCCGCCCGCCCCCTGTTTTGAGCCTCTTTTGACCATACGCCGTCCCCACGCCCTTACAAACGAATCAACAACATCCCCCTGACGCCCCATCCGTGCCCGCCGCGACAACACTCCGCCATTCCCGTCGGCCACGGAGGCCGCAGGATCATCGTTAGTACTTCTCCATTTTCAGATCGCCGCCGTCGTCGATGGGTGGCTCGACACCACGAAGTCGAACTCCCCCTGCCGCGATTCATCACCAGTTCGCGGCGGCCCGCGCGGCGGCGCATGGGCGGCGATCCCCACATGCTCCAGATAACGCGTGATGGCCCGGCGTTCCGTTACAGCGGCGACGATCGCCATCTCGCCGCCGCAGTTGACGCATTTCGTGACGTCGACCTTGAACACTCGCGCCAGCATCTTGGACCAGGAATGATTTTTCACGAGCTTCGGATCGCTGCCGTCCTCGATGAACTGAAAGCCCTTCTTGATATGGGGCTTCAGCGTAATGTCCTTGCGGTACGAGGAATTCGGGGCGAATACCCCGGCCCAGCGGACAAGATGCGCCCGGGGTGGCGGAATGAGAGCCGCCAACTTTTCCAGGAACTCAGACGGCGTGAATCGCAGGTGGGTCGTCCCGTCCGACCATTTTGACTTGAGCCGGAGCTTGACGTTTCCATCGGGGGTGACCTCCAAACGCTCATTGGATAATGGCCCACGGGCGATGTACTCGATCAGGCCCGTCAAGCGATCGCGGGCATGAGTGTTGGTTTTCGTCGCAGCATGAAGAGAAAAGCCGTTCATCGACGCGCAAAGCCGACCCTTGACCAGCGGCACTTCCTCGCCATATCCAAACCCCGATCCAATGCGAGTGACGCACTTCCCCGCGTTGGGCCCAAACGCGATTTTGCCCGCGATGGAACACGCTGTGGCCTGTGCGATCGAGTCGTGCTCTTTGAACATCGCGTCGGCGTCGGGGTTTTCGACGACCTCGCCGTCTTGATCCAGATAGCCTTTGCGTCGCAGATAGACCACGACCCGGCGGCTGATGGATTCCAGTATCCCGGCTACGTTCGCGTCGGTGATGTCCGGGAGATTTCGAAAGCGGGGCTTGCCCTCCCACCGCTGGTACACGCCATCGATGCTGAGAATGTGAAGGTGCGGATTAAGATTGGCGGCCGATCCCCACCTTTGCGTGAAGCTGATGGTGCCGGGTGCGGGGTCCGGAATCCCTTGCCCTACGGCTGTTTCACAGTAGTGTTGATGAATCTCTTTGATCACGATGTCGTGGACGCGGGCGAATAGTCGTTTGTTGGTGTGGATCCAATACCGCAACGGGATGGGAAAGCTCACCACGAACTGGCGGTAGGGGACCAAGGGCAGGACATTATCGACAAGGTGAGCAGCCGTCGCGGCCTTGCGCTTGGCGGCGCACGAGGGACAGAAGCCGCGTTTTCGACACGCGAAGGCGACGATCATTTCCTCGCCGCACGAGGCGCATCGCACCCGAAGAAAACCGTGAGCGTGAATTCCGCAACGCAGAAACGCCTCGAACTCGTCGATCACGTACTTCGGCAGCGGCCGACCTTCGGCGGCGCGGTCGGCAAGGAACGTCGCCAGATGATGCTGGATGATCGTGTAGCACGGCGTCGAATCCGGGCTGCGCGGGGAATAGCGAAGAAGTGTGTCTGTGGTCGACGCCATGGGCGCCAGAGGATCATGCTTCGGGTGGCGTGGGAAACCCCCGCTCCCGAGATGTCCGTCACGGACATGGGGATTCCGCGACAGACCGGGTCATTGGCGGGTTTCAGAGGTCGCAAATGTCAGTGGGGCGTTTGGAGGAGTTCGCTCCGACCGGTGTGACGAGGCGGTACCCATGCACCACGCAGCTCTTTGAGCCGAAGAACGTAGCAAGCTGATGGTACACCGGCGGTCGGTTTTCGCGGAAGAACGTAGGTGACGGCTGGATGGAGATGGCATGGTCAGCGCCCAGCTGGGGCTGGATGCGGATCATGGTCAACGGGGAGGTCGAAGCCGACAGCTATGGTCGGAGTTGTCCAGGGCTCATCTTCGCTGGCAAGCGCACATCTATCG
>CAIUWO010000280.1 GCA_903902895.1 Candidatus Hydrogenedentota bacterium | reverse complement strand
GCGGTCGAGGCGGCGCCGTCCTCCCAGAAGCTGCCCATGTCGCCGCGGTAAACCGGCAGCGCGTCGGCGAAGTTATCCTCGACGTACTTGAAGTACTCGTCAGGCGTGGCAATGATGAATTTCGGGAAGTCCCAGGTCTTGTTCCATTCCTCGGCGACCTCGGCGTAGCGCGGGGTCATGACCGTGTTGTCCACGAAGGCGCCATTGATGAAGATGGCGTCGCAGGGGTAGTCGGGCCGGACGAATTTCTTCATGAACTTGGGCAGTTCCTCCTGGACGGCGGCCACGCTCTTGTTCATCTGGATCTGGTTCGCCTGGAAATAGGTAATCGTGTGGATGGTCAGCACGCGCGATCCGTCGAGCCCCTCCCACCAGTAGGGGGACTGCACCGTTTCCTTCTCGGCGTGCATGAACGACGGGCCGCGGTCCTCGTTGATGGCGTCGGCCAGGTAACGCACACCGGCCTGCCGCAGGAACATGGGCAGTGTTCCGACGGTGCTGGGCACGTCGTTGAGCGAGGCCATGGTGACGGGCACGCCCAGCGCGCGGCCGTACAACTGCGCGGGCTGGAGCACGCGGACCAGTTCCTCGCCCGAGCAGATGCCGAGCAGCATGTTGAGATAGAGCGCGGTCAGGCCCATGCGGCCCTCTTTGATGCGCTGCTCCAGCACGGGGAACTTGTCCGGGGCGAGCTGGCGGAACCAGTCGAGTTGGGCGAAGACTTCAAGGTTATACTTGTAGTTGGGCAGCTTGTCGCAGGCGTCGAGCGCGCCCAGGGCGTTGTCGACGTGGAGCTGCATGCACTTTTCCTGCAGGTCCGTGTAGCCGATGTCGGTGTGGGCCGACGCGGCCACGAACAGCTTCCACTGCTTCTCCGGCTGGGCGTCAAAGGTGGCGGAGGTCTCCTTGTCGCCGATCTTCAGCACCACCCTGCGTTTGTCCGCTTTCGTGAAGGGCTCCACCAGCAGCGGAATGGAGCTCTCGCCCTGGGCCAAAGCGACCTTCTGCGGCGCGGCGCCGCCCTCCAGCCCAAGCATGCCTTCGCCGTCCAGGCCCTCGTTCTCGACATGGACCAGCACCGCCTGTTTCATCGCGCCGTCGACGGTCTTGAACATGGGCGTGCAGGCGGCCTCAATGTGGTCCACTTCGGGGCTGTTGGCGACCCCCGACTCAAGCTTCACCGAGTCGTACAGCAGCCAGGACCCGGCCGTGGCGACCAGTACCAGTTCATTCTGGCCGCGCTTCATCCAGCCCGCCGGAAACACGCAGGTTCTTGTGAATGAATCACCTTCCCTTGCGTTGGTCAGGGAGCCCTCCCCGTCACCCCGGGGCAGCGTCAGGGCCGGGCATTCATGGCCGTTCAGCCTGACGGACAGCGTCGGCGGCGCCGCGGACTGGGTGTCCACCAGATTTATGAAAAGGCGATGTCCGGTCTTGGGCGCTTTCTTGACGTCGAAAAGTATTCGGAAGGGATGCTCCTTGGAACCGGCCCAGGCATCGCCCGGGCCTGGCTGAATATAGGACCAGTCCTCGGCCGGCTTGCTCTTGCCGACCCTGTAGGTGACATCATTCGCGAAGACCTTGGCGTAGTCCGCGTAACTGCCCGCGACCGCGAACTCCTTGTAGTTCGCGTCCTTCTTGCCGATGCTCCACAGCGTGTCCGCGGCTGCGGCGGTGCCCGCACAGACCAGTGCGGCGATCAGACAGAGGATAGGGGTGGCGTTTCGCATTCCGGCGCTCCTTTTGGTGCCGCTTTATGCGCGGCATGGGTTCAAGACGGCGGGCACTATAGTAACCGGAAAGCCGGAGCGGGGCAAAACGTACGGCGCGGGAGCATTCCGCGGGTCATCCGCATCCCCCGGAGGACTCTTCAAGCAAACATGACAAAATGTTAATCCAAATGCGTGCCGACCTGTAATGTTCGCGCGATACCATTTGGGCAGACAGGAGTTCAGCCCGAATGGTTCGGCTGATATCAAAGACACGTCCAAAAGCGGTCCGACCGCGTACCCTCCGGACACGGGAACCCCGCGGAAGGACTTCAAAACAGACACGGGAGACGCGGCCATGAAAAGGACAGAAACGCTGCCGAGGAAGAACGCGAAAAGTGCGTTTCCCTTCGCCGCAACACTGCTCGCATTGGGGGTGTGCGCCTTGCTGTGCGCGGACACCGCCGCGCAAACACCGCCCCCGCCGGGCGGAATGACGCTGGAGCAGACCATTTCCGACGGGGCGCAGCGCACGACGCTGGCCTTTGCCGGTCTGGGTATGGTCACCGGCAGCCTGGAAGCCCAGTCCTTCTTCCCTCCGGGCAAGGTGGCCGATTACACCGGTTTCCAGTACCTGCGCGACAACGATCTCAGCAACATGGGCCACAACACCAGCTTCCTGACGCGGGTCGCGAACAATGTCATCTACATGCTGAATGACAGCCAGTTCGCGCAGTTGAAAACACTGGCCACCGCACAGCTTGCCCAGATCGACCAGTATGGCTACAAGCGGTTCCCGCTGATGAAGGCGTTCCGCCGGCTCTTGGACGGAGACATCCCGTCCGGCTCGACGGGCCTGAACCTGAACTCCGTGAAGGAAGCCTCAAGGGAGCTGTACCTGCTCGACGGCCAGATCAGCTTTGACCGCGCGCTGCTGTACGCGAACATTTTCAGTTCCTTCGACGCCACGCAAAAGGCCTATCTGGACGCCATGAAGGGCAAGGGGTGGAGCTCCTGGCCAGACATCACCAACGACCAAATCAAGACGCGCATGCAGGGGTTGCCGCAGGGGACCGCCGTGGCCGTGATGACCTATGCCAGCGACCTGTTCAGCTGGTATGCGGGCTCAGTCGAAGCGGATGTCTATTTCTGCCCCGAACGCCAGGGCACCTACTACGGCTCTTTTTACATCAAGGATGCGCCGGCCATCGGGCATGAGGGATACAGCATCGACGAGCAGCTCACCGCTACGGCCGGGTCGGCGCTGTGCGACAGTTCGAAGGGATACGTCACCCAGGCACAGGCCACGGTTATTTCAAGCCTCGTGGAAACGCAGCGCAACAATCTGTACGCGGGCGCCACCAGCATCGTCGGGGTGCGGACGCAAATAGCCACACTGCTGCGCGGCCTGATCTTCTCCACGGCCAACAGCGAGTCGGTAAAAAGCCAGGTGCTCGCGCTGTCGGGCACCTACGGCGATTTGGACGGAGAGAACAACTATTACTATGCCACGGTTTTTGCGCAGGTCTACGCCACGCTGAGCACGGCACAAAAGACCAAGCTCGCCGAACTGCGGCATTCCATCATGTCCGGCACCTACACCGACGGAACCCCCTTCGACTTTTCCGTTTGCACCACGCCGTATCTCTATTCGGCCGCCATTACAAACACGAGCGTGCTCTCGCCCTACATTTCCAACACCGACTACCTCTTCTTTGAACCGGTCCCCGGCGAGGGGGAGGGTGAGCCGCCCGTCGAAGGCGAGGGCGAGCCCAGTGGTTCCATGACGCTGCAGAGTTCAGAAGTGGTGAACGGGGGGGCGCTTCCCGCGGAGTACACCTGCGACGGCACGGCATCCACGCTGCCGCTGGAATGGAGCGGCGCGCCCGCGGAAGCCCAAAGTTACGCGATCATCATGCACCACATCGCCCCGGACGGCACCAAGTGGTACTGGATTCTCTACGACATCCCGGCCAATGTCCTAAGCCTTGCCAAGAACGCGACCGACATCGGCACCCTGGGCAACAACAGCGTCAACGGTCTGGCCGAATACGCCCCGCCCTGCTCCCAGGGTCCAGGTGAAAAGACGTACACCGTAACGGTCTACGCGTTGTCCGCTGCGCCGCAGATCAGTGTTGCACCCGAACAGGTCAGCCGTGATGTGCTGCTGGCCGCCGTGCAGGGGCTCACTCTGGACACCGGGGAATTGAACGTGGTGTACAGCAGGCCGGGCGAGGGTGAAGGCGAGGCGCCGCCGGAAGGCGAGGGTGAGCCCGGGCTTAACGGCACGCTCACCGTCACCCTTCAGCCCGCCGCCGCGATTGCCGCGGGTGCGCAGTGGACCATGGACGGCGGCGCCACCTGGAAAAGCAGCGGCGCGACGCTGAACGACATCGTTCCGGGCAGTGTCACCGTGGGCTTCAAGCCGGTCAGTGGCTGGACAACACCCGCGAGCCAGACGGTTTCGGTCAATCCGGGCCAGACCGCCACGGTCAGCGCGGCCTACGTCGCCGTCCTGCCAAACCAGTTCGCACTGACCGTAACCGCCACGGGTCAGGGCAAAGTGACGCTGAACCCGGCGGGCGTGAGTTATGCCGCAGGCACCGTGGTCACCCTGACGCCCAATCCCACGGGCGGCTGGCATTTTGACCATTGGTCGGGCGCTTTGACCGGAAGTGCCGCTCCGGCAAGCATCACCATGAGCGCCAACACGGCCGTCACCGCCGTGTTCACAGAGGATACCGCGACGCCGCAGGTGGCCGTGCCCGATGTGCTCGGAAAATCGCTCGTTCAGGCCATCGTCTTGCTTGGTGAAGGCGGATTGACTGTCGGCACGGTCCGCGAACTGCACGTTGCCGCCGTTCCGGCCGGCAATATCGTCTATCAGGACCCGGTCGGAGGCGTCGAGGTGGCCGCGGGCGGCGCGGTGGACCTGGTGGTGAGCAGCGGGCCGGAATCGGCTGAAGGCGAAACGCCGACGGATGTTGAACCCATGCGCCAGGAAGTGGCGGCGGCATTTGATCAAGCCGATGAGGACAACAGCGGTGGACTGTCGCTGGAAGAAACGACGGCCACCGTGCCGGGCATGACCGAGGCCCTATTCACCGCGCTGGACACGGATGGTGACGGCCAACTGACTTCCGATGAACTGGGTTTGGATGAGGAGCCCGGGTCTGGATGCACGGGACTCGCGGGTTGCACGGGCGGCAAGAAGTCGTTCCCGGGCGACCTGCTGCTGGGCTTGCTCGGCCTCACGGTCCTGCAGGTTGTCTCCCAAAAGCGGCCATAATACTTTCGTGAACCGGGCATGCGCCTGTGGCGCAGCTTCGACGATGACGCACAACGAAGACGGAAAGGTTCTGAAATGAAAACGACAAGAATGCGCCTGAAGGAGTCTGCAAGGCGTATATGTTCCGTCCTCGCGATGTGTCTGGCGTTCGGAGGGCTCTGCGCCGCCGCACAGGCCGCCGTCGAGGCGCCGGCGGGTATGGCCCGAATACCCGCCGGCTCCTTTGAGATGGGCGACCATCACGGATTTGTGGACCCAAAACACGGCGGCGATGAGGCCCCGATTCACACGGTGCGCCTGGACGCGTTCTTCATCGGCATCAACGACGTCACGACCCGGGAGTACTGTGCCTTTCTGAATTCGATGCTGGCGCGGCGGCAGGTCGAAGTGCGCAAAGGCGGGGTCTATTTGGCCGGCGGCCAGGACCTGTTGTGCGAGACGCGCGTCATGTCAACCTACAGCCGGATTGGCTGGGATGGAAAGGCCTTCACCGTGCTGGACAACCGGGAGAAGCACCCGGTCGTCTGCATCCGCTGGTTCGGCGCGGCCGCCTACTGCAACTGGCTGGGCGCACAGCAGAAAGTGCCGCGCTGCTATGACCCGGCCACGTGGGGCTGTGACTTTAACAAGAGCGGCTATCGCCTGCCGACGGAGGCGGAATGGGAGTATGCCGCGCGCGGCGGCCCGCAGAATCCCTACCGCAATTTCCCCTGGGGCGACGAGCCTGATGCGATGAGGGCAAACTGGCCCGAATCGCGGAATCCCTTCCGCGCCGGTCCGGAACCTTGGACGACGCCCGCCGGCTTCTTCAACGGGAAGCTTCACCAAAAGGCCGAGTTCGACTGGCCCGGCGCGCAGGAAACCTTTCAAACGGCCGACGGCGCGAACGGCTATGGTCTGCATGACATGGCGGGGAACGCGTGGCAGTTTGTCAATGACTGGTACGGGCGCGACTACTATGCCTACAGCCCCGCCGACAATCCGGTCGGTCCCGCGCAGGGCAGCCCGATGCCCGACGGCAAGACCTACCGGGGCATGCGCGGCGGCAACTGGTACAACGGAGAGAACGGCCACAGCCGTGTGTCGAACCGCAACCCGTCCTATTTCCGCGGCCCGCAGGACCCTGACCACCCCTACTACCATCTGACGTTCCGGGTAGCGCTTCCCATCGACGCGGAGCAGCGCCCTGCCACAGCGCCAACGCCGGTGCAGCGGCCGGAGCGCGGCGATAGGAGGCCGGATGGACCGCCCCCCCGGGGCCCGGGCGAAACCGTTGTCCGTGAAATCAGGACAGGGTTTGTGCTGAGCAGTCCGGCGGTGGCCAAAGACGGCCTGCTGCCCATGGATTACACGGGAGACGGCAGCGGAGCCACGCCGCCGTTGGCGTGGAGCGGTGCGCCGCAGGGCACCAAGAGCTTTGCCCTAATTGTGCACCACATCGCGCCCGACATGACGAAGTGGTACTGGATACTCTACAACATCCCGGCGGAGGTGCAGTGCCTCCCCGAGAACGTGAAAGGTGTCGGCTCACTGGGAAACAACAGCGTGAACGGGCGCGCTGAATACGCGCCACCCCACTCAAAGGGACCGGGCGCCAAGACCTACATCTACACCCTCTATGCGCTGTCGGAACTGCCGCAACTCTCCGTTCCGTCCGAACAGGTTGACCGGGACTCGCTGCTGGCCGCCATGAAGGGCAATATCCTCGGCACCGCCGAAATGCCGTTGACGTACTCGCGCCCGGAGGGCGCCACCGGTCAGGATGACCGTCGCGGCAATGACGACCGTCCGCCGCCCGGGCGCAGTTGGTGGAGTTGGTGGAAAGGCGAACCACCTCCGCCGCCGCCATCGAAAAAACAAGATGGCGACCGCCGTCCGCCCCGCGATCAGGGTGCTTCCCGGGATGGACATCCGCCGCGTGACGGGGGGCCTCCGCGTGATGGGAGCGCGTCCCCTGCTGAACGCCCACCCCGCGATGACCGGAAAGGTTCGGGCGTTTTCATGAATGACAACGGACTGCTCAAGGCCGCCAACCCCGGCCAGACAGTCGGGCTCTTCCTGAACACACCGAAGGCTTGCAGCGGCTATACGCTCTTCGCGCCGAAACACCGCACCATGACCTACCTCATCAACAACGAGGGTCAGGTGGTGCATCAGTGGACAAAATGCGCCTATGAGCCGGGCCAAACGGTCAAGCTGCTGGAGAACGGCCATCTCCTACGCTGCTGTTTCACCCATGCGCGCGGTTTTACCCAGGGCGGCGAGGGTGGCCGACTGGAAGAATATGACTGGGACGACAACCTCGTCTGGGAATTCGATTACGCCACGGACAAGCACATGCTCCACCACGACATTGCGGTGCTGCCGAACGGCAACATACTCGCGCTGGCCGTGGAGCGCAGGACGGTGGACGAATGCGTGGCCGCAGGTTTCGACGCCCGCATGCTTCGCGATGGAGAGCTCTATCCCGACTATGCCATTGAAATAGCACCCGAACGTCCCAAGGGCGGCAGGGTCGTCTGGGAATGGCGCGTGTGGGACCACCTGATCCAGGACGGCGATTCCAAGAAACCCAATTACGGCACCATATCGGCGCACCCCGAACGGGTTGATGTGAATTGCAACGGCCGCCCCTCGCCCGCGTTCTGGAATCACATGAATTGCATCAACTACAACGCCAAGCTTGACCAGGTCATGCTCAGCGTTCGCGGCTGCAATGAACTCTGGATTATTGATCATTCCACCACGACCGCGGAGGCGGCCGGCCGTTCCGGCGGCAAACAGGGCAAAGGCGGCGACCTGCTGTACCGCTGGGGCAATCCCGCAGCCTATGGCCGGGGCGACGAGCGTGACCGCCAGTTCTTCCAGCAGCATGACGCTCGCTGGATTCCCGAGGGCAGTCTCGGCGCGGGCAACATCATGGTCTACAACAACGGCCTGGACCGGGGCTACTCTTCCGTCGCGGAGATCGTTCCGCCGGTGGATGCCAACGGCAGGTACCCTATGGCCGGAAACAGCGCCTACGGCCCGGCCGCGCCGGTCTGGCAATACACGGCCCCGAACAAAACCGATTTCTACTCCTCCGAAATCTCCGGCGCCCAGCGACTGCCCAATGGCAACACGCTGATTTGCGCGGGTGTGCTGGGCACCTTCTTCGAGGTCACCCCGCAGGGCGAGAACGTCTGGAAGTACGTCAATCCGGTGGTCCGCGGCGGCGTCCTGGCCGCGGGCGAACAGCCCGGCGTGGATGACCGCGGGCATTACCTCAACGCCGTGTTCAAAGTGCATCGATACCCGGCAGACTATCCTGGGCTTGCAGGCAGAGACTTAACCCCGGCCGGGCCGATTGAGTTGCCCCCATCCATGAAAGGCAAGACCAACTTGGACGGGGTTAACACGCAACCAGAACGGGGTCCCCGTGGTCCGGGAAAAGGTCAAGGAAAAGGCCCTGAAGACCAGGGCATGCTGCGCTCGCTCGGGTATCTGTAACAGACAAGCGCCTTCCCGGAAAGGAAACCGGCAAGGATGTGGCGGTGTGATGCTTGAAGAATGACGTGCCACGTCATCTTTCTTCTGACGGCCCGCGTGGAGACTAGCGCGAGGCCGTTCAGCAGCGTGTTGCCGAAATGTTTCCAGCGGGCACCTGGGGTGCGATAACATGGGAAACGCACGAAAACGCTTTTGATTTCTGCAAAAAAAGGGGTGGGGTTTAACGCAGGGGCAGTGTCATGAGCGGATTGCGGGCCGAAGGACGCCCCGGCAATTCGCGGAACCCCAGCGCGGCATACAGGCCCATTGCGGACGAGTTCGTCCGTTCAACGTGCAGGCACACCTGCTGGAAACCTTCGGCGCGGGCGCGCTCGAAGAGGTGGGTCAGGGTGCGCCGGGCAAGCCCGTTTCGCTGATGGGCGGGAAACACCGCCCCAACGGGAATGTAGAGACTGCCGGGAGGCGGCTGAGGACCCCTTCGGGAGGTGCCAAACCACAGTGAGCGCAGAAACAGCCTTGCCAACCCCCCAACGCCGATACCGCAGTCTTCCTGCAAATGGACCGGAAGCTGTTGTATCAGGCGTGGCAGTTCTTCGGCGGGAAAGGCGCACAATCCGGCCACCACAATGCCGTCCTGCTCGACAAGCGTGAAGTGTCGCCACGAAAACTCAGTGTCCGCCGCGCCGCATAAAGCCCGCACGACATCCCCCGTGCTGACACCGCCCTTCAACCCGCTGAAAAGCCCTTCCAGCTCCTTTGCGAAGACCAGCAGGCACAGTTCCCCACACACGGACGCATCGTCTGGTTCAGCCGCACGGAACGCTATGTCCGCGGACGGACCCAAGGCTAGTTGGCGTTCTGAGGCGCGAAAATCCGCTGGAAGAACTGGAAAATGTTGCTAAACAGTCGGCCCAAGAGTGCAAAGGGGCTGACGATAAACGGTATCTTGGCCAATTTCGGAATGCGTTGTACTTCTATTTTGCGCATAGGACCTCCAAATGGATGATGAACCAGACAAATCCCGCTGCCTTAGATGTCTTGCCGGAAATATACACCACGCCGACCGACATAATCATATCACGCCCGCCCGAAAAATGTAAGTGCGACTTGCGGCTGCTGCGGTCGGCCGGGGAGCGGCAGCAATGCCAGCTTGTCGGGTCTGTTCTGTGCTGTTCCAACCGCGCCCACGACAGGCGCCTTGATTTCCGGGTGACAAGATGGAATAGTAAGGGCCAGACAAATTGGGTCGCCCGCCAAGGGCGGAATCTGGAGCGGAGACAATAATGGCGCGTGCGGTGGCGTTCTGCGTGCTGGTGGCACTTGCGGGTGCCGCGCAGACGATAGACATTCCCCGGCCGGGCGACCGTGAGTTCCTGGTCGACCGTGCCCATATGGTGAGCCCGCCGGACAGAGTCCGGATTGTGGAGGCCTGCGACCGGCTTCTGAAGGAGCGGGCCATTCCGATGGTGGTGGTCACCGTGCCGTCCTTGGCGGCATACACAACCCAGAATCTCAGCATGGAGGCTTTTGCGCGGCTTTTGTTCAACCAGTGGGGAATCGGCCGGCCGACCGTCAACGGCGTGTCCTGGAACCGCGGCATTCTCCTCGTGATTTCCAGCGCCGACCGCAAGGCGCGCATCGAACTGGGCGGGGACTGGGACCTAAGCTACAACAGCGTGTGCCAGTCCATCATGGAGGAGCAGATTATCCCCTGTTTTTGCGGCGGCAGCTATTCGGGCGGCATTGTGGCCGGGGTGCTGGGGCTGGACGGCATGGCCCGGGGTTTGCGCGCCCCCATGACGGGTTGGGGCTGCATTGGGGCGCCCCGCATACCGTTGCCTTCGTACGAGACCAAGTGCATCGTCATCGGGTTCGGGTTGCTGATTGTCGTGGTATGGATCTACAGCAAGTTTTTCCCCGGCAGCAGCTCCGGGGGGTATGACGATGACGGGCATTACCCGCGCCGGAGGACTGCCTCCTTTGATGATTCCGACATGTCCATGCCATCCCGCCGCCGGTCATCCTGGGGCATGTCCTCTTCGGACGGTTTCTTTTCCGGCGGGTCCTTTGGCGGGGGCAGTTCACGCGGCGGCGGGGCCACTGGGTCATGGTGATCCTGCGGTCAAGAAAGGGGACGGAGACAATGACACGCGCGATTGCACTCTGCATGCTGGTCGCGCTGACCGGGGCCGCGCAGACGCTAAACATACCCAGGCCGGCCGACCGCGCGTTTGTGGTCGACAGCACGTCCATGGTCAGCGCGCCGGATAAGGACCGGATCGTGACACTATGCGACCGCCTGCTGACGGAGCGCGACATACCGGTGGTGGTCCTGACGATTCAGTCCATGGCGGCGCACACGCAGCAGAACATCAGCATCGGGGGTTTTGCGCGGCTGCTGTTCAACCAGTGGGGTGACGAACACCAGACGGTCCATGGGGTGGCCTGGAACCGGGGGATTCTTCTCCTGATATCGAGAGAGGACCGCAAGGCGCGCATCGAACTGGGCTCGGAATGGGACCGCAGTTACAACGGTGCCTGCAAAGCCATCATGAACGAGGTCATTGTTCCCAGT
>CAIUWO010000279.1 GCA_903902895.1 Candidatus Hydrogenedentota bacterium | reverse complement strand
GGTCCCGAAGGGACCAATGTGAATAGCCGGAGGTGACCGAAGGGAACCTCCGGTACCGGTCACCAACCCGCCAACCCCGGATGGGGTTGAATGTCAACAGGGCGTAAACCGCATCTGTCCCGGCCGCATTCCAAGCTAATCAAGGTGCTGCTCCTCAAATTCTATCCCCGCCTCCTCCAATAGGGCGCGCAATTCCTCCCTAAACGATATCGTGCGGTGGTGCTCCGCCTGGCCCTTGACATACTCAATAATGGTGTTCTTCTCTTTGTGGCAGCAGGTGAATGCACCATAACCCTCCTGCCATGCTTCAAACGCCGGGAAGATGTTTTTCTCCTTTATCCACACCGAGGAGGCCACTTTCATATCCTTTATCAGGTCCGCCAGCGCCACCGTGGGGTGAAGGCCTGTGAACAGATGGATATGATCCTCAACACCGTTGATGCGATAAAGGTGGGATTTGTGATTCTTGATGACTCCCCATAAGTACTTGAACAGTTCTTCGCGCCGTTCGACATCCAGCACGCGACGACGGTCCTTGGTCGAAAACGTGATGTGGTAGTAGACCTGCGTGAACGTGGACATGGCGGCTTGCCTCACATTCAACCCCATTCGGGGTTGGCCTGTTTTCACCCGCTTTCCGGAGGTTCCCTTCGGTCACCTCCGGCTATTCACATTCATCCCCTTCGGGGATGCAAGCGCTGTCAGGAGATGAACGCGATCTCCCAAAACGGCGTCGCAAGGATACCGCAATGATATTCACATTCATCCCCTTCGGGGATTCCTGCACGCATTCCAGCGGCCCGCGATCCGCCAAGGCAGTCCCACCAACAATTCGTCACGAGAGCCTAATTTCTCGTTAATCGCGGATGTCTACACCAGCAGGTTCGCTATCCGCTGCATGAAGTCGCCGATACGGGAGCCATATTCGGGGGATCCGTCGTTGACGACCATGCCCTTGCCCATGGCGTCGACGATGGGGACCTGGTTGCCGAGGACGGGCAGGGCCTGGTCGACGCCGGCGAATTTCATGTGGACGAAGGGCTGGCGGCGGGCGTAAACGCCGCGTCCGGCCTTGGTCTGGCCGGCCTTGATCTTGAGGTAGCAGGCTATGTCGGTGCCGGTGACGGTCCACTGGTAGATGCGCTCGGGCTGCTTGGTGGTCCATTTGACCATTTCGGCGTCGCCGAATTTGTTCAACTGGCTGAGCGCGGTGGAGACCATGTAGAGCGTCATCTTGACCTTGAGCCGCTTCAGTTCGTCTGTCTTTGGTTTGGCGTCGGGCATGAGCAGTTTGAGCCCGAGCAGCAGGCCGAAGGTCTTTACCAGCAGGCCAAAGTTGCGGAAGGCGCTCTGCACTAGCGGCCCGAGCGACGGCAGCACGGGCTTGCCCCGGAACATGGCGTTCATCTTGGCCACGCTGGAGAAGGTGAAGTGGACGTCGGGGTTGTCTATCAGTTCCTGCACCAGACTGAATTCGCCCTTGTCGAAACGGATATGCGCGCCAATCAAGCCATCGTCATCCTTCGCCGAGAACTGGACCGTTCCCGACACGCCCTCGAATTGGGCGCGCTTCTTCGGGTCGTCCTCGACCATGACCTTGATCAGGGGCAATACGGCGCGCAGCACGATGCGCGCGGTGAGCCTGTCCTCGCTTGTCGTCATCGTCTACACCTCGTCTTCCCAGTCCTCGTCGGCCTCAAAATCACGTCCCAGAATCTCGCGCACCTTTTCAATGATGCCGTCGGTGTCGGTCTTGTAGATATGCATCAGGTCTTCGGGATAACCGTGCGGCGTGAAGATATCGGGCACACCGACCTTCTCGAAGGCGCAGCCCTTGCCGCTGGCGGCGATGACATCGGCCACGGCGGTGCCGAGCCCGCCGATGACGTTGTGGTCCTCGACAGTGAGGATGCGGCGCGTGTCGGCTATGGCCTTCAGAATCGCCTCCTTGTCGATGGGCTTGATGGTGTGCATGTTGAGCACGCGCACGCTCACGCCGCCGTCGGTCTGGAGGATCTTGGCCGCCTCCAGCGCCTGGAACACGGTCGGTCCGCAGCAAATCACGGTAATATCCGTGCCGGGATGCATTTCGACAGCCTTGCCAATCTGAAAGGAATCGTCCTCGCCGGCATAGGCGGCGGGCTCGAAGCCGCGGCCGATGCGGATGTAGACCGGGCCGTTGATGTCCATGCACTTCTTGACCGCCTGGGCGGTTTCAAAGCCGTCGGCCGGGACGATGACGGTCAGATTTGGGAAGGCGCGCACGATGGACAGGTCCTCGATGGCGTGGTGGGTCGAGCCCGCCGAGCCGAAGGAGGTGCCGCCGTGCGTGGCGATGACCTTGACGTTAAGGTTCTGGTAGCAGATGTCGGTGCGCAGGAACTCGCAGGCGCGCATGGACGCGAAGGCGGAGAAGGTGGACACGAAGGGCAGCAACCCCGCCTTGGCCATGCCCGCGGCGACGCCGAACATGTTCTGTTCGGCAATGCCGAAGTTGAAGAAGCGGTCGGGGAACTTGTCGCCAAAGGCGCCAATCTGCGTCGATTTGGCGAGGTCGGCCGACAGGCCCACGATTTCGGGATGGGCGCCGCCGAGGTCGGTGAGCACAACGCCGTAGATTTCGCGCGCGCTCATCTTCAGCGCGTCGTAGACGGTCCAGGTAACGGTGCTTTCAGCCTTTGCCATGGTTCATCCCTCCCCTATCGAGGCTTTGGCCTTGGCGACCAAATCCGCGCCGAGCCCGCCATAATGCCAGGCCGCCTTGCCTTCCATGAAGTCCACACCCTTGCCCTTCACCGTTTCGCACAGGAGCATGACCGGGCCCTTCTTGTAGTCGATGGCGAACTCGATGGCCTCCGATAGCGCCTTGAGATCGTGGCCGTCCACCTCTTTGGTCTCCCAGCCGAAAGCGCGCCATTTGTCGGGGAACGGTTCCAGCCCCATGACTGTTTCGGTGTTTCCGTCGATCATGTAGTGGTTGCGGTCGAGGAAGGCGATGAGGTTGCCCGTCTTGTAGTGGGCCGCGGACATGGCCGCCTCCCAGATGGAGCCCTCGTCGCTCTCGCCGTCACCGACAACACAGAAAGTGCGCCAGTCCTTCTTGAGCACCCGCGCGCCCAGCGCCAGACCGACGGCCTGGCAGAGCCCGTGGCCCATGGAACCGGTCGACACGTCGCAGCCGACGGCCTTGAGGCTGTCGAGATGCATGCCGAGTTTCGACCCGGTCTCGTTGAAGGTCTTGAGGTCTTCCATGGGGAAATAGCCGCGGTTGGCCAGCACCACCGCGTGGCCCATGCCGCCGTGCCCCTTGCTGAGCACGAAGCGGTCGCGGTCCGCCCAATCCGGTTTCGTCGGATCAATCTTCATGTACTTCCAGTACAAAAGCACAAGAATGTCGGCCATGCTCAGCGAGCCGCCGATGTGCGCGCCCCCGGACCATCCAGTGACGTCGACCATGTCC
>CAIUWO010000278.1 GCA_903902895.1 Candidatus Hydrogenedentota bacterium | reverse complement strand
CTCGACATCACCGAGCGCAGGCGGGCGCAGGAAGTGCTGCGGGAGAGCGAGGACCGGTATCACCTGTTGTTTGAATCGGAATCGGACGCGCTGTTCCTGGTCGACACCGGCACGGGTCTGATTATTGACACCAACAGGGTCGCGTTAGAGCAATACGGCTACGACCGGGATGAGTTGCTCGCCAAGAAGTGCTGGGATTTGTCGGCGGAACCGGCGGAGACGCAACGACGCACCCTCGAAACGCGGACATGCCCCGGTCAGGCCATATCCATCCCGGTGCGGTTTCATCGCAAGAAAGACGGAACCGTCTTTCCAGTCGAGATCACGGCGCGCCCCCTGACTTTGAAAGGAGGGCTGTGCCTGCTCGTTGCCGCGCGCGACATAACCGAGCGCAGGCAGATGGAAGAAGTCCATTCCTTCCTGGCGCAAACCACCGGCACTGCGAACGAACCCTTCTTCAATGTGCTGGCCCGGTATCTGGCGCACACTCTCGGCATGGATTACGTCTGCATTGACCGCCTTGAAGGGGACGGTCTGACCGCGCACACCGTCGCTGTCTGGTGCGACGGCCATTTTGAGGACAACGTGCGTTACGCCCTGCATGACACCCCCTGCGGCGACGTGGTGGGCAAGCAAGTCTGCTGCTTCCCCGCCAGCGTGCGCCAGTGTTTCCCGCGGTCCGAGGTGCTCGTGGGCCTGTGCGCGGAAAGTTATGTCGGCGTGACACTATGGGACCACACCGGCCAGCCCATCGGCCTAATCGCGGTCATCGGGCGCCGCCCCCTGGCAAACCGCCCTCTGGTCGAAGCCGTGCTCAAACTGGTGGCCCTGCGCGCCGCCGGGGAACTGGAGCGTCTGGAGGCCGAGGAGGGCCTGCGCGAGAGCGAGGAGCGGCTAAGCGATATCACCTACAGCATGGCCGACTGGGTTTGGGAGACGGATGCGAACGGTATCTACACCTACAGTTCGCAAAAGAGCCTTGACGTCCTGGGGTTGTCCCAGGAGGAAATCATCGGAAAGACGCCTTTCGATTTCATGCCGGCCGATGAGGCGGCACGGGTGCGGGCAATATGCTCCGAAGTGTTTGCCCGGAAGGCACCGATAAGGGATTTGGAGAACTGGCATATTGCGAAGAACGGCGAAAGAATCTGCCTGCTCACCAACGGCGTTCCCATACTGGACCTGGAGGACAATCTCAAGGGCTATCGCGGCGTGGACAGGAACATAACGAGTCGCAAAAGGGCTGAGGAGGAACTGCGGAAGAGCGAGGAAAAGTACCGTTTCCTGGTCGAGAACAGTTACGACATCATATATACGATCACCGCCGCCGGGTTGTTTACCTTCGTCGCTCCTGCCTGGACCACAATTCTCGGACACCCGACGACACAGGTTGTTGGACGTTCATTCGAGTCATTCGTCCATCCCGATGATATTGAGGAATGCCGGGCATTCTTGCGCCGCGTGATCGAGACGGGACAGCGACAGGAGGGCATCGAGTATCGCGTGCAGCACATCAACGGCACATGGCGCTGGCATACCTCAAGTGCGGTGTTCATCAAGAACGCGGCCGACCCGTTCGCCGCTTTTCAGGGTATCGCCAAGGACATAACTGACCGCAAACAGGCCGAGGAGGCACGAACGGCGCCATGTTGAAGGCAAAGGGAGGAAGGTGGCATGCCGCACCTGTTCAAAAAGTCCACGACTCGGCCTATGCCGACGAACGCGGAAACCTTTACCCGCAACGATGTGCCATATGCCCTCTGGACGGTCAAGGGCAAGGTCCGCACGGCTCCCGTAAATGACGCGGGCCGTATCGTTACCGAAGGTGGTACATGGTACGCCAAGTACCGGTGCGCCAATGGCGAAGCGATGGAGGTATCCACCGGATGCAAGGAGAAGGGTGCCGCGCAGTCCCGCGTGTCTGCCATGGTTGCCGAACAGGAACGCATCCGCGCCGGTATTGTCACGGCCAGCGAAACCAAGACGGCGAAGCATGGACAGAAACCCTATGCCGACACCGTTACGGGATTTATTGACAGCATGACAGCGCGGGGATGCTCCAAAGACTGTGCAAAAGAGTGGAAAGCATTGCTTCTGGCGGATGGGGTGGATATGACTTGGCGAACATTGCGCGACATGGACCGCGCAAGGCTGGAGCAGCACCTAACCATGCGGGCCACCACCCCGAAAGACCCCAAGAAGCCCGAGTCCACCATGGGGGCGCGGCGGCATAATGTCCACGTCACAGCCTTTACCGCTTTTGGCGCATGGTGTGCCCGGCAAGGCTATGTCAAAGCAAACCCCTTTACGGGCACGGTGAAGCGCGATGAACGGGCCGACAGGCGGCATATCCGCCGGGCATTGACCCCGGATGAACTGCTACGGTTGTTTGAGGCTGCGCAGACCCGGCCACTGCGGGAAGCGTACAAGGGCAACCGGGGGCGAGGCAAAGCACAGAAGAACGACAAGGCCAAGTTGAGCGATTCCACCATTGATGCGATGCACCTGCTTGGCATGACGCGGGCCATGGCCTACAAGACTGCGGCACTTACGGGGATGCGTTGGAATGAACTCCGGAGCATCACCCTTGGCGCGGTGCGACTTGACACCAACCCGCCCCACTTCATTCTTGAGGCCCGCAACGAAAAAGCCCGGCGCGGTGCGCAGATTGCGTTCCCTGCCGGGTTGGCCCATGAACTAAGGGACTGCGCATAAATAACCACTCGAATCTAAATGCGCTTTGGCTTTATCGTATAGTTCCATTCGCCGTGAAAGTCGTGCGGACAAACCCGCAGACTGGCCATCTGTTCGTTGCTCACCTGAATTCCGGTATCGTATTGG
>CAIUWO010000277.1 GCA_903902895.1 Candidatus Hydrogenedentota bacterium | reverse complement strand
CGACATCCCTGCCGGCTTTCCGGATCAAGGCAAGCGCACGCCATTCCAAGAGAAGCCGACAGGGATGCCGGCGCTCCCAGTCACACTCGGACACGGACTTTTTCTTAAGCCAACGGTCTCCGCATTGCTTCACCCGCGCTGATGGCGGTATCCTGATCTGAGTTTCATCATGGACATCTGACAGGAGACAAGCGCCATGCTCAGTTGGTTTTCCCTGCTCTTTCGGGCCGCGCTAATCATGACGGGTTTCATCATTGCGGGCCACCTGTCGCGCAACGCCTTTGCGCGGTTGACCGTGCGCGACGAGACCCGGCGGGATATCTGGATGCTGCTGGACAGGGCCGCTTATGCGGGCCTTTTGGGCTTTGGCGCTGTCTGTGCGCTGGGAACGGCGGGGTTCAATGTGACCGCGCTCATCGCCGGGCTGGGCCTGACCGGATTCGCGCTCGGTTTCGCGCTCAAGGACGCGCTGGCCAATGCCGTGGCGGGCGTCATGATCCTGCTGCACCGCCCCTTTGTGACCGGCGACCACATCGCCGTGGCCGGGTTTGAGGGAAGAGTGGCGGGCACCGACCTGCACCATACCACCCTGGAAGCCGAGGGCAAGCGCCATCTCGTGCCCAACGCCACCGTGCTCAACAGCCCGGTCACCGTGACGCTGGCGGCTACGGCAAACACGGACCAACCCTCCCGGCTATAACCTTGCTATAAGGCTTGGAAGACCAGTGTGTGCTGGAACGGTGTGTAACCGGTCAGATAGACACTTGGTCCGGGCAGTTTCCCGTCGGTACCGCGCATCTGCACCCAGGCGTGCTCGGCCTTTCCCGGACCAAACCGGAACCCGTCACCACCCAGCTTGTATTCGGCAAACCCGTCCTTGAGCAGGAAGGCGTCCCCTGTATTGGGTGCCGGCACGACGCCGGTCAACTCGCCGCCTTCACGAAGGTTGATCTCCACCACGAACGGGACGTTGTCCGTGCCCTGGGCGCTGATAATGAGTTCAAAGCCCTGCTCCGTTTCGCGGATGCTCGCCTCATAGGCAAGCTTGCATATTTGCGTTGCCTTGCGGCGCACCACCAGGCTGGGCCATGTGTCCGGGCTCACCGGCAGCAGGCTTGGGTCGGTAATCGGCTGCATGTACCTGCCCTGCATCGCCTGCTTGAAATGGAAGCCGTCCGGCCGCTTTTCCATCTTTGCGGGCATGAACTGCCCCTTGCCGAAGAAGGCGCTGGCGAAGCGCACCGCATTGATCACCGCAGCGCCCCGGCGCACGGAAAACCAACGGTTGTTGTCTTTGTAGAAGATCGTGGCGCTCGTCTTGCCCCGCCGAATCCGCGTGACCCCGTAGGATGGGTAGTCCTTTTCATAATTGTCGGGGATGGGCGTCTCTGCGGGCAGCGGTTTTTCCAGTTCCGGATATTCCATCATTCTGGCCAAATCGGCGCTTTCGGGCCTGGTCTGGTTGAACATGGCGGCATAAAGTCCGTTGCCGTCATAAACGGCCATGTAGCGCAGACCAAACCAGTACTTGTCCATCGTCCCGCGCGAGTTCAGGTCCTGCCGCCGCGAAATCTCCGTCACCACTTCCCCGTTCGGATGGAGCAGATAGGCCATGGCGTCAAGGTTCTTGCGGACCGGCTCAAGCAGTTCAGGACGGTTCAGCTTGTGCGCCGTTGTCACCAGCGCGTCATTTACCACGGCGTTGTAGCCGGAGGTGCTCCGCTCGGTGTACTGGCCGTCGGCGTCGATGTCGATGCCCTCGGCAAGCCACTGGTCAATCCGCGCCACATATTGGCTGTCGGGGAACAGGTCGTTGATCTGCGCCAGCGCCGCGGAAACCACCCAACGGTGGTTGGGTGTGTGAATCCCCCCCTTGGACAGGCCCTGTCCGGCCCGAAGCAGGAAATCCTTAAGCGGCGACAGCAAGGCGTCATCGCCGTTAATTTGGGCCAGTTTCGCGGCGGTGGCCACATGATGCACCACAAACCCCGTGTCCGGCGGCGAGTTGAAGTTGGTGGCGAACAGGTCGATGTTCCCCTCGGCATTCTGAAAGCGCGCCAGAAAAGCTGCCAGAAGTTTCATCCGTTCCAGGAGCGCGCCGCTCCCGTGGTGCGCCGAATGCGGATGAAAATACGACGCGGCGCAGTCCTTCAGCAGTTCTGCCGCGGTATGGCAGTAGTGGATGCCAAACCCGTCCGGAACGGCGCCGCACCAGCGGCTCTGCGCATCCGTGACCTGACGGTCCAGTTGCAGCTGCATCTTCGCGTCGTGCGCCTGCACAAGCGGGAGCACCGTCCCGTCCAATGCCCGAACCGGCAGCGACAGGGAAACCAACGCGCCTATTCCCAGCGAGATGGCCTCACGACGGTTCATTTCTCTAGCCATGGGGGACGCTCCTTCATTTCAGGTTTGACCATAGACCAGCGCGAGGGCCATTTTGTTGCGCTTTTTTTGAACCGTCCGCCAAAAGACGGGAAGAAAGTTCCTGGCCGGGCAAGGGCGGAAGGGTGCGTGTTGTCTGGGGCCGGGGGATGCTTTAGAATAGGCTCAGGCAACAGGGAGTGCATCAAGCGTCATGGCGCCCTCGTCCGACATACCGAACATACGCGTCCTGCCCGACGACGTGGCGAACAAGATCGCCGCGGGCGAGGTGGTGGAGCGTCCGGCGTCGGTGGTCAAGGAACTCGTGGAAAACGCGCTGGACGCCCGGGCCACGCGGGTCGCGGTGCGGATCGTGGCGGCGGGCCGCACGCTGGTCGAGGTGATCGACAACGGCCACGGCATGTCGGAGCAGAACGCGCTGCTGTCCATTGAACGGCACGCGACGAGCAAGATCCGCTCGGCGCAGGACCTGGACGGGGTGCACACGCTCGGGTTTCGCGGCGAGGCGCTGGCCAGCATCGCGTCTGTTTCCCGCTTCACCCTGCTGACCCGCCGCGCCAGGGACGAGTCGGCGACGCAAATCCACGTGGACGGAGGCGTGCTGCGCGACGTGCAAAAGGCGGGCGCGCCCGCGGGTTCGCGGGTGACGGTGAGCCGGCTGTACTTCAACACCCCCGTCCGCGCCAAGTTCCTCAAGGGCATCACCACGGAGTTGGGCCACTGCATCGACGTGGTGCAGCGCCACGCGCTCTGCCACGAGGGTGTGGGCTTCCAACTGCTGCACAACGACCGCATGCTGCTTGACATCCCCGAGCGGGCCTCCCTGCGCGACCGGGTCGCGCTGATTTGGGGGCTCAGTTTCATGCGCGACATGACGGACATTGACGGCGAGGCCAACGGCTTCCGCATCCGGGGGCTGGTGGGCACGCCCACACTGAGCCGGGCCACCCGCTCGCACCAGTTCTTCTTCATCAACGCCCGGCCCGTGCTGAACCGTTCGCTGCAATACGGGCTGGAGGACGCCTTCCGGGGCCTGCTCACGGTGGGGCGCTACCCCGTGGGCGTGCTGCTGCTGGAGACCAACCCGCGCTTTGTGGATGTCAACATCCACCCCACCAAGCGCGAGGTGCGCTTCCGTGACGAGCGCGCCGCGCGCGACGCGATTCGCGATGTGGTGCGCGAGGCGCTCACCCGCCCGTCGACCGACGCCATGACCGCCGCAAACGCCGCCGCCGAAAACCGTGTGAACGCCCACGCCCCGGCCGCGCCGGCACCGGCGCAGGTGCGCCCTTTTCCGGTCTTTTCGCCTCCGCCCACCGTTGCGCAGGCGCAAACCCAGGCGTTCCTGGACAAACTCGACGATTTTGAGTCCGCCACGCTGACGGAAGCGGCGGCGGACCCCGTGGAAGAGCGCGTCGCGCCGCCCGAACCGGCCTATCTGCCCGGGTTCAACCGGCGCGGCGACTCCCCGCTTGATGAATGCAGCGCCGGCGGATTCGCGCTCGACGGCATCACGCCGGCCGCGCTGTATGAACCCGTGGGAGACCTGCCCGACGCGGCGCTGCAGGTGTTCGACACCTATCTGCTGGTGCCCGGCGACAAGCGCCTGCTCATCATCGACCAGCACGCGCTCCACGAGCGGCTCAATTTCGAGCAGCTTCGCGGCGAACTTATCGACCACGGCTACGAGTCGCAGCAGCTTGCCGTGCCGCTCATTGTCGAGGTGGCGCCCTCGCAGGCCGCGCTGGTGACGGAGAACACCGCGCTTTTCTCAAAGCTCGGCATCGACTTGGAGCCTTTCGGCAGCAACACCTTCCAGGTCACCGCCATCTGCCACCTCTACGAAGAGTCGCGGATCAATGACCTGCTTTTTCAAGTGCTCGACGAACTGGCCCAGGGCAACCTGTTTGACCGGGAGAATGTGGCGTCCGACATGCTCCGGCTCGCAACCCGCGCGTGCAAGGCTTCGGTCAGGGCCGGCGAGCCGCTCTCGCCGGAGGAGCGGCGCAATCTGCTGGCGGGGTTCCGCCGCCTGCGCCCGCCCTACACCTGCCCCCACGGCCGGCCCATCATCGTCGAACTGACCCGGCACCAGATGGAGAAAAGCTTCCGGAGGATACAGTGAAGCCTGTCCTCGCGGTGGTCGGTCCCACAGGTTCGGGGAAAACCCGCCTTGGCATTGAGCTTGCCCTCCTGCTCAACGGTGAAATTGTGTCCGCCGATTCGATGCAATTCTACCGCGGCATGGAAATCGGCACCGCCACCCCCACCCCGGAGGAACAGGCCCAGGCGGCGCACCACTTTGTCTCCTTTCTCGAGCCCGACCGCGACATGGCCGCAGGCGAGTACCAGCGACTTGCGCGCGTCCGCATTGCGGACATGCAGGCGCGGGGCAAAACGGCCGTGGTGGTGGGCGGCTCGGGACTCTATCTGCGCGCGCTCATGGACGGACTCTTTGACGGCCCCCCGCGAGACGAGGCGATTCGGACGCGACTCCGCGAGGAGGCGCTGGCGCACGGCAACGCGCGGCTCATGGCCCGGCTGCGTGAGATTGACCCCGACTATGCCGCCACGCTGAGCAGTGAAAATGATCAGGTGCGCATCGTGCGCGCGTTGGAGGTGTGTGAAGCCAGCGGTTCCACCCTGACCGCCCTGCACCGACGCCACCGCGAGGCGCTGGAACCCATGCCCGTACTCCAAGTCGGCATCCGCATGGACCGCGCCGTCCTTTACCGGCGGATTGACCAAAGGGTTGACATGATGCTGGAGGCGGGGTGGGTCGCGGAAACTGCGCGCCTCCTTGAGGCGGGCTACGGCCCCCATCTGGACCGGCTCAAGGCGCTCGGCTACCGCGAACTGGCCGCCCATCTACGGGGCGAGCAGGACCTGGCGACCGCCGTGGCGGCCACCAAGCAGCACCACCGCCGTTACGCCAAACGGCAACTGACCTGGTTCCGGGCCGACCCACGCATCCACTGGGTCGACTGGGACCCGCAAGAGGGGCCGGCCGTGCTGGTAAGGCAGGCGCTGGGACTGTGGAACGGTGCCGTTTCCGGTCTCTCAGGCAGCGCCGCAACTCACCACTTGTAGGAGTAACCGAAGATCGCCGAGAAGGCGCCCGCCGTCAGGGTGGTGCCTTTGCCGAACCAGGAGAAGCAGTCGGCCTCCCCCTTGCCGGTTTCGGTGAGCGTGTGCCGCGGCGCGTATACGCCCACGAAATGCACCTCGTGCCGCTCGTTGAACTTGTGCGTGACGCCGGCCGTCCAGTGCTGTTCCACCGTGACCGGCACCAGACCGCTGAGCATCACGTGGTCGTCGCTGATGGGCGTGTTGGCGTAGGAATATCCTCCCATGAAGGTCCACTTTTCAAGGGCTTTCCACTCCACGCCGAACTTGACCCCGTGCTGGTCACGCCAGTTGAACCCGCCGCCGCCGAACATGGTGGAACTGTACTGCGGGATCCCCTCCCAGTTGAGCCACTTGTAGTCCAGCGTCAGTTCGACCTTGGGGTGAATGCTGTAGGCCACGCCCGCCTGAAGAACCTGCGGCGTGTCCAGTGTGTTCCGCAACAGGTCGGAATACTTGTCCATTGTCTGCACCCAGTGCCGGGAAGAATACCCGGCGCCAACGGCCCACTTGTCCCAGCGCCGGTAGATGCCCAACCCAAACCCGGCACCATAGGCCGTGTCCCAGTCCATGTCCCCGGAGGTAGGCTGGAAACTAAGGGTAATATGGTCGCTTCGAAAGCGGTTCATCGAACCGTGCAGACTGAAACCCAGCGCCCACCCGTTGTCCAGTTCATACGCGTAGGAAAGCACGCCCCGGATGTGCTGGTAGTCCAGACGCCGGTCGGTGTTGCCCTCGAAGAGACCGGACAAAATATTGCGCGAGTGGGAATAGTCCACGCCGGAACCGCTGGGCACGAACAGCCCGCCGCCCAGGGTGCCCACCGAAAGCGGAAGGATAAAGCCGCTGGAGGTTATAAACGCCTCCTTGTTGGACTCCAGGGTGCGGTCCACCGGATTGCCCATCAGGCCCTTGGTATGAAGATCGACGTCGGTGAAGATGCCATAGAAATTAACATCGAAACGGCGTTCCAAATCCACCATGCTGGCCGGGTTCATATAACTCCAGTAGGCGCTGCGTGGACTGGCCACACCGCTGGAGGCGCGGCCCAACTGCAGGGCGTCGTTGCCCAGCAGGAATACCCCCTCGCTGGCCCAAGCGCCGATGGAAGATATTACGAGCAACGCCATTATTCCGAACCGGGCCATGCGCAAACCTCCGAGTGTGTGCAAAAGCCATGTCCGGAAATATTACCGACCCATGACACGCACCTGTTCAGGCGAAAACTAAGAATAATACTATTTTCACTCTTAGCCATTCACCATGACCCGCAGGTTGTAACATATTCAATGGACCTTGGTCAATATAATCTCGTTTGTACGGGAAAATCCCTTACTTTCTGAACTATGCGTCCGTAATTCTCCTTCCTGAAAGCGCGGCAGCACAAAGAAAGCATCCCGGCCTTGGCGGGCCGGGATGCTGTGATTTAATACTATGCTGCGGGTTAGTACTGGCGGTTATGCTGCTGTTCCCGTTCCAGTTCTTCCTGGTATTCCACGCAATAGCGCGCTGCCGGAAAGGCTTCCAGCCGCTTCTTGGGGATGGGCTTGCCACTGCCCTCGCAGGTACCATAGGTGCCGTTCTGGACGCGCAAGAGCGCGTCGGCGATATCCATCAGGCGCTGTGATTCGGCGCTGGCAATATTAAGCGATGTCTCCAACTCGAAGCTGTCCGTGCCGTTTTCGGCGTAACTGGAAAGATCCCCCCCGCTGTCGCGGCCGCCTTCGGTGCGTGAAGCCTCTTCAATGCTGCGGACGCTGCCCATAAGCTTGTCGCGTTCCTCCATCAGCATTTTTTCGAACTTTTTCAATTCGGCCTTCGTGAGCATCTGCACACAACCTCCTTGCACTCTATTAAGGTACGACCCTGTCTCGGAAATCCGGCACATTGCCGAAAAACGCCGCAAACGCTTGTAAGCCTTAGATTTGCAGCGTTCCAATATAGTCCGGACGAACAACGTCCGGGACAAAGCCCCAAAAGCGGTGAGAGTGTATCACAAACATGGCGGATCTGTCAAGAAGCGCCATTATTCGCATTATTCTGAGAGTAACTTGTCTTTCAGCGCGGCCAATTGGTCCGCCAGCAGGGTATTCATCAGCATGCCACTCGGTTCTGCGGCACCTCGGGCTGCATCGCGCTCCCGGGCGGGACGTCTGTCGCCGCGGTCACCGCCACCGTCGCGTGAACGTTCACGCCCACCCTCGTCACGGCGGGGGGCACGCGGGCCGGGACCGCGACGAGCGCTGTCCTCTCCGGGCCGGGGCCGTGATGGCTGTTCAGAGCTCCGTCGCCGATCCGTGTAGTCACCTTGTGGCCGATCCGCCTCTGAACGGGGCGGGGCCGGCGGCAGGAGTGCCCGGATGGAAAGCGAAATTCGCTTGGAGTCGGGATCGACTTTGATAACCTTGGCCTTCACCACTTGACCGAGTTCCAGCACTTCGGCGGGATTCTTCACGAAGTGGGGGGCCATTTCGGACAGATGGACAAGGCCCTCCTTGCCCATGCCGAAATCTACAAAGGCGCCAAACTCGGTAAGGTTGGTGACTTTGCCCTCGACCACGGTGCCTTCCTGCACGGCCGACATGTCGACCGCGGGACGGGCGGGCTTGCGCAGGACCGGCGCATGAATCCGACCGCGGATATCCCTGGCCGGTTCGGCCAGTTCGGCCGTCCACTCGGCAATGGTCACGGGGCCAAACACGGCCGTGGCCGCCGCGGAGAAATCGATCTTCTTCACATCGACGGGCAGCGCCGCCAATGAAACGCCGGCTGCCTCGGCCGCCTGTTTGACGGCGGCATAGGCCTCGGGGTGTATGCGCGTGGCGTCGAGCGGCTCGGTGCCGCCCGCGACGCGCAGGAAACCGGCGCACTGTTCACAGGTCTTTTCACCAATGCCGGACACGGTCAACAACTGGGTGCGGTCTGTAAATTTGCCCAGCTTTTCGCGTTCAACCACGAGATTCTGGGCGGTGCCCATCTGAATGCCGCAGACGAAGCGGAGCAGATGCACCGGCGCCGAATTCAGGTCCAGGCCAAGGCGGTTGACACAGTATTCCGCCGTGCGGAACAGCGCCTCCTGCAGGCGGCGCTGGTTGACATCGTGGGCCTGGGGACCGGTGGCCAGGGCGCGGGGCTCCACCTTGAGCATTTCGGCCATGGGCTCCTGAAAGCGGCGGCCCAGCGACACGGCGGCGCGGCGCGGCGGGTCAAGGTCGGGCAGTTCCTGCACGGCCTGCGGGGAGACGGACCAGGCGCTCAGTCCGGCCTCGCCGGCAAAAGCGACCCAGCCGCCGTTGATTCTCTTTTCACGCAGCAGCATGTTCAACGAGCGGGCCAGCTGCCTGCCGGGTCCGCTGTGGCCGACGGTCACGGCGCGAATGCCGTGGCGCTCCATCCATTCGGGAAGCTTCACCGCCAGCGCGGCACCGATGGTCTCGCCCTCGCCGCCTTCCACCTGCGCGGCCTCGACACACTCGCCGCGCCCGTTCAGCGCGGCCAGAACCACCGCGCCGGAACGGTCAGTGTGCACGGCGATCACGGGCACCGGCCCGACGGGAGGCGCCATCAGCGCCGCGCCCACCTGCCCGCGCAGGGAACCCACCAGCTTTTCATCGGCAACACGCCGCGCGGTGGCCATGACCTGGCTCTCGATGTCCACCCAGAGCAGGCGGCGGTAGGCGTCGCGCACGGCCGCCTCGATTTCCGGTTCAAACGACGAACCCGCCTCCTTGACGAAGCGGGTCGTGAGATCGCGGACCATGGCGTCCTCGTCAACGGCCAACTCCACGCGGAGCACGCCGATGCGCGCGCCGCGCAGGAGGGTCAGGAGGGTTGCCGGGTCGATATCCTTGAGCGGCGCGGCGTAGTCGAAGAACGCCTCAAAGCGCCTGCGCTGCTCGCCCGCGTATTTCGTGGCGGCCGCGGTGATGCGGCCCTCTTCCCACATGCGCGCGCGGACCAGCCGGCGCACCTCGTGGTCGCAGGCGAGCCGCTCGGCCAGAATGTGCCGCGCGCCGTCCAGCGCCTCCTCTTTGGAGAGAATCTGGTGTTCCGGGTTGACGTAGCTTTCCGCCACGAAATCGACCGGGCCGGGAAGGGGAACCTGTATCCACAGGTAATCGGCGAAGGGGTCGAGCCCGCGCTGCGAGGCTACGCTGGCCACCTTGCTGTGCCGCTGCTTCTTGAAGGGAAGATAGAGATCCTCGAGCACCAGGGGATCGGTGCACGCGTCGAGCGCCGCGGCCAGCGACTCGGTCATGCGACCCGCCGCCTCCACGTTCGCGCGCACCGCGTCGCGCCGGTTCGTAAGGGCGATGCACTCGAGATTGCGCCGCTCTATGGCCTCAAGCTGGAGTTCATCAAGGCCGCCGGCCGCGTCCACGCGATATCTCGCAATGAACGGCACCGTTGCGCCCTTGTCCAACAGCCCCACGGCGGCGGCCACGTGGATGGGGTCCACGCCGACTTCCGACGCAATCATTTCGATAAAACGTTGCTCGATCATAAGATGCTCCAGTCCTACTGGGAAACGGGGCGGAGTTTATCAGAAAACCGGCGGGCAAGCAACGTTACCACGCCGTTGTGCGGGGAGCGCGCACAGCAACGCCGATACCGCGCCGGACCTTGCCGCCATTTTGAGCGCGCGCGCGGCCATGCCGCCGCTTTTCATCATGGGACCGCGCCCCGCGGTCCCGTGCGTAAGCGCGGCTTTCCTGGGCACGCCAGAGGCGGACAAGCCGCCGCTTTTCTTCGCCGGGGCCATGCCCCGGCGGCATTAAAGTCCCCCGTAGAAAGTGGATTGGAGGCCAAGACCGGGGGCCGATGCTCCCATTTGCCCCGTTCCTGCCGCACATGTGTTGCCCCGCACTTTGCGGCGCGGGGCGGGGGCGGGTATACTTGCGCGGCTTCAACCGCAT